>NZ_WLUL01000014.1:0-317500 GCF_009706585.1 Providencia sp. wls1916
TGGGTGGAGAAGGGGGCAATCATAGGGTCCAGTTCTCGTACATCAATGGGGTGCTGATCCACACTCAATTGTGCCAAGGTTATGTAATACGGCGTTGGGTTACTGACTTCGAGCTGTTGACCTTGCTGGCGAAAAACCAGTTGGCTTGAGGCGGTTTCGACGCTCATGGGTAACCCTTTCGGGCGATAAAACAGTTTGATAACGTTGCGGATCCCCACCGAAACTTGCGCACTGGTCATCTCACCTTCGGGGGCATTCGCTTTTGTGGTGGAAGGGATCGCTAATAAGCTTAAATAAAACACGGATTCTCGGTCTGTCGGCAGCTCTGCGGTACCATTACGCACAATGAGCAGCGTATTTTGGCTCTCTTTTTCTAAGCGAGACATGGGTGGTGTCACAATAAACGGGGGCGCGGGTTTGTGGGCATTCCCCTCTGGCGTATTGAGGACGTCAGCTTTGATTAAGTAGACCTGCGGGCTGCTGTTTTTAATAGCAATTCTGGCATTTGGGTTTGCCGCATCGAACACGACACGCGTTTGAGCCAAGCGTAAACCGCCTTCAGTAGCGGAAGCCAAGGCTGAAAAAACACCCCATATCAATACAATAATAAGCGTGTGAGAGTAAGAAAAACGATTCGAAAACATACTGATTACCCAATTAGTCATATACGAAGCTAAACGTGACGGTTGCGATAAGTTCACCGTTTTGCAAATTGTCACTGGCCGTGCAGGTGCCGCAGGCAAGCACAGCAGTAAAATCAAGCGAGCTGTTTAATCTTGCGACATCGCTGGTTCCATCCGATGGCCATGTCTTGATGGTGATCACCTCATTGCCGGGTTTCGCAGTATTGTCATTGGCATTAAAAAGCGTATTTCCGGGGGTGGATAGCCTGACGCCATAGCCTTTTGCGGTGCTGGATGCATCGGCATACAGCGATTCATTGTTATCTGCGGTGAACGTGTTCCCTTTGACCGCAATTCTGGGTGTTAAAAAATAGCCCTGGCACCCTGAGAGGGTTAACGTGAATCCGCTACGTTGCGGATTTTTCAGAATTTCATCGTAGGGCAGTGGTGCGCCATTGTTATACGTGACGGTATTTGGCACCGTCACATCGCAGCTACCACCATAAAAAAAGGCGGAAAAGGAGAGGGTGGTTGAGGCACTGCCTGCCTGTAATTCACTGGCTGGTAATAGCAACCCTACAATCACGCTAAAGAAAGACAGTTTTCGTATCATTGTTATTAACGGCCTTCAAAATCAGTGATAGAAAAAATTAAATGTTAATGAGGCGGTTAACTCGCCGCCTTGTAAGTTATTGGCAGTACAGGTTCCACAACTGACGGTTGCCTTCAGTGGGATGGTTCCATTCAATGTGCTGGCAAAGGTTTTATTCCATTCTTTGGTGGTGAGAGCCGTGATTTTTTTATCCGTTGCCAGGTTGTCACTACCTTCGAAGTTAGTATTGCCAGCCGTCGACAATAAAATGCCATAGCCTGTACTGGTGCTGCCGGGACTCACAAACAGCGCTTCACCGGAGGCACTATCGGTGTCCCCTTCGAGGGTTATCGAGGGGGTTAACCCGTAACCTTTACAGCCAAGAATGGTGAGGTCAAAGGTTTCGCTGATATCACTGGTGGTGATCTCTTCAGCAGGAATAAGATCCCCGTTACGAATCGAAACAGTTGAGGGCGCGGTAATTTGGCAGCCACCACCGACAATGCTGGCACTGATTTTAGTGGTGGCCGAGGTTGCCGCTATCGCGGATTGCCCCAGACTTGCCGCATACAATGCAGTGGGGATGAGCAGGGAATAGAGTGACTTTTGAGTCAGTGTCATGATGATTTCCTATTTTTAGGTCTTACTGAAAAATAAGGTTAAACGTCAATGAGGCTGAGAATTCACCAGGAATGGCTTCCCCATCCACGGGCCCCACTAAACCCACGAGAAAAGTCTCTTCAGTTTGGTGATGGTTCTCTTTGGTCAGTGGCGTTAAGGCAATCTGTTCACCGCGTTTAAAGGCTTTGCTTGTGTCATAAAAATCACTCAGGGAGAGCGGCGTGCCATCACTGAGGCGTAACATAAACCCTGTGCTATTTGGGGTTCCATCCAAGAAAATGGTGCTTTCGTTATAGGGGGTATTTCCCTGTAACGTAATCTTGGGGGTGAGATTTCCCGTTTTATCCACACAGATAAATTGCGCTTTCAAGGGCTTAATTTGATGTGTGGTTATCGCGCCTTGAAAATCGGATGTGCGCATCGGGGTAAATTGCAATGAGTTGGGAATGCGAATTTCGCACCCAACATCATCGGTAATGAGCGCTCTAATCTCGGTATTCTCCGCCTGTGCCATGTGCCATCCGTTAAGCAATATGACAAAAGAAGCAATAAGTAATTTATTGAATTTGCGCATGAAACTCGTCCTTTCCGCCATAGTCATTAATGGCTTTCCATTCAACCGAGCCTTGTCGTTGAACATGGGAATAGGTGATGCTGCTAAACGGCGCAATCATGTTATTTCCCTTTTTGGTACTCAGAGAAACGGGCTTATTGGCAATTTTTACGCTGTCTAAGGTGATGTAGTACGGGGACGGATTGGACACTTGAACCCCATTATTTACACTCGAAAATTTCAGCGATTTCATGGCTTGTGGCTGGGTCATGCCTAACTGATTCGGGCGATAAAACAGCTTAATGATGTTTCCCGTCGACACTTGTACGGCACCATCAATATGATTTTGTGGGGCATTCAATCCTTTTTCGCTGGTCGGCATGGCGATGGTACGAAAATAAAAAACAGATTCTTTATCTTGCGGGAGCGCCACACTGTTTTTCATTATACGGACTTGATTGGTCGACCCTTTTTCTAAGCGGAATAAGGAGGGCGTCACCACAAAAGGGGTTTCTCCTTGATCGCCATAGGGGTCACGCAACATTTGTGTTTTGACCAGATAAGGCGTGAGTGACTGGCTTGAACTGGTAATCCCTACGCTTTTTCCGGTGGTGTTATCACTTTCTGAAAAGATAATTCGAGTGGTATCGATAGCGATCCCGGCTATCGATGAACCTGATAGCAATAGCAAGCCACCGCAGATCCCTTGCATTAGTCGGTTATTTCGCATTTGTCTATCCTCATAGTTTTCGTGGCAGAATATAGGTAAGACGGAGCCCGCCTTACCTCAATCGACTGAGTTAATTAAATCGAATTAGTCAACGATATAAGCCACTAAGATGGGTGCGCTGTAGGAATCTGCTTTCGGAGTGGTCGTGGTTGTTGCCATGCCAACTTTGAATGTGTATTGGGCTGCTGTTTCACCTGCGCCAATTTCAACTTTTGTACCACTACCGTTGGTGATGCGCTTGTTGGCTTCATCTTCAATCATAAAACCAACAGTTTGTGAGTCTGTCGCTACAAAGATGTCCTGTTGGTTGTTGCCGACAGAAGTGATCCCTTGAATGATTAAGTTACCTTCCTCACCCTCAGCACAACCCACTAAAGTCACTGGCATATCAACGGTTGTAGAGGACATTGCATTGACAGCGGCAAAGTCTGAATCTGCTTCACCCACAGACGTTTTTAAAACACCTACGTTTAAGACTGATTTACCGCCATTGATGGTGACATCACAGGTTGTGTTGGTCAGGATCCCTTGCAGAGTGACTTCTGCAGAAGGTGCTGCCATTGCGTTCAGGCTTAAAGCTGACAGGCTCATAAATAAAGCAGTAGAAAGTGCCGTTGTTTTAAATGACATAATTAGTATTCCTATTTGTCCAAAGTTAAATAATTAAATTGATTGTATATGCTCGTATTCCATGACTTATTTCGTTATAGATATATATACGTATGATGCCGATATTATCTATTTACCTAGGCTAAATTTAGGTTGAATCAGTTATAAACATTCAATTTAAAGTTTCGCTAATTTCCTTTATTCCATTCCTTAGATATAAAGGGGATACTCTCTTGTTCTAAAAAAGAGAATATTACCTTTATTCTTAGTGCTCGATTTATTATTCACTAACCTATAATAAATAAGCATGAAAAGTAGGGCGCCATATGAATAGAATGGCGCTCCATGGATTTATCAGAGTGTTAATTTTCTATATTTAATAGATTAATTTTTTCACATGTATTTAATGGCTAAGTATAAATAACTGTTTAGGTGGTTAGATTAAGTTCTCAGCTGTGCTGAAATAATTTAAATGTTTAATATATTTATCATTAATACGATAAATAGGACTTTTAAAAATATTTTTATTTATAAAATCATATTGTTATTGGTAAAGCTCCATTGGAGTAGGGGTATTGCTATAATAAAAATAAAAGTTATTCTTTATTGTTAAGATATAATGAATTAAACATGTAGGGAAAATATATGCCTACTTTATAAATGAGCTATTTAACAGTGAGATATCTTTACTGCCAACACTGCTTAGCTTAAATTTCATTATGGAAACTCGAATAACGGTTCTATCCAAAAAGTCCTGAATAGGCATTTTTAGTACATTTAAAACCTGTACTAGCATATCTATTGTAATGTTGCAGATACCTCGTTCATAACGAGAAACTTGCTGTTGAGAGATATTCAATAAATTTGCTAAATCTTTTCCACTGAGCGAACGACGCTTTCGTAATAAATAAATTTCATAACCCACTGCTTTTGTATAAATAGTTATACCCTTCTTGGGTGAAGGGCTATTACCGTCTGTTTCTTTCATTGTATGCATTCCTTCCAAACAGCATCACTTAATAAAAGTCGTATTTAGGTGAATACGAAGGATTGATGAAAACGTTGTGTGAGGAAATTATTTCACTCCGTTTTCTTCTAACTAATTTACGTGACGTTTTTTATAAAATCAAATAATGCAAATATAGTGAAATAGTCGAAAATTTTAAATTAAACACATAAGGTGAGTAATATAAAATAATAAAGCTAGCGTTAGGTGGTGATAAGGGGAGTAGACTCTTTGAGAGCATCTTTATTAAATAGTGATATAATCTTATTTAATTCGTTATCGGTATATAATAAAGAATATAATTCTGGTTTTTACATTTATTAACAACTGGTCACTAAATTGTGACGCATCAATTCTTTCTTGCGCTCAAAATCATCTTTTTTTATCTATTAATTGTTATTTTTCATTATTTTATGTGATTTATTTTTAGCGTTTTATTCAATTTTAAATATGACAAATTGTTTCAGTTTGTTTAAATGAAAAGAATTGTTCTATTTTGAACAGGTATATTTACGTAGTTGTAAATACTTAAATTTAAGCGTGATTAGACCGTTTTTTCTGTAATGGAATACAGCCAGTTTAATTATTATCTATTTTAGATATTCTAAATGGGTGGGAGATTTAGTGCAGACATAAAAAAACCGTGACTAGAAAGCCACGGTTTCTCTGTTCCTAAGTCATTGCATTGATGACTACAGGATCATACCGCCGAACAGGAAGCCGAAGGTAACGGCCAGTGCCACAGCGATGGTACCCGGAATAAAGAATGGGTGGTTAAAGACGAATTTACCGATGCGAGTTGTACCGGTGTCATCCATTTGTACTGCCGCAACCAGAGTTGGGTAAGTAGGCAGGATGAACAGACCAGATACGGCTGAGAATGAAGCGATAGCGGTTAATGGGCTAACGTTCAGTGCCAGAGCCATCGGCATCAGTGCTTTCGCTGTTGCTGCTTGAGAGTACAGAAGCGCAGAACAGAAGAAGAAGATAACCGCTAACATCCATGAGTGTTCGTGGATTAAGTCACCCGCAGTTTCTTTGATCCAATCAATGTTGTGTTGTACGAAAGTATCACCTAACCATGCAACACCTAAGATACAGATACATGCGCTCATACCTGCTTTGAAGGTACTAGAGTTCAGGATTGCATCAGTGTTTACACGGCACAGTACAGTGATTAACGTAGCCACAGTCAGCATGATAATCAGGATAGCGTTAGTGGTGTTCATCAGTGGGGTTGCCACAATGCCTAAACTTGGGCTGTTGATGATTGCGTAGCAAACTACACCAACAACACCGAGTAAGAACAGCAGAACTGACGCTTTAGCTCCTGGTTTGATCTCTTTAACTTGGCTACCGCGCAGTTCAACTAAGCCTTCAGCTAAACGTTTTTGGTAGATTGGGTCATCAGACAGTTTAGAGTTAAATGTCCAAGAGATAATGAAAGACATCAGGATGATAGCTAACGGTGTTACCTGCACCAACCATTGCTGGGTTTTCCATGACAGATGCCATGTAAACAACTGCCGCAGAAATTGGAGATGCTGTGATACCAATCTGAGCTGCAACAACCGCTGTAGACAGTGGGCGACATGGTTTCACGCCTTGTTCTTTCGCCACTTCTGCGATAACTGGCAGAGTTGCTAATGAGATATTACCTGTACCTGCGAACAGAGTCAGGAAATAGGTCACGATAGGGGCAAGGATAGTGATGTATTTTGGATTGCGACGCAGTAGTTTTTCTGTTTGAGCAACCAAGTAATCCAAACCACCCGCAATTTGCATTGCAGAGATGGCGGCAATAACTGCCATGATGATAGAGATTACGTCAAAAGGAATGGTTCCCGGTTTCACGCCAATTGCAGCGAGCACCAGAACACCAAGGCCACCGGCAAAACCGATACCTATCCCTCCAAGACGGGCCCCTAAAAAAATGGCCAGCAGAACAATGACAAATTCTACGGCTAACATAGTGTTTACTCCTCGACAAAAATGAAAATTATGAAACTGTTATGTTAATTATTTGTGTGTGCATTCATGAAAAAAGGCACGCTATCCGGTGGAAAGTCGTGCCCTTATTCTTAAGAATTATTTATGCTAAACATAAATAATTAGTCGTCAAATCTTTTTGCTTTATATGCTGGATGTTTTAGGTTCTCAACAGAGAAGATATCATCCAGTTGCGCTTCGGTCAGCAGTCCGCGTTCTAGGACAACTTCACGTACGCTCTTACCTGTTTCTGCACAGATTTTACCCACGATATCACCGTTGTGGTGACCGATGAATGGGTTCAGGTAAGTTACGATACCGATAGAGTTGAATACAAACGCTTCGCAGATTTCTTTGTTAACAGTGATGCCGTTAACGCATTTTTCTACTAAGTTGCGGCATGCATTGCTCATCAGAGAAATGGATTCGAACATCGCTTGACCGATTGCTGGTTCCATTACGTTTAATTGTAATTGACCTGCTTCAGCAGCCATCGTTACACAGATGTCGTTACCCATAACTTTGAAGCATGCTTGGTTAACAACTTCAGGAATTACTGGGTTAACTTTTGCTGGCATGATAGAAGAACCTGCTTGTAATTCTGGCAGATTAATTTCTTTCAATCCTGCGCGAGGACCAGAGGAAAGTAAACGTAAGTCGTTACAGATTTTAGACAGTTTAACTGCTAAACGTTTCAGGCTAGCGTGAACAGTGATGTAAGCACCACAGTCAGAAGTTGCTTCGATTAGGTCTTCTGATGGTACGCATGCTAAACCTGTTACTTCTGCTAATTTTTTAACAGCCAGTTCTTGGTAACCAGGGGCTGTGTTCAGGCCAGTACCGATAGCAGTTGCACCTAAGTTAACTTCGAGCAGTAAATCGATGCTACGTTTCAGATTTTTTTCTTCTTCTTTAAGAAGAGTTGCGAAAGCATGGAATTCCTGACCAACAGTCATTGGTACTGCGTCTTGTAATTGAGTACGACCCATTTTCAGGATGTCTTTGTACTCTTCTGCTTTACTTTCAAAACCTTTTTTCAGGTAAGTAACAGAATCGATTAATTTCAGAACAGAGTTATAAACCGCGATACGGAAACCGGTAGGGTATGCATCGTTGGTAGATTGGCTTTTGTTCAGATGGTCATTTGGGTTTAAGAATTCATACTCACCTTTTTTATGACCCATCAGTTCAAGACCGATGTTTGCCAGAACTTCGTTGGTATTCATGTTCAGTGATGTGCCCGCACCACCTTGGAATACGTCAACTGGGAACTGATCCATGCATTTGCCTTCATTCAAAACAACGTCACATGCTTTGATGATGGTATCTGCGATATTACGAGGAATAGTGTGCAGTTCTTTGTTAGCTAGTGCGGCTGCTTTTTTTACCATTACCATGCCGCGAATAAATTCTGGGACATCGTTAATGGTGCGGTCGCTGATATAAAAGTTTTCAATCGCACGCAGAGTATGAACACCATAATAGGCATCGGCTGGAACTTCTTTTTTACCTAACAGGTCTTCTTCGATACGAGTATTGTTTGACATGAGAACCTTCTTAATTAGATTACAGTTACTGTCCGTTTATGCGCTTTTAAAAATATATCCTAAAACTAAACTTCTAGGTGATTACCACCTATTACTCCTTTATCAGTATTATGTTCTACTGACTTATGGGGTGATCATATGCCCTTTATCACCCCATACCTTGAACCTAGATCATTTTATGGATTGATTAGTGCAATAGAATTTATATTGTGTGATTTAAATCACAGATAAGCCTTGTTAATGATCTTAGTCCATGAGTTGAAAATCACGATCAGAGACCCAATTATTATGGCTATACTGATGAAAAAAGCGAATATGAATAGTAGTCTCTTAGAGATAGTTCACAAAGGTTTTCATTTAGCCCCGAAAAATGCAGTAGCTTATTGATATTAAGGAGTACTTGTGCGCTGGTTACCACTAATTCTGATATGTATTTTGGTGTATATAGAGTCGGTCATTTTTGTCCGAGTTGCGGCTGAAATTGGTGTATTGATGACATTAATTTTAGTGGTGCTCACATCCTGTTTGGGGGTTTCACTTGTGAAGAACCAAGGGATGAAAAATGTCATGCAAATACAACAAAAATTAATGAGTGGTGAAAGTCCTGCCGCTGAAATGATTAAAAGTGTGGCGTTAGTGTTAGCAGGATTTTTACTTATTGTTCCTGGATTCTTTACGGACTTTATTGGACTACTTTTATTACTACCACCAGTACAAAAATTATTTGTGATGCGTTTAATCCCGCACATCAAGTTTTACCAACCTGGAAATGGTTTTCAGGGTGGTGGCTATCAAAATGGCAATACTTTTGAAGGCGAGTACCAACGCAAGCAAGATGACCCTTCTTATACTATTGATCGCGAAAGAACTATTGATGGTGAAAGCCATCGTGTTCCTGACGATAAATCTTCAGATTCCAACCAAGATAACCCGCCTAAACCTTAATTCCCTTTGAACTGTAGGGAGATAAATAATAAAAAAATTTATCTCCCACCCCTTGAAGTCTTAGTTATTCATCCCAATCTCCTGAAACATGGTACTGGTGAAGATCACCTTGGTATCGACCTTTTACCCGTATGGACTTTATTTGTAGGAGAACTATTAATGAAAATTCGTCCATTGCATGACCGTGTTATCGTTAAACGTAAAGAAATCGAATCTAAATCTGCTGGTGGTATCGTGTTAACTGGCAGTGCTGCGGGCAAATCAACTCGTGGTGAAGTTATCGCTGTGGGCCAAGGCCGCATCCTCGAAAATGGCGACGTTAAAGCGCTGGATGTGAAAGTTGGCGATATCGTAATTTTTAACGACGGTTATGGCGTAAAAGCTGAAAAAATCGACAACGAAGAAGTGTTAATCATGTCCGAAAGCGACATCTTAGCAATCGTTGAATAAGAATTTTCACTTAAAACTTTCATCAAACGAAAAGAATTTAAAGGAAAGAGATAATGGCAGCTAAAGACGTTAGATTTGGTAATGACGCTCGTACAAAAATGCTTCGTGGTGTCAATGTTCTTGCTGATGCAGTTAAAGTAACTTTAGGTCCTAAAGGCCGTAACGTTGTTTTAGACAAATCTTTTGGATCACCAGTTATCACTAAAGATGGTGTTTCTGTTGCTCGTGAAATCGAATTAGAAGATAAATTCGAAAACATGGGTGCACAAATGGTGAAAGAAGTTGCTTCTAAAGCTAACGATGCAGCGGGTGACGGTACAACAACCGCTACCGTTTTAGCTCAAGCAATTATCACCGAAGGTCTGAAAGCAGTTGCTGCGGGTATGAACCCAATGGATCTGAAACGTGGTATCGATAAAGCAGTCGTTGCTGCTGTTGAAGAACTGAAAACTCTGTCAGTTCCATGTTCAGATACTAAATCAATCGCACAGGTTGGTACTATTTCTGCAAACTCCGACGAAACTGTTGGTAAATTAATTGCAGAAGCAATGGAGAAAGTCGGTAAAGAAGGCGTTATCACCGTTGAAGAAGGTACTGGTCTGGAAGACGAATTAGACGTGGTTGAAGGTATGCAGTTTGACCGCGGTTATTTATCTCCTTACTTCATCAACAAACCAGAAACTGGCGTTGTTGAACTGGAAAACCCATTCATCCTGTTAGTCGACAAAAAAGTGTCTAACATTCGTGAATTACTGCCAGTATTAGAAGGCGTTGCTAAAGCGAACAAACCACTGCTGATCATCGCTGAAGATGTTGAAGGTGAAGCACTAGCTACATTAGTCGTGAACACCATGCGTGGTATCGTGAAAGTCGCTGCGGTTAAAGCGCCTGGTTTCGGTGACCGCCGTAAAGCAATGCTGCAAGATATCGCTATCCTGACTAACGGTACTGTTATCTCTGAAGAGATCGGTATGGAGCTGGAAAAAGCAACGTTAGAAGATTTAGGTCAAGCTAAACGTATCGTTATCAACAAAGACACCACTATCATCATCGATGGTATCGGTGACGAAACTGCAATCGCAGGTCGTGTGACTCAAATCCGTCAACAAATCGAAGAGTCTTCTTCTGATTACGACCGTGAAAAACTGCAAGAACGCGTAGCGAAATTAGCTGGCGGTGTTGCGGTAATTAAAGTGGGTGCAGCAACTGAAGTTGAAATGAAAGAAAAACGCGCTCGCGTTGACGATGCTCTGCACGCAACTCGCGCAGCGGTTGAAGAAGGTGTTGTTGCTGGTGGTGGTACTGCGTTAGTTCGCGTCGCGGCTAAACTGGAAGCACTGAAAGGCGATAACGAAGAACAAAACGTAGGTATCCGTGTTGCTCTGCGTGCGATGGAAGCGCCAATGCGTCAAATCGTCACTAACGCAGGTGAAGAAGCTTCTGTTGTTGTTAACAATGTTAAAGCAGCAACTGGCAACGACGGTTACAACGCAGCAACAGATACTTATGGCGACATGATCGAAATGGGTATTCTGGATCCAACTAAAGTTACTCGTTCTGCTCTGCAATTCGCAGCATCAATCGCAGGTCTGATGATTACGACTGAAGCGATGATCACTGATATGCCAGCATCTGACGCTCCTGATTTAGGCGCAGCGGGTATGGGTGGCATGGGCGGAATGGGCGGCATGATGTAAGCCAGTAGGCAAACATTGTGCGCCAGTAGCCACTAACTAGTGGCTACCAGCCAAAATAAGACCGGCACCATGAATTATCGAGTGGTGCCGGTTTTTTTATAGGTAATCAAATTAATGCTTTCGTGCTTTGTATTTGTGAGGTTTATTACTTATTTTTGCGTTAAGGTAACTCATCGGGTTATATTTAACCCAAGGTAAAAAATAGTTTAAATAAGTAAAGAACATCACAAGCGTATTGATTGTTTTGTGATAAACTCTGAGCGATTGACAGTTTTTATCAAGCCTACTTGGATATCTAGTACGCTAATTTACTGTCATAAAACAGAATTTTGAGTGATTGGAGCTATAAAGGTTCAACAACCAGCTGCAAAAACACAATAAAAAATGAGGGAAAACATGCGAATTAAAGTCTTGCTTGGTGCTGCTGCATTACTAACTTTAGCAGGTTGTACATCAACCAATGATCTGACTGCGGCAGGCTCACAAGTTCGTTTTGTTGAAAATCAACCGGGAAGCGAATGTCAACTTCTTGGTCAAGTCACTGGAACTCAAAGCAACTGGTTGAGCGGCGTTAATAACGAATCTAGCTCCATGCGCGGCGCAGCAAATGATTTACGTAACAAAGCTGCAGCAATGGGTGGTAACGTGATTTTTGGTGCTTCAAGCCCAAGCGAAACTGTCCTATCTAGCTTTGTTCCTGTTGATAGCAAAATGGTTGGCCAAGTTTATAAGTGCCAATAATCATGTATCAATAAGACCCGCTTAATCAGTTAAGCGGGTTTTTTTATGCCTATTAGTTTTGATGTTTATTAACTCAGACTAGCTTTGGCGCAAGTTTAAATCGAGTAAGGTTTTGCTTGGTTCCCCGCCAATTTCTCTCGCTAACTTCGGTACTAAATACCCCGAGACCTGACTTAACAATTCACGAATTAATTGTCGAGCTTCAATATCACTCACTAAGAAGTGGGCAGCACCTTGGACTTTATCGAGCACATGCAAGTAATACGGTAAAATTCCTGCATCAAATAGGGCATTGCTCAGGTTTGCCAAAGCAGTGACATTGTCATTAACTTGGCGGAGCAATACGCTTTGGTTGAGCAGTGTGACGCCTGCACGTTTTAATTTCTGCATCGCTTTCGTAAATTCATCATCAATCTCGTTAGCATGGTTAACGTGAGTCACCATAATGACCTGCAAACGTGACTGAGATAAACGCTGGCAAAAGGTATCTGTAATTCTTTCTGGAATTACCACTGGCAAGCGAGAATGAATTCGCAAGCGAGTAATATGTGGAATTTCCTCAAGTTGGCTAATTAACCAGTCAAGTTCGTGGTCTTTTGCCATTAAAGGATCACCGCCAGAGAAGATGATTTCATTGAGTTCACTGTGGTTTTTTATATAATCCACAGCCATCAACCAGTTATTTTTATTTCCTTTGTTATCTTCATAAGGAAAATGCCGACGAAAGCAGTATCGACAGTTCACTGCACAACCCCCTTTAACCAGCATTAATGCGCGGTTACGGTACTTGTGGAGTAAACTCGGGATCGCGTTATCCTGCTCTTCTAGTGGATCAGTAGAAAAACCTGGATGTATATCGAACTCTGCTTTTGCGGTTAATACCTGCAATAACAGAGGGTCTAGTGGATCACCTTTTTTCATTCGCGAAATAAAAGGACGCGGAACACGTAAAGGAAATAACTTACGTGCTTCATGACCTTCTCGCGATGGCTGATGGTCTTCTAAGTTTAGTAATTGCAGCAATTCATCCGGATTAGTGACTGCTTCGGCAAGTTGTTGTATCCAGACTTCTCTGGATGAGGTATTTTGAGTTATAATATCGACCATTTTTTGGCTATGCCATTTTTAGTTTATAAATAGAGGATCTCCATGGCTACTTATAGTACCAATGAATTCCGCTCAGGTCTTAAAATCATGTTAGATGGTGAGCCGTGTGCAATTCTTGAAAGTGAATTCGTTAAACCGGGTAAAGGTCAAGCGTTCGCACGCGTTCGTCTGCGTAAACTGATTTCTAACAAACTGTTGGAAAAAACTTTTAAATCTACTGATTCTGTTGAAGGCGCAGATGTCATGGATATGAACTTAACTTACCTGTACAACGACGGTGAGTTCTGGCACTTCATGAACAACGAAACTTTCGAACAACTGGCAGCAGATGCGAAAGCTATCGGTGACAACGAAAAATGGCTGATCGACCAAGCTGATTGTATCTTAACGCTGTGGAACGGTCGTCCAATCGCGGTAACTCCGCCGAACTTCGTTGAATTAGAAGTTGTCGAAACAGATCCAGGTCTGAAAGGTGACACAGCAGGTACTGGTGGTAAGCCAGCAACGTTAAGCACTGGTGCAGTGGTTAAAGTTCCTCTGTTTGTTCAGATCGGCGAAGTGATCAAAGTTGACACTCGTTCAGGCGAATACGTTTCACGCGTGAAATAATCGTCGACAGATCAAGCCAGCCATTATAGTGAGTGGCGAAGTGAGATCAAGAAGAGCCGAATGCAGTTTCGTACTGTATTCGGCTTTTTTATTTGCGGTGCTCAATAAGAGCAATGATTAACAACATTTAAACCCGCCTTTACCCTTACTACCGTAGCGAGCATCCTGCCGTTCTTTGAAAAACTCTTCATAAGTCATCGGCGTTTGGTCTGGATGGGTACGCTGCATGTGAGCGACGTAGTTGTCGTAGTCGGGGACGCCGACCATCATTTTGGCGGCTTGGCCTAAGTAACGGGCCGCTTTCCCTAAGTTTCCAAACATAAATCCTCGTCATATTTTGCGCTGTAGCTGTGTTGTCTTCGTTAGTTAAACCCAAGTCACATACTTATGTATGCTCCTCGGGTTTATCAAACTCGTCGCCTTGCTACAACACAAACTATTTAGAGGATTGCATCGTAGCTAGCGATTTTGGAGAAAGAGAGTGAGTTTTGAAAAACATCTAAATCAAAAATCTAAAATACAAAACTGAAGTAAAAAGGTTAATAGATTCTCAATTCTCAATTCTCAGCTCTCAATCTCCGGTGTATTAATGATGGCGGGTGTTTGCCACAATCTCTTCGTAGTTGGCTGGCATTGGCTCATAAGGAACTTCGTTGGCGGTCGGTTCCTTAGATTTCAATGCTTTTAACGCGGTACGGATAGAGAACAGGGCGAGAACTACAACCACAATCATAAAGAAAATCGTTAAACCAGCATCTAAACGGTTATTGAAAACCAACTGAGTTAACTGAGATTCTGTATATTGCGGCGGCAAGTTGCCGCTATCTAACATCGCTTGGAACTTATTCGCGACTGCTAAGAAACCAACGCGGGCATCTTCACTGAAGGTTTTTTCCCAGCCTGCGGTCATTGTACAAACCAATAACCACGCTGTTGGTAATAGCGCGACCCATGCGTAGGCTTGTCGCTTCATTTTGAACAGAACGACCGCACATAACATCAGCGCCATACCTGCCAGCATCTGGTTAGCGATACCGAACAGCGGCCATAAGGTGTTAATACCACCGAGTGGGTCAACGACGCCTTGATGCAAGAAATAACCCCAAGCCAGCACACACAATGCAGTGGCTATCAGGTTAGCGGGTAGGGAATCCGTTCTTTTCAATGATGGTGAAACCACACCCAGTAAATCTTGCAGCATAAAGCGCGCCGCTCGGGTTCCGGCATCCACTGCCGTCAGGATAAACAGTGCTTCAAACAGAATAGCGAAGTGGTACCAGAATGCCACATTCATCAACCCGCCTAATGCGCCATGAAGAATATACGCCATACCGACTGCCAGTGTTGGAGCGCCCCCTGCACGGGAAATAATGCTGGTTTCACCGACTTCGTTGGCAATTTGCGTTAATTGTTCAGGGGTAATTTGGAAGCCCCAACCGCTGACAACTTGCGCCGCGGAAGCCACAACATCCGTCGTTCCTGCTGGCGCTAACATCGCCATTGGGCTGTTCATCGCGAAATAAACGCCTGGGTCAATCACACAAGCTGCGACTAACGCCATGATAGCCACGAATGACTCCATCAACATCCCGCCATAACCGATAAAACAAGCTTGGTTTTCATTGGCGAGCATTTTCGGCGTGGTACCGGAAGAGATTAAGGCGTGGAAGCCAGAAACGGCACCGCAAGCGATAGTAATAAATAAGAATGGGAATAAATCCCCAGCCCACACAGGACCAGTTCCATCAATATATTTAGTTAATGACGGCATTTGTAGATTGGGATTTAAAATCAAAATACCAATCGCCAGACCAATAATTGTCCCGATTTTCAAGAAAGTAGAGAGATAATCACGAGGGGCTAATAACAGCCAAACAGGTAAAACCGCAGCCACAAAGCCATAGCCGACCAGCATCCACGTTAACTGCACGCCAGTGTAGTCAAAGTAAGGCGCCCATGTTTCACTCTCTGCGACCCAGCCGCCTGAAATAATCGCAAAAACTAAGAAAATAAGACCAATAACTGAAACTTCACCAATACGACCTGGGCGAATATAACGGGTATAAATCCCCATGAAAATAGCCAGTGGGATGGTGAAGGCAACGGTATAAGTTCCCCATGGGCTGTGTGTTAACGCTTTCACGACAATCATCGCGAGCACAGCAAGGATGATCACCATGATCATAAAGCAAGCAATCAACGCAATAACGCCCGCAGTATTACCCATTTCCTCTTTAACGAGTTCACCCAAAGAGCGACCATCGCGGCGAGTGGAAACGAACAGTACCATAAAATCTTGTACAGCCCCTGCCAATACCACCCCTGCGAGCAACCACAGCATACCCGGTAAATACCCCATTTGTGCCGCAAGTACAGGACCGACTAATGGGCCTGCGCCAGCAATGGCGGCGAAGTGGTGACCAAATAACACTTTTTTGTCGGTTGGTACATAATCCAGACCATCGTTATGACGAATGGCTGGCGTCATACGTGTGGAGTCCACTTGCAGGACTTTTTTAGCAATAAACAGTCCATAGTAACGATATGCGATCAAATAAATACAGACCGCGGCGACCACGATCCACAGGGCGTTGATCTGTTCACCTCGATTTAATGCAATATAACCGAGCGAAAACGCGCCGAGCAGAGCGAGAACAATCCAAATCAATTGTTTACCCATAGCCTTTCCCCATCCATTTCGTTAACGAGCTTTATTAGTTATTTATGTAAGTAAAAACTCAAACAGATATAGCGAGAGTTGGGGGAAAGAAAAGGTAGCTAAATCGAGACACTTAATTGAAATTGTAGATAAATTCCAATATTGGAATTCGCATCACTAAAATTGAAGTTAATATTGGATTTTATCTTGTTTTGGTCTAGCGTTAATTCAATGATTGGTTTTATATTCTAATTAATATTTTAATTTTAGATTATAAATTCGCTTGGGTGTATGGGGTTTTTACTGAAAATAATCAAACAGACAAAAAAATACCGGAAGAAAATTTCCGGTATTTGAATGCGTTGGCGGTTACTTTCGAATCACCTGAATAATTTTTTTACCAAACAATGTCGTGATTAGCCCTAACATAATCAAAATTAATCCAGCAATTTGTATGCCGTTTATGTGCTCACCAAGGAATAAAGCACTGCTACTTAATCCAAAGACGGGTACCAATAAAGAGAATGGTGCGACGCGCCATGCCTCATAGCGTCCGAGCAGCACGCCCCACAACCCATAACCTACAAAAGTGGAAAGGTAGGCAAGATACAAAATCACACCGAGTACAGACCAATCAAACCCCGCTAAGCCTTGTACAATGGCATCTTCGCCTTCGAAAATCCAAGAGCTTAATAAGAAAGGTATAATTGGAATTAGGGCGCTCCAACTGACCAAGGAAAGGGCGCTGCATTTTTCTTCGCCTTGATGCTGCATAATGATGCGGTTGGTGATATTACCGAATGCCCAAGAAAGCCCCGCGACCAAAATAAAGATCAAGCCCAACAGTGGGATATCATCGATTCCGCCAGAGGTTGCGCCATTGGCTAAAATCCCGAGACCCGCTATGGCGATAAACATACCGATAAAGTGGGTTGGCTGTAGGGATTCTTTAAGGATCACGGCACCGAGCAAGATAGTGAAGAAAGCTTGTGACTGTAAAATCACCGAGGCAATGCCTGCTGGCATGCCCACACGCAAGGCGCAAAATAGAAACGCAAACTGTCCAAAGCTAATGGTTAGCCCATAAATCAGTAAGAGCTTCAGCGGAATTTTGGGACGCTTGAATAGGAAAATGGCAGGGAAGGCCACAAACACAAAACGTAAGGCACCGAGGAGTAGTGGGGGTAAGGCGGTTACGCCAAGTTTGATGATCACAAAATTGACGCCCCAAATAATCACGACACACAGGGCAAGTAATATATCTTTGATACGCATGGTGTTTTCTCGGTACAAAATTGGCGGAGGATCTCTACTTTACCTGTGCTTTTGGATTTGTGCGACGATATTGCATGTCAGGGCTCAAATTCAGCATGAATAGGATAAATATGGGTGTTAATTTAGTGTTAATTATTATTTTAAGTGACTTGAGTCTCTGAAATTGAACGTTTATAATACGGTTTCATTTCGCGTGTTCAGGACGACCTGAAATCATCACGTTTAAGTAATGGGGACGACCCCGAGAAGTTGACGGAGTACATCCACCATGGCTTGGATCATCTTATTATTCGCAGGTTTATTAGAAGTTGTTTGGGCAGTGGGTTTAAAGTATACCCATGGTTTTACGCGCCTAACCCCTAGCATTATCACTATCACCGCCATTATCGCCAGTATGGGCTTACTCGCTTATGCGATGCGTGATTTGCCTGCCGGAACCGCTTACGCGATTTGGACAGGCATTGGCGCAGTCGGTACCGCAATTTTCGGGATTATTTTCCTTGGAGAATCTGCCAATATGTTCCGCTTATTGAGCCTTGGCTTGATTGTGATGGGGCTAATTGGGTTAAAACTTTCCAGTTAAGTTTCTGAGAATAAGAACGGGTGAGCGATGGCTTACCCGTTTTATTTTAAATGGCCTATCTAATATGGCGAGTCAGCCACCAGAAAATAAGTGCAAAAGCACTCACACCGACCCCTAATAGACAAACACCATTCCAGCCCGCATGGGCATAAATCCACGTTGAACTGACTGCACCGAGGCCACTCCCGACCGCATAAAACATCATATACAGTCCCACTAGGCGGCTATGGGCCTCAGGCTCTGAGCAATAAATCATACTTTGATTCGTCACATGTAACGATTGCCCGCCCACATCGAGCAAAATAATCCCAATGATCAACGCCCATAGTGAGCTATCCATAAACGCAATGGGTAACCAAGATAATGTTAATAATAGCAGAGCAATAAAACTGACTATTTGCCCGTATCCATAATCCGCTAAACGCCCAGTTCTTGAAGCAATCAACGCACCGACTACACCGACAAGACCAAGCGCACCAATCTGAGTGTGAGAAAAATAATGGGGTGCATCACTTAAAGGAATGACCAAGGCACTCCAGAAAATATTAAATGCGGCAAACATCAGTAATGCTAAGAAGCCTCGTACCTGTAAGACTTTTTGGCGTTTAAATAATGTTGCCATTGAGCGCAACAATGTTGAGTAATTCATGGCATTCTTTGGCGGATCAATCTGCGGTAGATATCGCCAAAGGGGGTAGGCAATAGCGAGCATCAGCAGTGCAGAAGAGAGATAAACACCACGCCAGCTGGTTAGGTCACTTATTGCACCAGAAAAGACTCTTGCAAGTAAAAGCCCAATAAACACACCACCTTGTGCGGTGCCAATTACGTGCCCTTGCTCATGAGTTCCCGCTGAGCTCGCTGCATAGGAAATCAATCCTTGTGTCATGGCGGTTCCTAGCATGCCAACTGCGAGCATTCCTATAAGTAGCATGGCGGGTGTTTTTGCTATAGCAACAATGAGCAAAGACAGAACAAGTGCGCTGAGCTGCCATCCAATCAAGTGGCGACGTTTCATTTTATCGCCCAGAGGGACTAACAATAACAGCGCGAAAATACTGCCAACTTGAGTGGCGGTGATAACGCCACCAATAGCGGCATCACTAATATGAAAGTCACGAGAAAGTGAATTTAGCAATGGTTGCGCATAGTAAACATTAGCGACACTTAATCCACTGGCAACTGCGAAGAGATAAACTAACCCTTTCGGTAATGAATTTTGAAGGCTATTTTGCTCAATAGCCGAATGGAGTAATGAAAGGGAATTTTTCATTTTGCATACTCATCTAGTTTTAATTTGAAATTGGTTTTGATTTGAAACTAGTTGAATGCTAGGTCACTTGGTTTTAAAATGCAACTAGATTTTTTGGTATTAATTATTTGATATTAAATATAGGGGGAGTCATGTCGTCGAATACAGTAATGGAAGGATCCCCATGCCCTGTGGCTCGAAGCGTAAATTTAATTGGGGATCGCTGGTCGTTATTAATTGTGCGTGATGCTTTTGATGGCGTACGACGTTTCGGTGATTTTCAACGAAGTTTAGGGGTAGCGCGTAATATTCTGTCAGACAGATTACGTAAATTAGTCGATGCAAATATTCTCGAACTGAAGGATGCATCAGATGGCACTGCTTACCAAGAATATGTGTTAACCGAGGCGGGGGAAAGCCTTTTTCCTATCGTGGTTGCATTAAGACAATGGGGGGAAGTGAATCTATTTCGAGAGGGAGAACCACACTCTATTTTGATAGATAAACAGACTCAAAGCCCCATTCCGGCGATGTACCCGCTTTCACACGATGGAAAAACGTTATCGCCAAATGAGACTGAAGTGATCAAAATTAAGTCGTGAATCCCCACTGAGTCGTGGGGCACTCTACTGCAATTTATTGCGCCAAAAGACGTACAAAACGCCCATACAGCAATTCACCCAAATTGCTTTGGTTGTATTCATGGGTTGTGGCGAGGTTATCTACTGCCGCATGCATTGAATGATAGATCATCGTGGCGATAAGCTCTGGTGGTGCGGCATGCCAAGCTTGCTGCTGTTCACCAAGGGATAAAATCTGTTTAATTTGTTCAACGGCACGTTGTTCATGGCTGTTAGTGTGACCATGGTATTCGTCGTGAAAGAGCATGTCGTGCAGTGTCTGCTTTTCAACATAGTATTTAACGCTGTTTTCGCACCATGATTTTAACTGTGAAGACGCCGATTGATGCGGTGAAAGCGCATCTGCAATATGCCCTAAATACCAATCCATATAGCGGGTACGTAGGGCATCCATAATTTCGTTTTTTGATTGAAAATAATGATAAAACATCCCTTTTGCCACATCCGCCACAGCCACAATTTCACTCACCGTCGTGGCAAGAAATCCTTTGGAAAGAAAGAGATTTTCCGCGGCATTCATCAGGTCGTTCAAACGTTCTTCTGCTGGCTTGGTTCTTGGTTTTTTCGGTGGCGTTAACATAAATAGGGCTCTTATCGCGTTATTTTCATTGAAGACTTAATAACATTTTACGTCCGAAATACCGGAATGTCCTTTCAATATATGTTGAGGGCGATAAAACAGTAAAAAGCAGCTAATCAGAGCGAGATAAAGTAGTGTACCAATCATCCAGACCCAGCCATCCCAAATACCGAGTGTTTGACCGAAAATAATGCTGAACATCAGTGGACCAATAACCCCCGTGGCATTAGTTAAGCTGACTAGCATTCCTTGCAGCTTACCTTGATTTTCTTGGCTAACTTGGGAAGACATTAACCCCTGTAATGCGGGAAGGGCGATGCTGCCGCCAGCCAGTAAAATTAATGTCGGGTAAATCATCCATCCTTGGGTGATAAATGCTAGCACCATAAATGCGCAGCCATCCGCAATAAAGCCCACAATGATGGTGACTTTTTCACTGAATCGTTTGGCGATGGTTCCTGCAATAAATGCCTGAAAAATGGCGTGCATCAAGCCCAGCCCAGCAAGAGATATACCAACTTCAACACTACTCCACTGGAAGCGGCTTTCGGTAAACAATACCCACGTCGTTGCAGGGATCTGCCCAATCAACTGTGCAGTGAAGAAGACTGTAAGTAGCAGCAAAATAGGCTTAGCAACCTGCATAAATGAGAGACTGTTTTGTGGCGCATCTACATGATTTTCGGATTCTACGTTTTTCTTTGGCTCTTTAAACAGGGTGAATACCATGATGAAGGTAAATGCATTTAAGATCGCTGCAATAATAAACGGCAAATGTGCAGAATAATTCCCCGCAAATCCACCAATTACAGGGCCTGCGATTAAACCAATACCAAACGCGCCACCTAAGCGACCAAACCACGCCGTGCGCTCTTCAGGTTTTGTGGAATCGGCGATAACCGAAGCGGCCACGGCTCCCGTTGCCCCAGTGATCCCTGAAATCAAGCGTCCTAAATAGAGCATCCAAAGTGTGCTTGAAAGCGCGAGCAAGGTGTAGTCCATCGCGGCGCCGGCAAGGGATAGTAGCAAAATCGGGCGGCGTCCCCATTTATCCGACCATTTTCCTAACAGTGGCGCAAAGAAGACCTGCATCACGGCATACAGCGCCAGCAATACACCGTAGTGGTTAGCGAGCTGCTCCAGCGTGACATATTCCCGTAACAGTGTGGGTAAGACAGGCATGATCAGCCCAATTCCCATCGCGTCGAGGGCGGTGATGACTAAAGCAATAACAGCGGTTTTGTTCATAATATATTTTCTCTATCATCGATAGAGTTGGAATATATCCCTATCAGTGATAGAGTGTCAACAGAAATGATGAGGAGAACTTAATGGCTCGATTAGACAGAGACACCATTATTAGCGCCGCCCTGGATTTGTTGAATGAAGTGGGCATGGAAGGGCTGACCACGCGTAAGCTCGCGCAAAAGTTGGGGGTTGAACAACCAACGTTATATTGGCATGTGAAAAATAAACGTGCGTTATTGGATGCGCTGGCGGTGGAAATGCTCGTTCGTCATCATGATCATGGATTACCGCGAGAAGGGGAAACATGGCAGCAGTTTCTACGCAATAACGCGCTGAGTTTTCGCCGAGCGCTATTAAGCCATCGAGATGGTGCCAAAGTACATCTAGGAACTCGCCCAACACAAAGCCAATACACCACGATTGAAACCCAATTACAGTTTATGTTGGACAATGGTTTTTCGCTAAAAGCAGGATTGTATGCTTTGAGTGCTGTAGGGCATTTTACGCTAGGGGCGGTGCTGGAACAGCAAGAGCATGTAGCCGCTCAGCGGGACGTCGAGCCTAGTACCGATGAAAATGTGCCACCACTATTGAAAGAAGCATTAGACATTATGGATGGTGATGAGGGGGAATCGGCATTTTTATACGGTTTAACCGCGCTGATTTCAGGGTTGGAAAGCCATAAGTAATGCAAAAAAATACCCCATCATGCAGTGCATTGACGGGGTACTTGCTATCAATTTACTTAGTTAATCAACAATTACAGTGTGAATACACCGATGATTGCGATAACGCTAATGATTGCTGAGCTGCCGTAGAACACCCATTTTGTAGCTGGAACATGCACTTTAAAATCGTGCAGGGTGTGGTGAATACGGTGCATACCGCACCATACAGGCAGAATAATCATCAGTAATAAGAAAATGCGTCCAATAAAGCTTTGGCTAAATGCCATGATGCGCTCATAGCTCAGCATTTCTGGTGCGACACCTAATGGGATTAAAATACCCAGTAAGAGAATGATTGCAGGGCCAATAACGGCGCTCCACATACCACCTGCACCAAATAATCCCCAGAAAATCGGCTCATCGGAACGTTTAGGCGTTAGATTCATCAGATTCTCCTTCGATTAAAATAATAATGCGATTGCTAAAATAGCCGCAGTCACGACTATAGTGAGTGCCCAGAAGCCTTTTACAATTGGCTCATCTGGCAGTTTCTTATCTTTAACAATGATAGCGACAGCTTTTGGCGCCAGTTTGAACCACGTTGTGGTATGCAGCAGCGTCGCAGCCAGTGTCACAATGTTAATGATCAGAATGATTGGGTTACTTAAGAACCCAACAAAGCCCGCCCATGATTCAGGTCCATTTTTCAGAGCAAATACGCCGTACAGGACTAAAATACTGAACCAAACCTGAAGCACGGAAGTACTTTCACGCATGATGTAAAAGCGGTAGAAACCGAGCTTTTGCCACCAGTCGCCTTTCATTTCCCTGACATAGGGTTTACGTTTAGTTGTCATGACTTCAATTCTCCTTATCGTGGCTTCAGCATGGCGATAACAAAGTCTTGCGCACTCGCAACTTTACCTTGTTGGATAGCCGCCGCCGGGTCGACATGCTTAGGACAGACTTCAGAGCAGTAACCTACAAACGTACAGCTCCATACACCGTTGTCACCATTTAATAATGGCATACGCTCTTTCGCGCCGTGGTCACGGTTATCGAGGTTGTAGCGCTCTGCTAAGGTGATTGCCGCAGGGCCTAAGAACTCAGGGTTCAGACCAAACTGTGGACACGCTGCATAGCACAGACCGCAGTTAATACAGCCAGAGAACTGATGATATTTCTCCATTTGAGCTGGAGTTTGCTTGTTCGGACCGTCAGAAGGTTTGCGATCATTACCAATAATGTAAGGTTTGATAGCTTCTAAACGCTCGATAAAGCTTGTCATATCAACAACAAGGTCACGCTCGATAGGGAAGTTACCCAGTGGCTCGACTTTAATTCCTTGCGGATAGTCACGCAGGAATGTTTTACAAGCCAGTTTAGGAACGTTGTCCACCATCATGCCGCAAGAGCCGCAGATAGCCATACGGCAAGACCAACGGTAAGACAGGTCTGGCGCGAGGTTATCTTTGATGTAGCCCAAAGCATCTAACAAAGAGGTTTGCTCGTCATAAGGGACATCATAAGTCACTAAATGGGGTTCATTGTCCGTTTCTGGGTTGAAACGCATGATCTCCATTTTTAAGTGTTTCATATCATCCATTAGCTTGCTCCTTATTCGCCTTATCTTGAGCTGCCCCTTCAGCACCATACACACGTTTCGCTGGTTGTGATTTAGTGATTTTCACATCAGAGTACTCAAGGCGTGGTGCACCTTCTGGGTTATAGAATGCCAGAGTATGTTTCAGGAAGTTGACGTCATCACGCTCAGTGCAACCTTCGTCAAGACGTTGGTGCGCACCGCGAGACTCTTTACGGTTAATCGCAGAGTGAGCCATACATTCCGCCACGTCTAAGCCAAAGCCTAATTCGATGGTGTACAGTAAGTCAGTGTTGAAGACGCTGCTATGGTCAGTGATTTCAACATGCTTGAAGCGCTCTTTCAGCTCTGCCAGTTTATCAACAGTTTTCTGTATTAATTCAGGTGTACGGTAGATACCGCAACCTTCTTCCATCGAAATACCCATTTCATCACGGATTTTCGACCAGCTTTCTTTACCTTTTTGGTTCAGAAGTTTTTGCAGGTCATTTTCAATGTCACGAGTACGTGCTTCGATAGCGCTTGCATTTGCAGGGGTAGCTTCAGCAGCATGACGTGCCGCTTCTTCACCCGCTAAGCGACCAAATACCACTAATTCTGCCAGTGAGTTAGAACCTAAACGGTTTGCGCCGTGTAAGCCAACAGATGAACATTCACCCACCGCGAACAGACCTTTAATACGAGTTTCGGTGCGTTGGTCAGTTTCAATACCACCCATGGTGTAGTGAGCTGTTGGACGAACAGGAATTGGTTCGTTTACAGGGTCAACACCCACGTAAGCTTTTGCCAGCTCACAGATAAATGGTAGACGTTCATGCAGTTTTTCAGCACCTAAGTGACGTAGATCCAGATACACAACATCACCACGGTGAGTACTGATGGTGCGACCTGCACGCCATTCGTGCCAGAATGCTTGTGAAACTTTGTCACGAGGACCCAGTTCCATATATTTGTTTTCTGGTTTACCCAGTGGCGTTTCAGGGCCCATGCCGTAGTCTTGCAGATAGCGATAGCCATCTTTGTTGACTAAGATACCGCCTTCACCACGACAACCTTCAGTCATCAGGATACCGGAACCTGGCAGGCCTGTTGGGTGATATTGAACGAATTCCATATCACGTAATGGCACACCATGACGCAGTGCCATACCCATACCGTCACCGGTTACGATACCGCCGTTGGTGTTATAGCGGTAAACACGACCCGCACCACCTGTTGCCATAACAATAGCATTGGCACGAATTTGAACTTTCGTACCTTCCATCATGTTCAGAGCAACCAGACCACGCGCCTGACCTTCGTCCACAATGATGTCGAGAACAAAGTGCTCGTCGAAACGTTGGATTTGAGGATATTTTAATGAAGTTTGGAACAGGGTATGCAGCATGTGGAAGCCAGTCTTATCGGCTGCGAACCAAGTACGTTCAATTTTCATCCCACCGAAACGGCGAACGTTAACTGAACCATCTGGTTTACGGCTCCAAGGGCATCCCCATTGTTCCAGCTGGGTCATTTCTGTTGGGCAGTGTTCGACGAAATAATCGACGACATCTTGCTCACACAGCCAGTCACCACCAGAAACGGTATCATTAAAATGATAGTCATAGGAATCATGGGCTTGAGTAACTGCTGCTGATCCCCCCTCTGCGGCCACGGTGTGACTACGCATTGGGTAAACTTTTGAGACCAGAGCAATCTTGATATTGGGATTTGCTTCAGCAGCAGCAATTGCTGCACGTAAGCCTGCGCCCCCGGCCCCGATAATCGCTAAATCGGCATTGAAGGTTTGCACTGCGCTTCTCCATTGTTCAAGTGTAAAGTGTTAAATTAATAAATTCTTTTAAATACTTTTAGTGCTTAGCTATTTCAGTTTCGGTTTGCCTTTAGGCAAATCTGCAAAGAATCTTTTTTTAATCGTAAATATATAATAGCTAATAACGACTTATTATGTTGGGAATTATAACGAATAGTGGCGGGGATAAATTTGATATAGAAAGGTGTTTTGGGTGATATTACCCCTAAAGTGTGATCTGCGTCTTCTTTTTGTAAATTGTTTTTGGGTGTCAAGAAATTGCAGAGAAACCGAAAATAATAAAAAGGAATTTCAAATAATTATCATTAAATTTAACGGAATTTCTAGCATTTAAAACCAACTAAAATCGTCAGGTTTTTCTTTCTAACAGTGGATAATCTGGTGTTCCTCGAGGAAATTCTAGAATCATATCGAAGATAAAATTGCGAAAGAGTTCACTGTTTAGAAAGTCGCTTAATTTTTAATGCTAAAAAACAGATTTAAATTGTATCAATAAGGTGAGTAGTGAAGTTTGGTTTTAACATTTGCATCACAAGCGATAAGAAAAAATCATGTTTTTGTTTTTTTTTAACCAAATGTTAAAAGTTAATAATAAAGCTTTTTTGCCTAATCGTATAAAGCAGGAGATAATCACATCATCTTTTCTCGCCTTGAATCATATCCCCTATCGATACTCAGATAGCGCATAATATCCACAATATTCCATTGTGTGTTAAGGGGGAGGTGAGTACACTGCACGACTAAGTTTATTTTGGAGTTATTTTAATGAGTGAAGTAGCGAATTGGCTGCCTACAGCCCCCATCGCTAACCTGTTACAGCGCGCAAAAATTGTTGCGGAAATCAGACGTTTTTTCGCTGATCGCTGTGTACTTGAGGTAGATACACCCGCAATGAGTCAGGCCACGGTGACTGACATTCATCTTGTTCCATTTGAAACTCGCTTTGTGGGACCTGGCGCGGCTCAGGGCATCAATTTATATTTGATGACTAGCCCTGAATACCATATGAAGCGCTTACTGGCAGCGGGAAGTGGGCCTATCTATCAAATGTGCCGCAGTTTCCGTAATGAAGAAGCGGGAAGACACCATAACCCTGAATTTACGATGCTGGAATGGTACCGCCCACACTTTGACATGTATCGCTTAATCAATGAAGTGGATGACCTTCTGCAACAAGTGCTGGAATGCGAAAGTGCCGAGCTACTCTCTTATCAGCAAGCATTTTTACGCCATCTAGATATTGACCCGCTCTCTGCGGAAAAAAGCGAGCTACGCGAAGTGGCTGCCCGCTTAGATTTAAGCAATGTGGCGGACAATGAAGAAGACCGCGACACCTTATTGCAACTACTGTTTACCATGGGCGTGGAGCCACACATTGGTAAAGAGAAGCCTGCGGTGGTTTACCACTTCCCTGCAACGCAAGCGTCATTAGCGGTAATTAGCACAGAAGATCACCGTGTAGCCGAACGTTTTGAAGTCTATTTTAAGGGCATGGAGCTGGCGAATGGCTTCCATGAACTGACCGATGTGGGCGAACAGCGCCAACGTTTTGAGCAAGATAACCGCAAGCGTGCTGCAATGGGTTTACCCGTTCAACCGATTGATGAAAACTTGCTTGCAGCGCTTGAGCACGGTTTACCGGCATGTTCCGGTGTGGCTGTTGGTGTTGATCGCTTAATCATGCTGGCACTGAATGCCGAACGAATCAGTGATGTGATTGCATTCCCTGTGACGATTGCTTAGTTCTGCGATAGTGCATATTAAAAGAGAAAATCCCAGCAAGACTGGGATTTTTTATATCATTCAAATTTCTATGTTACTTCTGCTTTTGCTGCTCTAAGAACTTAACTCCTAAATCTGGGAAGTCGGTAAAGGCACCATCAACGTCCGCTTGGTTATAAATAATGTCATATAACTGCTGACCATCTTTCGCGTACTTAGGCAGTTTATCCACACGGATAGTAAATGGATGCACCGCCATATGGTTCGCGTGAGCTTCCTTCACCATACCGTTCACTTTGATATTGGTTGGCGTAGAATCTTCGCTAATGAGCATATGATAGTCAGGGCCAATACCATCTGCGTAGGTTGCAATTTCTTTCATCGCACCCGGCTTCATCATCCAATCATAGTTATAGTTCACCCAAGTACCGTCTGGCTTCTGCTCTTGCGTCTCTTCCCAATCGGTGTAAGCGATTAATTGGATCAGTTTTAAATCCATTCCCATTTCTGGCATCAGTTTTGTTTTGATGCGTTTTAGGTCAATCGGGTCGAAAGATTGCAGATAAACGTTAGAATCTTTGTTGGTATAGCCATACTCTTTCAGGACTTCTAAGGTTTTCTTGGTGATGTCCTTGCCTTCTTGTTGATGGAACCAAGGGGCTTTAATTTCAGGGTAGATACCGATATTTTTACCCGTTGATTTGTTCAAACCTTGAATAAATTCAATCTCTTCTTGGAAGGTGTGGACACGGAAATCAGATTTACCCATAGGGAAACGGTTTGGATAGCTTTGGACTTTTTTGCCATCAACAATGTCGAAACCTTCCGTGAATTTCAGAGACTTAATTTCTGGTAGGGTAAAGTCAATGGCATAGTAGCGACCATCTTTACGTGCGCGATTTGGAAACTTATCCGCTACGTCAGTGACGCGATCCAGATAGTGGTCATGAAGAACAACCAGTTCATTATCTTTGGTCATCACTAAATCTTGTTCTAAGAAATCCGCGCCTTGCGCATACGCCATCGCTTTCGCTGGGAGGGTATGTTCAGGTAAATAACCACTTGCACCACGATGGGCAATCACCACTTTACCTGCCGTTTCGGCAGCCGCAGACACTGACATCACTAAGACCATACTTGCGACTAATGTTTTTAATTGAAAATTCATCAGTAAATCTCCTTGGTAATCATTCTTTGTAAGTAAAGAACTTGTAGGTAAACAGTTTTATAGGTAGATAAATTTATAGATAAATACTTTTGCAAATATAAAATGGTGCCGATAACAAATTTTGGGTAAAAAAATGGGTTATATCCTTTTCTTGATATAACCCATCAATCTAGCTAATCAACTCAACATAAGCGGTCGCTTATTGGTTTTTAGCGAGTTCGCGTTTATGTTTACTTTCGCTCAGCATAACGATGAACAGTAAAACAACGGCCAGTACAGAACCACCGATCATCACAGCAAAACCGCCGTTCCAACCGAAGTAGTCAACGGTATAACCGACGATAGCACTTGCGGCAACAGAACCACCAAGATAACCGAATAAACCAGTGAAGCCTGCGGCGGTACCCGCTGCTTTCTTAGGTGCAAGTTCAAGAGCGTGCAGACCAATCAGCATGACAGGGCCATAGATTAAGAAACCGATAATCAACATACATGCCATATCAACGCCTGGGTTACCCGCTGGGTTCATCCAGAAGACGATAGTTGCAATAGTCACTAAGGTCATGAAGAACACGCCTGTCGCACCACGGTTACCACGGAAGACTTTATCCGACATCCAACCGCACAGCAGCGTTCCTGGAATACCCGCATATTCATACAGGAAGTAAGCCCATGAGGATTTATCCATTGTGAAGTGTTTAACTTCGCGCAGGTAAGTTGGTGACCAGTCTAGAACACCGTAACGCAGTAAGTATACGAACACGTTAGCGATAGCAATCATCCACAGAAGTTTGTTAGGGAATACATACTTCATGAAGATAGCTTTAGCGGTTAATTCTTCTTCATCAGAGGCTTTATAGTCTGTTGGATAGTCGTTTTTGTACTCTTCAATCGGTGGCAGACCACAAGATTGCGGAGTATCACGCATTAATGCGAAGGCAATCATTGCCACTAAAATAGCCGCGAATGCTGGCATATACAGCGCAGCTTTCCAGTCGTTAAACCATGCCATACCTAACAGGAACAGTAATGGAGGCAGACCACCGCCGACGTTATGCGCACAGTTCCAAACAGAGACGATTCCGCCACGTTCTTTTTGTGACCACCAGTGAACCATGGTACGTCCGCAAGGAGGCCAACCCATACCTTGGAACCAACCACATAAGAATAACAACACGAACATAATCATGATGCTAGACGTTGCCCATGGTACGAAGCCCATGAATATCATGACAAGTGAAGCGAGGATCAAACCTGCCGGTAAGAAGTACCGAGGGTTAGCACGGTCAGAAAATGAGCCCATGATAAATTTGGAGAAACCATAGGCGATTGAAATCCCAGATAATGCGAAACCAAGGTCACCTTTAGAGAAACCTTGTTCAACGAGATAAGGCATTGCGAGGGCGAAGTTCTTTCTAACTAAGTAGTATGCTGCGTAACCGAAGAAAATCCCCAGGAAAATCTGCCAACGTAATTTACGATAGACGGGGTCTATTTTATCCGCTGGCAGCCTCTCGATATGAGCGGCGGGTTTAAACATGCGTAACATAAAGCCTCCGATGGCATGTCAGTAGTTATATGCTCTTCATTTCACATATGTTGTGAAGTTGTTGAGCGTTTATTATGGGAGAAGTAACAAAAACGAAAACAATCGAGTTTCTTTAAGCGCTTTTATTTTCTAATTGCGCTAAATCTTAATCGTTAAAAAACATTTTATCTGTAATCTAACGCACAATTATTGATTTTGTTTATCTGGCTGCATAGTTAATGCGATTTGTGAATAGAATGGAACTAAAATTGTGAATTATTTTGTGAGGGTTATCACGCTTCCGCGCTTTGATGTACCTAATTTGTACTTTTGACTTTCGTTTTTGTTCCTTATCAAACATTGAGCGCTTTTTTGAGCTTATATTAACTATAGACTATAAAAATAGAAACTATACTTATCGAATAGTGAAGATTGATTAACGTGAGGAATGCGACATGAATGGCTCATCTGTGACTGAAACGGATGTCATCATTATCGGTGGTGGCGCAACAGGTGCAGGTGTCGCTCGTGACTGCGCTCGCCGTGGATTAAAAGCAGTTTTGCTAGAACGGCATGATATTGCGACAGGTGCAACAGGGCGTAACCATGGCTTGCTACACAGTGGTGCTCGTTATGCCGTGACAGATAGTGAATCGGCAAGAGAGTGTATAGAAGAAAACAAAATTCTTAAGCGTATTGCCCATCATTGTATTGAAAAAACCGATGGACTCTTTATTACCCTACCTGAAGATAGTCTCGAATATCAGCAGCAATTTATCACCGCTTGCCAATCCGCTGGCATCGATGCTCAAGCGATTGATCCCGCGGAAGCTATTCGCTTAGAGCCTTCAGTTAACCCGCGTTTAATTGGTGCGGTTCGCGTGCCTGATGGTACTGTCGACCCATTCCGTCTAACCGCTGCGAATATGCTCGATGCGCGCGAACATGGCGCTAAAGTGCTGACTTACCATGAAGTGATTGGCTTGATCCGCCAAGGGGATAAAGTCCGCGGCGTGACGGTTTATGACCATCAAGCTAAGCGCCAATATGATATTCATGCACAAATCGTGGTGAATGCTGGCGGAATTTGGGGACAGAAAATTGCCGAATACGCCGATCTGAAAATCAAAATGTTCCCAGCGAAAGGGGCATTACTTATTTTAGGTCACCGTCTTAACAATATGGTGATCAACCGCTGTCGTAAACCGGCAGATGCGGACATTCTGGTTCCGGGGGATACCATTTCTCTGATTGGTACTACGTCAACGCACATCGAATATGACCAAATCGATAATATGTATGTGACACCAGAAGAAGTGGATATTTTGATCCGCGAAGGTTCTATGTTGTCACCAGCATTAGCGACAACGCGCATTTTACGCGCGTATGCGGGTGTTCGCCCATTAGTGGCGAGTGATGATGACCCTTCTGGGCGTAACGTAAGCCGCGGTATCGTGTTACTCGACCACGCAAAACGCGATGGTTTAGATGGTTTCATTACCATTACGGGCGGTAAGTTAATGACTTATCGCTTAATGGCAGAATGGGCGACCAATAAAGTCTGTGAAAAATTGGGTGTCACAACCCCATGCACGACGGCGGAAGCACCACTGCCGGGCTCTCAACACAGTGCAGAAGAAGCGCTGCGTAATGTGGTCTCTATCCCTGCACCTATTCGCGGTTCTGCGGTTTATCGTCATGGTGATAGGGCGTCTGCGATCCTCAGCGCTAATCGTTTAGATAAAAGCTTAGTGTGTGAGTGCGAAGCGGTGACGGCGGGTGAGGTTCGTTATGCGGTGGAATCTTTAACCGTCAACAACTTGCTTGATTTACGTCGTCGTACCCGTGTGGGTATGGGGACGTGCCAAGGTGAACTTTGTGCTTGCCGCGCGGCGGGATTACTCAATCGTTTTAACGTTACTACACCACATGAAACCGAGCAGCAGCTGGGGCACTTCTTAAATGAGCGTTGGAAAGGGGTGAGACCAATTGCTTGGGGGGATGCTTTGCGTGAAAGCGAGTTTACCAGTTGGGTGTATCACGGATTATGTGGCATGAATGAAAGTACATTGAGCCAGCCTGCTCAGAAGGAGGCAGAGAATGAAATATGATGCAGTAGTGATGGGCGGAGGCCTTGCCGGTCTTATCTGTGGAATTCGTCTGACTCAATCAGGACTTTCTTGTGCCATCGTGAGTGCAGGGCAGAACGCACTGCATTTCTCGTCGGGTTCATTGGATTTATTAACGCATCTTCCTGATGGTACTCAAGTCGAGCAACCGCTGTCCATGTTGGAAGCGCTAAAACAACAAGCACCGAGTCATCCGTACAGTTTGATTGGGGCAGAAAAAGTCGCTGAGCTGGCTCAATTGGCACAGACTACACTACAGCAAGCAGGGCTACATCTAAAAGGTTCTTGCGAAGAAAATCATTACCGTATTACGCCGTTAGGTCATAAGCGAATGACATGGCTCAGTCCTGAATCGGTGCCAACAACTGCACTTCATCAACCGATGGAATTAGGCAAAATTGCCGTTGTGGGTATTGAAGGTTTTCTCGATTTTCAACCGCAAATGGTGGCGGATGAGTTGGATCGCCAAGGATTAGAAGCTGAGGCGTGCTATGTCCACTTGCCACTGCTTGATCGTTTAAGAGAAAACCCAAGCGAGTTCCGAGCGATTAACGTAGCGCGCTGGTTAGATAGACCTGAAAATATGGCGCAAATCGTGGAAGAAATTGCACCATTAGTCGCCAACGCGGATGCGGTGTTTATGCCTGCGTGTATTGGTCTTGACAGTGAAGAACCAATGTTAGAGTTGCAGAAACGCTTAGGTAAGCCGCTATTTTTACTGCCAACATTACCGCCATCTTTATTAGGTATCCGCCTTCATGAAATGCTATTACGCCAGTTCCGCCGTCAAGGTGGGATCATGATGCCGGGTGATAAAGTCACTTCCGTCAATTTCGTGGGATCACGCATTGAATCAGTGCAAACCCGCAATCACGGCAATATTTCATTGAAAGCTAAACATTTTGTGTTGGCGACGGGAAGTTTCTTTAATAACGGTTTGGTGGCGAAATTTGACCAAGTGTATGAACCCTTGATGCATTTGGATTTAGGCGAAATCGGCGACCGCGCCAAATGGACAAATAAAGAGTTCTTCGCATCTCAGCCATACATGGCATTTGGTGTACAAACCGACGGAAATTTACGCGGTAAAAAACACGGTGAAACCATCGAAAACCTGTATGTTGCGGGTGCAGTATTAAGCGGGTTTGATCCGCTGACTCAAGGTTGTGGCGCCGGGGTTTCACTGGTCAGTGGCTTATATGCCGCGAATGAAATCGTGAATGAATTTGCTAAAGATAAAGCCATGCAGGCGGAGGTGGCGCAATGAGTATTCAAGATGCAAGCTTTGAAAGCTGTATAAAGTGCACCGTTTGTACCACCTATTGCCCAGTGGCAAAAGCGAACCCACTGTATCCGGGACCAAAACAAGCGGGTCCTGATGGTGAGCGTTTACGCTTAAAAGATCCGATGATGTACGATGATGCATTGAAATTCTGTACCAACTGTAAGCGTTGTGAAGTAGCCTGCCCGTCTGATGTGAAGATAGGCGACATTATCGCGCGCGCTCGTAATACCTATAGCCAGCAGAAACCGAAACTGCGTGATGCGATTTTAAGCCATACAGACATCATGGGCTCTTTATCGACCCCATTTGCCCCTGTAGTCAACACCATTACAGGCTTAAAACCCGTTCGCCAAATTCTGGATAAAGCCCTTAAAATTGACCATCGCCGTGAGCTACCGAAATACTCATTCGGGACTTTCCGTCGTTGGTACGGTAAACAAGCCGCAGAGCAGGCGAAATTTGAGGAACAGGTGGCATTCTTCCACGGCTGTTACGTGAACTATAACCATCCACAATTGGGTAAAGATTTAATCAAAGTTTTCAACGGGATGAATATCGGTGTTCAGCTGTTAAAACGTGAAAAATGTTGTGGTGTGGCACTGATCGCAAACGGATTTATGAAGCAAGCGAAACGCCAAGCGAATGTGAATTTGGAATCACTCCAAGAGACGATTCTGGAGAAACATATTCCCGTCGTGGCGACCTCATCGACCTGCACATTTACCATTCGTGATGAATATACCCATGTGCTGGATGTCGATACCTCTGAGATGCGCGATAACATTGAGCTAGCGACCCGCTATATTTATCGTCTGCTGGAAGAAGGGCGTGAACTGAAACTGAAACACACACCATTAAAAGTGGCTTATCACACACCATGCCATATGGAAAAAATGGGTTGGACGTCCTACACCCTTGAGCTGATTAAGCGTGTACCGGGTGTTGAGCTGATTGTTTTAGATTCACAATGTTGTGGTATTGCAGGAACTTACGGGTTCAAAAAAGAGAACTACGAAGTTTCCCAAGGTATTGGGGCTGGGCTGTTCCGTCAAATTGAAGAGAGCGGTGCGGATATGGTGATCACTGACTGTGAAACCTGTAAATGGCAAATTGAAATGTCCACCAGTAAGAAATGTGAACACCCAATTTCACTACTGGCTCGCGCGCTCGAATAATCAATTGTTGTGTTGAGTAATGTGAAAAGTAGTTAGGTATTAATCAAGTTAACCCCTTGGGAGATAAGTGATGGCTTATCTCCCTTTTTTATCTCAGTGCTGCGGGGATAATTGTTTCTTACTGGCGGTAGCGAAGAAAGTCTTCAAAATAAAGTTCAGTAATAAACCATAAGCTGGCAAGAAGAACAGCATACAAATTAATAACTTGAAGACGTAATCAACGAGAGCGATTTCCATCCAGTTTGCTGCCATAAACGGGTCGCTGCTTTGATAAAACGCGATAAAGAAGAACGCGATAGTATCAATCAAGTTACCAAAAAACATGGCGCAGGCGGGTGCTACAAACCAGCGTTTGTTTTGGCGCAGGCGGTTAAATACGCTGACATCCAAGATTTGGCCGAGGACATATGCCATAAAACTTGCTGCCGCGATACGCGCAACAAACAGGTTAAATGTCATGATAGCCGCGAAACCTTGCCATTCTCCTTGGAAAAACAGAGCAGAAATCACATACGAAATTAATAATGCTGGTAACATGACCGCAGTGATAATTCGACGAGCTAATGGCGCACCATAGATGCGAACCGTTAAGTCCGTAGCAAGGAATATAAAGGGAAAGGTAAACGCACCCCAAGTGGTATGAAACCCAAAAATATTAATGGGTAACTGAACCAAGTAGTTGCTGGATGTAATAATTAAAATATGAAATAACGATAGCCAAATTAACGCAGTGGCTTTTTGCTGCGGAGTAAACGTAAACATATTGTACCTTTTTAGTGGCAATGGGGTGAGGGAACCCATGAATAACATCCCTAAATTGGGAAGAGCGCATCATACTCTCGTTGCGCAACAAAATCAAAACTGTTCATCCACTGCGCGTGGCTTTACAATAAGCGCATTGATGACCAAGAGAATGTGGTGTTATGTCTGACTTATTTTCTAATCCAACGAAAACCCTTGATACGCTAGGGCTACGCTGCCCTGAACCTGTGATGCTGGTGCGTAAAACCGTACGCAATATGGCGGACGGAGATACGCTGTTAATCATTGCAGATGACCCCGCAACCACCCGCGATATTCCCGGTTTTTGCCGTTTTATGGAACACGAACTGCTGGCGGTTGAAGCGGAGAATGCACCGTATCGTTATTTATTGCGCAAAAAAGCCAGCGGCCTGTAATACCTAGTCAGCGGCATTGATGAGAGATAGCCTTTTTGCTTCGCAGGAGGCTATTGTTGATGGGCGATCCATAAGAGCTTGAATTTCACTGAGTGATAATTCAGTGATTTTACTGATAGTTTCTATGTTTAAGCCAAGTTGTAGTGCATTTAAGGTTATCTCTTGTTGGCAGATGGCTTTACCTACTTTGAGCGCTGTTTGTAGTCCCACAGTGAATTCTTCCTCAAATCCTTCTACAAATCCTTGTGCAAATCCTTTCTTATATCCTTCATATCTTAAACGTGTGGCAATATTCATAATTATTTATCCCGATACTTACATAATTTGTTGTTTAATTAAGGGCTTGAATTTCACTGTCTGATAACCCAGTGAGTTTGCGGATAACGTCAATGCTTAAACCAAGTTGTAAGCTCTTTAATACAACCTGTTGTAAGGTTTCTTCTTTTCCTTCGTTTTTTAACCGCTGTGCAATATTCATAATAGTTTCTCGATGATTTTCGGCTTGGTCGATTAATGTTTCGACAATGTATGTGTAGTAGGGTGAATCCATGATGATAAATAAGTAATTCAAGATAGTGATCACATCATCTTTGTCATTATAGTGGCTGTTTAATATTTGAACGAAGTGCTCAGTGACTCTCTGGTGGTCATTTCGTAGTTTTTTATGTTTCATTGCGAGTTCCATCACAGCGATTTTGCGGTGACTAACTATTTCGGTATCCTCAACTACGGTGATGTCCACCAACGGGAAAGGGCTGCTATACAGATCATGAGCTATTTCAGCGTGGGGCAAGCATTGTGTCCATGTACCTTCATAAGGATAGGGGGATGTTTCCCCATGATAAAACAGAATGGGGACAACGAGCGGTAAGGTTTTATGCCCTTGCTGTAGATGTTGATTCATTGCCATAAACGCGTAGTGCATTAAACGCCAGCCCATCAACTTGTCAGGTGTCGACTGATGTTCGACTAACAGATAGATATAACTACCCCTCGTTTTTGTTTGAACAGAATAGAGAACATCGGAAAACCGGGTTCTCAATTTGCTATCAATAAAAGCTGAATTAATGAGGGTAAGCGTATCGAAATCGCACAAGCGTTCAATGTGTTCAGGTAAATGAAGCTCAAAGAAATCTCGGGCATTACTCTGCTTTGTCATAAAGCCTTTAAAGGCGGCATCATGGGGTATTGAACTTGCATTATTAGTCATATCCACGCTCAGCAAATGTTGTCAATGACCGAGATATTACCCAATATTTCTGTGTGCGGGAGAAAAGTTAGTCTTAAATTCAGTTGGTGAATGGTTTGTGTAACTCTTTGCTATAACTGATTATTTTAGATTTCTTTCGCATAAAAAAACGCCGTAATGATGACCATTACGGCGTTGAGATATCAAACTAAAGAAAGGCTATTTTTTGATTTCGGGCAACTTAACGCGCAGTAAGCGAACCGCGTTGGCTGTGACTAATGCCGTGGCGCCAGAATCCGCTAACACAGCAACCCATAACCCAGTGATACCTAACAAGCTCGTTACCAAGAAAACGGCTTTTAAGCCTAAGGCGATAGTGATGTTCTCGCGGATGATCTTCCGTGTGGCTCTGGATAATGCGACGATTTCAGGTAATCCAGTCAAACGGTTATGGGTTAAAGCGGCATCCGCAGTTTCTAAAGCAACGTCAGTACCGCCACCCATTGCAACACCAATGCTTGACGCTTTCATGGCTGGAGCATCGTTGATACCGTCACCTACCATCATGGTGTTGTGATCGCGATTAAGCTCCATCACCGCGGTGACTTTATCTTCTGGTAATAATCCTGCACGGAACTCCATGCCTAGCTGATTTGCGATGGCGCTGGCGGCACGTGGGTTATCACCTGTTAGCATCACGGCATTAACATTCAGTGATTTCAACATAGCCATTGCATCAGCAGCATCGCCACGTAAGGTATCCTGCAGGGCGGTTAAGCCGATAACTTGGTCATCTTCTAACGTGACGACAACCGTTTTACCTTGCGCCTCTAACGCTTCTACTTTCGCTTGCCATTGGCTGCTTAATGGAGGCTCAACCCTTGATGGTGCGCTGACTAACACTTGTTTACCATTAAAAGAGCCTTCAACCCCTTTACCTGCTAGTGCTTTACGCTCTAACGCTTCTTCAACAGTGATAGATAACTCTTCAGCTTTGTTGACGATAGCTTTAGCCAGTGGGTGATGAGAGCCGACTTCAACTGATGCAGTGATACGAATTAACTCGCTTTCACTCAGACCTTCAACGGGAACGATATCGGTGACGTGTGGTTTGCCTTCCGTTAGTGTGCCCGTTTTATCCAGTGCGATTGTAGTGACAGTTCCCAATTGTTCTAATGCAGCACCACCTTTAATTAAAGCTCCACGGCGAGTGGCGGTTGCCAGTGCTGAGGTGATTGCTGCAGGGGTTGAGATAACCAATGCGCAAGGGCAACCAATTAACAACAGAGTCAAACCACGGTAAATCCAAGTATCCCATGCTGCACCGAAGAACATTGGCGGGATCACTATCACTAAGGCCGAAATCAGCATGATAATTGGAGTATAGATGCGGCTGAAGCGGTCAATAAATCGCTCAATTGGCGCACGACGCTCTTCTGCTTCTTCAATCAGTTGCAAGATGCGGTCGATAGCATTTTGACCTTGCTCTGATACCACTTCCATTTGTACGGCTTTATCGACAGACAAACAGCCCGCAGCCACTTTTTCCCCAGCACTGCGTTCTACAGGGACGGATTCACCCGTTAATGCGCTTTCATCAAAACTCGCAAATCCTGCAACCAGCACCGCATCGGTTGGTAATCGACCACCTGGTGCAATTTCAATGATGTCACCAGGGCGTAACTGTGCCACAGGAACTGACGTTTTTTGTCCATCCTTGATAAGCACGGCATCTTCAGGGACTAAAGCCATGAGTGCGCTAACACCTCGGCGAGCGCGTCCCGCAGAGTAGGACTCAAGCATTTCACCCAGCATAAACAGCAAGATAACCATGGCGGCTTCTTCAGTTGCTTGGATGAAAATCGCCCCTACAGCGGCAACGGTCATCAAGGTTTCAATTGCAAATGGTGTACCAGTACGAATCAAACGTAACGATTTACGCGCGATAGGGTATAACCCAAATAACGTGGTTAGGATAAACGCCACGTTACCTAGCTGTGGATTAACAAACTCAAGTCCCCAGCTGATTGCCATCAGGATAGCTAAAATGATGACGGGCTTCGCTTCACTCAATAAGCTGGGTGGCGGTGCTGATGTTGCACTCGCGCTACCCACATCATGTAGTTCGTAACCTGCGGCTTCAACAGTTGAACGAACGACGGCAGTGACGTCTTTGTCAGCGTCCACGACGAGTTTTTCAGTGGCAAAGAGGACTTTGGCTTGAGCGACTTCGCGAATTTGGGAAATCGCGTTTTCGATTTTAGCCGCGCAGCTTGGGCAGTCCATCCCGCGTACAATCCAGCTAAAACGCTGTTTAGCGGTTTGGGTAGGCTCTACGTCATCATTTGCAGCGGATGTTGAGCTGCAGCAGCTACCATGTTGATGGGATTTTTCATCGTCATCATCATGAGCATGATTTTTGTCATCGCCATGATGATGTTCATGGGATGATGCGTCATGGCTCACAGCTTTGCTATTCTCTACGGCTGCGGATGTGCAAGTGTTTCCTGAGCAGCAAGACGTGCTGTGTGCATGGGTATCTTTATGAGAGTGTGAGTGCATAAGCGCCCCCTTTTTCTAGATGCGTTTTTAACCATGTTCTCTAATTAAGGTTAAGTCTACACTTTGGAGTAGACTCTAGAGTCAAATGAAAAAGGGGAAGCCAATTGATAAAATTCTCAAATAGCACGTTTTATCAATTGGCGGGGAATTATAAATAAATGGCGCGAACAATAAAGAACTGACCGAGGAAGTAGAATGCGGCTACAACTGCTTTAGAGGCTTTGAATGGAAAACGGAAATGGGCAATTAGCCAGATGCAGTGAGATAAAAACAGCATAGAAGCGCCCACCATAATCGAGAAATTAAATTCTCGACCTAAGCCAAAGTATTGGTCTCCTGCCACCCACATCATAATCATGCTCATAATAATAGAGGCGAAAACTACAGGCTGTTGGCTTTCCAGTTTTCCCCAAATCAGCACCAAGGTGACGGCTGCGATAGCGATAGGGACGATAAGCCAAGGCAGATACAGACCAAAGTTGAATTGCATTCCAAAGCTAATGGTGTAGACCAAATAGCTTAAGAACATGAGCCCCAAAGAAGTAAGCAAGTGCTCACTAGAAAACATTCTCGAAAGGTCGGCAACTAAGGAAAGCGCCAAACCGCCTAAAATCAGATAGGTTTGCGCATTTAAGTCGTCAGAACTCCATCCCCAGAATAGTAGAAGAAGTAAAGTGATAGGGCGGAATAACCAACGTTGCCACTCAGGACCACGATAGGCTGCATCAACGTACAGCCAGCCAGAAAATAAAACAGCGAGGAATGGCCAACTAATCATACACATATCCTTAAAAGTTTCTGGAAAAGAGAAATCACCAAGAGCGATTAAATATAAATGAACTATACCGTGTCTCGCATAAATTGTATGGCGTTTATCTGCAATTTGAGCGATAGAGGGTATATACTTATGATAATTCTAAGCTAAATATATAAATTATGAATAAGCCAATTCTCTTAATTATTGTTCTTGCGATTATCGCCGTGTTAGCCACTAAGCGTTTTTTTGACCAAAAGAAACAAAATGAAATTAACGATAATTCATTACCTGTCAGTCAGTTAGTGCTCGTGAAAGAGAAAAAAGATTACCCTTATCCAAATATGCGTTCTCGGGAGCGCGATGTGGTATCCCCTGAAACTTTTCGCTATGAACTTTATTTTCAGACTCAAGCTTCAGGAGAAACGATTAAGGTGATCGTCAGCGAAGAGCAGTACCAAGGTGTTGAATTGGGTGCTAAAGGTAAGCTAACCCTACAAGGTACGCGATTTATTCGCTTCGAACCCTCTGAATAATCGGTTATTTCTTTTTAGCGGCTTCAATGGCCGCTTTTGTTTTCTTATGCATGGCGAGCATTTCAAATACGCCAAAAAAGAAAATTTTTGTCTGCTGGAGCCCTGTTAGCTTTTGATCTTTCGGTAAGCTAGCTTTCAGGAAAATAGTCTGCAATGCATGCATGAAAATCATAAATACCATTGCGACATCCATAAAATATTTCAATGGCTTAGGGAATGGATGCACAATATTAAAGATCATAAAGCCCCAAACACAAATCATAAGCAGACGTCCGATATTAATCAGCATCTTTTTCTCCCTGCATACTTGATGAATGAACAGATTGACGAATAAACAGACGATACGCAACTTGGCCAGCGACCTTTTCACGGTGTAGCTGCCAGTTTGCGGGAATGTCAGTAAGTGGTAACTCCGCTTCTGACTCTACATAAATCCAGCTTTCATCAGCTAACCACTGATTTTTTTCTAGGAGCGTGATGGTTTCTCCAAGTAGCCCTTTACGAAAAGGAGGGTCGATAAATACCACATCACAAGGCGTTCCTATTTGGCTGAGAACGCTGAGACTGCTGTTATTAATAACGCTCGCATTATCAGCTTCTAAGCGAACTTTGTTCTCACTAAGAAGCTTGGCATTTTGTTTATCAAGTTCAATAAACGTGACGTGCTCGGCAAAGCGAGATAAGGCTTCAAAACCTAAAGCACCGCTACCTGCGAAGCAATCAAGACAGCGAGCATCACGGATCACTGGCATTAGCCAATTAAAGAGCGTTTCTTTGATGCGATCTGTGGTGGGACGTAAGCCCTCACTATCGCGTACAGGTAGTTTTCGCCCACGCCACTTACCACCAATGATACGAATTTGCCCCAAGGAGGCTGTTTGTGGTTTTTTTGCCATAATATGTATAGTTGCTTAGTTCATTGAGGAATGTATAAATTATTGGGGACTATTGTAGCGCTTCGGTTTCACGGTTTTAACAGAAAAATAAGAATAAATTGTCAGGATTTTTCTTTCAGATATGTGTTGCTGCGCGATGAAATGATAGACTGCATGTAATTTTATTGCGATTTAATTTTTAAACGCCATGTTTTTACCGCGAGGAGTGTAGTGGCTGATGGCTAAAGATAAGAAAAAAGGCTTTTTCTCATGGTTGGGATTTGGTCGTAAGAATGAAGAAGAAACCCAGCAACCTGATGTCGAACTGAAAAATGATGTTGTTCATGATACTGAGCAACAGGATGCCGCCACAGTAGAAGTTGAGCGCCAACATCAGGCAGAGCTTGATGCAATTAAAGCGGCGGAAGATGAAGCAGAGCGCCAATATCAAGCTGAACAAGATGCGATTACGGCTGCTGCTGAAGAAGCAGAACGCCAGCATAAAGCGCAATTAGAGGCGATGCGCATTGCGGCAGAAAATGCAGAGCAAGAGCGTCAAGCAGCAGAAGAAAAGCGTATAGCAGAAGAAAAAGCGGCTAGAGAAGCGTTAGAAGCCCAGGCTTTACGCCAAGCAGAAGAAGCCGCGGAACGCCAACGTCAAATCGAGCAGGCTGCGATTAAAGCTGCCGAAGAAGAAGTTGAACGTCAGCATCAAGCTGAGTTAGCCGTTATCAAAGCCGCAGAAGAAAAAGCGGAACGTGAATACCAAGCAGCGGAGGCCGCTCGTTTAGCGCAAGAGCAAGCTGATCGCGAACGACAAGAGGCGGAAATCACCCGTCTGGCTGAAGAAGAGGCAGAGCGCCAACGCCAAGCTGAACTCGCTGCTATCAAAGAAGCGGAAGAGAAAGCGGAACGTGAACGCCAAGAGGCGGAAGCGGCTCGTTTAGCGGAAGAAGAAGCTGAGCGTCAGCGTCAAGCTGAACTCGCTGCTATCAAAGAAGCGGAAGAGAAAGCGGAACGTGAACGCCAAGAGGCGGAAGCGGCTCGCTTAGCGGAAGAAGAAGCTGAGCGCCAACGCCAAGCTGAACTCGCTGCTATCAAAGAAGCGGAAGAGAAAGCGGAACGTGAACGCCAAGAGGCGGAAGCGGCTCGCTTAGCGGAAGAAAAAGCGGAACGTGAACGCCAAGAAGCGGAAGCAGCTCGCTTAGCGGAAGAAGAAGCTGCTCGTATAGCAGAAGAAGAGGCCGAGGCGGCACGTTTAGCAGAGGAAGAAGCAGCTAAAGCTCAGCCAGTTGAGCAAGAGAAACCGAAAAAAGAAGGTTTTTTCAGCCGTCTAAAGAAAGGCTTATTAAAAACACGTCAAAATCTAGGTTCGGGTTTCCTTGGTCTATTCAAGGGCAAAAAAATCGATGACGATCTTTTTGAAGAGCTAGAAGAGCAGTTATTAATTGCGGATGTCGGTGTTGAAACTACCCGTAAAATCATTGATAACTTGACTCAGCACGCTTCCCGTAAAGAGTTAAAAGATGCCGAAGCGTTGTACGGTAAGCTGCGTGAAGAAATGTCTGATATTTTAGCCACGGTAGACAAACCATTAGAGATCGAAGGTAAAAAACCTTATGTTATTCTGATGGTTGGTGTTAACGGTGTGGGTAAAACAACAACAATTGGTAAATTAGCACGTCAGTATCAATCAGAAGGTAAGTCCGTCATGTTGGCAGCGGGTGATACATTCCGTGCCGCGGCGGTTGAACAACTGCAAGTGTGGGGCGATCGTAACAATATTTCAGTTGTTGCTCAGCATACTGGTGCTGATCCTGCTTCCGTGATTTTTGATGCGATTCAATCCGCTCAAGCAAAAGGTGTCGATGTGTTGATCGCCGATACTGCAGGGCGCTTACAAAATAAAGCGCACTTAATGGAAGAATTGAAAAAAATCGTCCGCGTGATGAAAAAGCTTGATGAGTCAGCCCCTCATGAAATTATGCTGACCCTCGATGCGAGCACGGGACAAAATGCGGTTAGTCAGGCTAAAATTTTCAATGACGCCGTAGGTTTAACCGGTATTACACTGACAAAACTCGATGGTACAGCAAAAGGTGGCGTAATCTTCTCAATCGCTGATCAATTCGGTATTCCAATCCGTTATATCGGGATTGGTGAAGGTATTGAAGATTTACGCCCATTTAAAGCCGATGACTTTATCGAGGCTCTATTTGCCCGAGAGGAATAATTTTCGATGATCCGCTTTGAACATGTGAGTAAAGCTTATCGCGGTGGCCGCCAAGCGCTCCAAGGGGTAGATTTCCATCTACGCCCTGGGGAAATGGCATTTTTAACGGGTCACTCAGGCGCAGGTAAAAGTACATTACTTAAACTGATTTGTGGTATTGAGCGCCCAAGCGCGGGTCATATCCTGTTTAATGGTCATGATATCAGCCGACTAAAAGACAGAGAGATCCCTTTTCTGCGCAGACAGATCGGCATGATTTTCCAAGATCACCATCTGTTATTTGACCGCACAGTTTATGACAACGTGGCGATGCCGCTGATTATTTCTGGTGCAAGTAGCGAAGATATTCGCCGACGTGTGAGCGCTGCATTGGATAAAGTCGGTTTGTTGGATAAAGCGAGAAATTTCCCAATCCAACTGTCTGGTGGTGAACAGCAGCGTGTGGGAATTGCGCGTGCAGTGGTGAATAAGCCAACGATGCTTCTCGCGGATGAACCGACAGGTAACCTTGATAACGAGTTATCTGAAGGCATTATGCGTTTATTTGAAGAGTTTAACCGCGTGGGTGTGACCGTATTAATGGCAACCCACGATATTGCGTTGATTGAACGCCGTAATTTGCGTGTATTGACCTTAAGCGAAGGTCGGATGCTTGGAGGTCAACATGGCTAAGAATGTCCGCAAAGCGAAGCCAGAACGTGCCATGCAATCAAAAAGCAAAGCACTCAAAGGCGGCTGGCGTGAGCAGTGGCGCTACTCTTGGCTAAATGCACTGGCTGACATGCTACGTCAACCGCTGGCAACCTTTTTAACTGTGATGGTCATTGCCATTTCATTAGCGTTGCCAAGCCTGTGTTATATCGTTTGGAAGAACGTTTCCCAAGCAGCTGAACAGTGGTACCCGACGCCTCAGTTGACGGTCTATCTGGATAAGTCTCTCGATGAGCAAGGTGGACAAAATGTGGTGACTCAGCTTGAAGCCCTTGATGGTGTTGCTCATGTGAATTACTTATCTCGCGACCAAGCGATATCTGAATTCCGTAGCTGGTCTGGCTTTAGCACCGCATTAGATATGCTAGAAGAGAATCCACTGCCAGCGGTGGCAATTATCACCCCGAAACTGGATTTTGAAGGTTCGAATGCTCTAGCAACACTGCGCGACCGTGTCAGTCAAGTTAACGGCATTGAAGAAGTTCGAATGGATGATAGCTGGTTCTCACGCCTAGCGGCATTAACACGGTTGGTAGGGCAAGTTGCATCAGTGATTGGCATTTTGATGATTGTTTCATTGTTCTTAGTGATTGGTAATAGTGTGCGGTTAAATATCTTTGCCCGTCGCGATACCATCAATGCGATGAAGCTGATTGGTGCTACTGATGGCTTTATCATGCGGCCATTCTTGAATGGCGGGGTTGTGTTAGGCGCATTGGGTGCGGTGATCGCCCTCATTATGACATTCTTACTTGTGTGGCAGTTGTCTGATTTAGTGGCGCAAGTAGCAAGTGTATTTGGTACGCAATTCCACATTGAAGAGCTGTTGTGGGAAGAGGCTCTGTTGATTATTCTAATGTCTGCAATTGTGGGCTGGGTAGCAGCATGGCTGGCAACATTACAACACTTACGCCATTTCAGACCTGAATAATTTAATTGTTCCCATCGGTGCTAACTTATTGGTCCCGATGGGAAAAATAAATTTCTACGAACTTCTTTTCTAATTATGTGTCAGATATTGACCTGCGGTTAACTATTCTTGTATATAATTTATTTAACGCGGCTAAGCTGATAGACTACGGTTTGTCTGTATCGAATCTCTCCCATTTCAGTACAATTCATAGAGGATCTTAATGACCAAAGACATGCAATCATTAGCGCTTGTTCCACAAGGAAGTATTGAAGCTTACATGCGAGCTGCCAATGCTTACCCGATGCTGACCGCAGAGGAAGAAAAGGAACTGGCAGAAAGGCTGCATTACGATGGTGACCTCGAAGCTGCTAAGCAACTGATTTTATCCCATTTGCGCTTTGTTATTCACATCGCGCGTAGCTATGCAGGCTATGGTTTACCACAAGCTGACTTAATTCAGGAGGGCAATATCGGCCTGATGAAGGCTGTGCGTCGTTTTAATCCTGAAGTGGGTGTGCGTCTGGTGTCTTTCGCCGTGCATTGGATCAAAGCGGAAATTCATGAATACGTTTTACGTAACTGGCGTATCGTTAAAGTCGCAACAACAAAATCCCAGCGTAAGTTATTCTTTAACTTAAGAAAGAATAAAAAACGCCTTGGTTGGTTTAACCAAGAAGAGGTGGATATGGTTGCGCAAGAGCTAGGCGTGAGCACCAAAGATGTACTGGAAATGGAATCCCGAATGGCGGCGCAAGACATGGCATTTGATATGTCTGATGACGATGATAGCAGTGATTTCGGTGGACCTGTTGCACCCGTGCTTTTTCTTCAAGATAAGTCTTCTGATTTTGCCAATACCATTGAAGATGATAACTGGGAAAGTCACGCAACTGACCGTTTAGCTGATGCGTTAGCCTCATTAGATGAGCGCAGCCAAGATATCATTCGTGCTCGTTGGCTGGATGATGACAACAAAACGACGCTGCAAGAGCTTGCCGACAAATACGGCGTTTCTGCTGAGCGTGTTCGTCAGCTTGAAAAGAACGCCATGAAAAAGCTGCGTCTTGCTATGGAAGATGAAGACGACGAGATGTAATCTCTCGTGTTTATCAACGTTATCTGCATTTATTTCCGCTTTATTAGCCCGGAATTTAAATGCAGATAACTGATTCATTAACTGTTTTTGATAATTTTCGTTAGCGAGAATAGAGCTCTAAAGGTAGCCCATCTGGATCTGCTAAGAAGGTAAAACGCTTCTGAGTATACGGATCGATTCTTACCCCCTCACACACCACCTGATGTTGTGCCAAATAGGCAATCCATTCCTCGATATTATCCACTTCAAACGCTAAATGACGTAATCCAGTTGCTTCAGGATAACTGAGTCTTTTGGGCGGATTAGCGAAACTAAACAGCTCAATCTGATAATGCTCTCCAAAAGCTAAATCTGCTTTCCATGAGTCATTCTCTGGACGGTAATATTCTGAGAGAAGCTGCAATCCAAGGATCTGACAGTAAAAATGCTTACTCTTAGCAAAATCGGAGCAAATAATAGCAACGTGATGAATTTTATTAAGTTTCATACTAATGGCTCAATATTTAGCTGCCAATGATGAGTTTCTTCGGCGGGTTGAAAACCACAAGCAACAAGAAATTTCTCCAAAGCGATTTTGTTTTGCGGTTCCACGCCCTGCAAGTCAAAGATCCAATGGCGGATTTCAGGTTGTTGACGGAAAATTTCCTGTAAAAGATATAACCCAACTCCGCGACGGCGAGTGATTTCACGGACATTAAAATCACAGATCGTACCTTGTTGTTGATAAATAACCACTTTAGCCGCTGCTAATAATCGCTCATTAAAACGCGCTCCATAAAAACGTACACCAGACTCAAGATTTTGTTCGAGTTGAGTTCGACTCTGGTCTAGCCAGATTTTCGATAAGTCGATGTATTGTTGCTCAGTAGGATTGACCAGAGGGATGATGGTAAGTCTCATGTTGTTTTGATCCATTTCATGGTGCATGTTGCACGCTATTCTAACAGCAGAGTGATCTGTAACCGATTTTTTAATTTCAAAGAGAAAAATTTGGTATTGATGAATTTTCCGAGTTTCCCTCGGATTAAGCCAAATTTAACCGGAATATAACACTAGCATTTACAAAAAATACACGTTTTATCATTAGCTTTTTATTCTGCAATTGATGTAAATAGCTGCCTCATTCATTTGCTATTTAGCATAATTCTCTTGTTTAATAGTCTGAAATATATAGCCTTATTGGCTATGTTTTGAAATATCAGGCATTGAACCTGTCACCTATAATAATTGATTATAAATCAATCACAAACACTCACAATCATACACAATATTGATGGCGGGGACGCACGAATGAAGAATATTAATAAAGCATTATTAGCGGGTTGTATCGCAATGGCATTAAGCCCAGCAGGATGGGCGAAAGAGATTAAAATTGCAGTCGTCGGCGCTATGTCAGGTCCCGTTGCTCAGTATGGAGATATGGAATTTACGGGAGCTCGCCAAGCTATTGCGGATATTAATGCGAAGGGTGGAATTAACGGCGATACATTGGTTGCCGTTGAATACGACGATGCTTGCGATCCAAAACAAGCGGTTGCGGTCGCCAACAAAGTAATTAACGATGGCATTAAACATGTTATTGGTCACCTATGCTCCTCCTCCACTCAGCCGGCTTCAGATATTTATGAAGACGAAGGCGTGCTGATGATTACCCCTGCGGCGACCAATGCGGATTTAACCACACGTGGCTACCAGTTGATCATGCGTACAACAGGTTTGGATTCTGACCAAGGTCCAACCGCAGCAAAATATATCATGGAAAAAATCAAACCTAAGCGTATTGCAGTGGTACATGATAAACAGCAATACGGTGAAGGTTTGGCTCGCTCAGTACGTGAAAGCTTGAACAAAGCGGGCGTGAAAGAAGTGATGTTTGAAGGGGTCACTGCGGGTGATAAAGATTTCTCTGCACTGGTCGCTAAGCTGAAAAAAGAGAACGTCGATTTTGTCTATTTCGGCGGCTACTATCCAGAAATGGGGCAAATTTTACGCCAAGCGAAACAATCGGGTCTGAACATTCGCTTTATGGGACCTGAAGGTGTGGGTAACTCCTCGTTGTCGAATATTGCAGGCGACGCCTCTGAAGGCATGCTGGTGACATTACCGAAACGTTATGACCAACTTCCAGCTAACCAATCCATCGTCGATGCGATTAAAAAGAAAAAAGAAGATCCAACAGGACCATTTGTATGGACAACTTATGCCGCAATCCAAGGCTTAACCACGGCGATGCAGCGTACAGGCAGCACGGAACCCGATGTGCTGGCGAAAGATCTGAAAGCTAATCCAGTGGATACCGTCATGGGGCAATTAAGCTGGAAGCCAAATGGTGACCTGAAAGGTTTCGAATTCGGTGTGTTTGAATGGCACAAAGACGGAACCTCTACTGCACAAGAGTAGCTCTCATCTGTATTGAGAAATGATATTCAGTGATGAGCTGGGAGCTTGGTAACGGGCTTCCAGCTTCTGCTCTCCATAGAGGGACAGTAGTTTGAAAGGATAATCTTATGTCAGACCAAATTCTGTATTTTATTCAGCAATTCCTCAATGGCCTAACGTTAGGAAGCACTTACGCGCTGATCGCTATCGGCTATACCATGGTGTACGGCATCATCGGGATGATCAACTTCGCCCACGGTGAAGTGTACATGATTGGTAGCTACGTTTCGTTCATTGTCATTGCGGGCTTAATGATGCTCGGTATCGATGTGGGGTGGATCCTCATTGCAGCGGCATTTGTGGCGGCAATTGTGGTATCAAGCTCCTATGGTTGGAGTATCGAGCGGGTTGCTTACCGTCCCGTTCGTCACTCTAAGCGCCTAATTGCGCTGATCTCAGCTATCGGGATGTCCATCTTCTTACAAAACTACGTCAGTTTATCTCAAGGATCCCGCGATCTAGCGTTGCCAAGCCTGATTACTGGGCAGTGGGTATTAGGTGAAAGTGATGGCTTCTCTGCCATTGTCACCAAAATGCAGCTGACTATCTGGATTGTGACCTTCCTTGCGATGCTGGCATTAACGCTGTTTATCCGCTATTCCCGTATGGGACGCGCTTGCCGTGCGTGTGCGGAAGATTTAAAAATGGCAAGTCTGCTGGGTATCAACACTGACCGCGTGATCTCTTTGACATTCGTGATCGGCGCAACGATGGCGGCGGTTGCAGGTGTATTACTAGGGCAATTCTACGGCGTAATTAACCCGTATATTGGCTTTATGGCGGGAATGAAAGCTTTCACCGCAGCCGTATTAGGTGGAATCGGCAGTATTCCTGGCGCGATGCTGGGCGGCTTGATCCTTGGTGTAGCGGAAGCCATGACCTCGGCGTATTTAAGTACGGAATATAAAGATGTCGTCTCATTTGGTTTATTGATTGGTGTTCTGTTGATCATGCCAACTGGCATTCTGGGTCGCCCGGAGGTCGAAAAAGTATGAGAAAAGAAAATTGGATCAGTGCCATTATTGCCTCCGTCACCTTCTTTATTTTAGCCGTATTTATGATGGGGCTAAAATTAGGACTCGATGGGACTAAGCTGATAGTGGAATCAGGGGGAGACGTTCGTTGGAATTGGATCTTTGTCGGCATCGCCATTATCTTTGTGTATCAATTAATTCGCCCTGCATTAAGCAAAGTGTGGCAAGGCGTACCCAAAAAATCGTGGGCGTTACCGGATTTTGACGGTGGCTCGCTTAGACAAAAAATTATTGGGATCGCTATCATTATTGGGGCGATCATCTGGCCATTTTTGGTGTCTCGCGGCAGCGTCGATATTGCCACATTAACCCTGATCTACGTGATGTTGGGGCTAGGCTTAAACGTCGTAGTTGGATTGTCAGGATTATTGGTACTCGGCTATGCGGGCTTCTACGCTATCGGCGCTTACACCTTTGGCTTACTCAATCACTATTATGATTTTGGTTTCTGGGAAAGCTTACCGATTGCCGGCTTAACGGCAGCATTAGCTGGGTTCTTATTAGGTTTCCCTGTGCTGAGGTTACGGGGTGACTATTTGGCGATCGTCACCCTTGGGTTTGGGGAGATCGTACGTATTTTATTATTAAATAATACGGAGATCACCGGTGGCCCTAACGGGATCAGCCAACTGCCAAAACCAACTTTCTTTGGCTTAGAATTTAGCCGTACCGCTAAAGATGGTTGGGACACATTCCATAACTTCTTTGGGTTAGATTACAACCCTGGTGACCGGATCATTTTCCTCTATTTTGTGGCGCTGTTGCTGGTGGTGATCACCTTGATCGTGATCAGCCGCTTGTTACGGATGCCATTAGGACGTGCGTGGGAAGCGCTACGTGAAGATGAAATTGCGTGTCGATCATTAGGCTTAAGCCCGACGCGCATTAAATTAACCGCCTTTACGATCAGTGCAACATTTGCAGGGTTTGCCGGAGCATTATTTGCTGCACGACAAGGGTTTATCAGCCCTGAATCCTTCACTTTTGCTGAATCAGCCTTTGTACTGGCGATCGTGGTGCTGGGTGGGATGGGATCGCAAATGTCGGTGATTTTAGCCGCGATCATCTTGGTAGTATCAAGGGAGATGATGCGCGATCTGAATGAATACAGCATGTTGCTGCTGGGGGCATTGATGGTGCTGATGATGATCTGGCGCCCACAAGGCTTATTGCCGATGCAGCGCCGTCAAATGAAGCTGAAAAATGTGCAGGGAGGCGGATCATGACGACGCCTATTCAGCCTTCGGCTGTACCGTTATTGCAAGTCAGTGGCTTAACCATGCGCTTTGGTGGTTTGCTTGCGGTCAACAACGTGGAGTTGACGTTAAACCAAGGGGAAATTGTTTCACTGATTGGTCCCAATGGTGCAGGAAAAACCACCATATTTAACTGTTTAACTGGATTTTATAAGCCAACGAGCGGGGCGATCCTCTATCGAGACAAGCATCTTGAAGGGCTTCCGGGTCAAGCTATTGCTCGCCTTGGGGTGATCCGTACATTCCAGCATGTTCGCTTATTCAAAGAGATGACGGTGATTGAAAACTTATTAGTGGCTCAGCACCAACATCTGAAAAGCGGTATTTTCTCAGGCTTACTGAAAACGCCAGCATTTCGCCGAGCAGAAGCCGAAGCGGTGGATAATGCGGTGAAATGGCTAGAGCGGGTCAATCTTTCTGAGTTTGCTAACCGCCAAGCGGGGAATCTGGCGTATGGTCAACAGCGTCGCCTAGAAATTGCCCGTTGCATGGTGACGCGACCTGAAATTTTGATGTTGGATGAGCCAGCGGCAGGGTTAAACCCGAAGGAAACTAACGATCTGGATGAGCTAATTGCGGAGCTGAGAACCCATCATAATGTCTCTATCTTATTGATAGAGCATGATATGAAATTGGTGATGGGCATTTCTGATCGAATTTATGTGGTGAACCAAGGAACACCTCTGGCGAATGGAACACCAAACGAAATTCGCCAGCATCCTGATGTGATCAAAGCCTACTTGGGAGAAGCTTACTGATGTTGGAATTTAAACAAGTTTCCACCCATTATGGGAAAATACAGGCGCTGCATGATGTCAGCTTAAATATTCAAAAAGGTGAGATTGTCACGCTGATTGGTGCCAATGGTGCAGGAAAAACCACGTTACTCAGTACGTTATGTGGCGACCCTCGCGCCTCCTCAGGTCAGGTGCTTTATCGCGGAGCGGATATTACTCAGTTACCGACACCACAAATTATGCGCAAAGACATTGCGCTAGTGCCGGAAGGTCGGCGGGTATTTTCTCGTATGACCGTTGAGGAAAACCTAGCGATGGGTGGTTTTTTTGCGGATCGCCACCAATATCTCGAGCGTATTGAACGGGTTTATTCGTTATTTCCACGGTTGCATGAACGTCGTAGCCAGCGCTCAGGAACCATGTCCGGTGGAGAGCAGCAGATGCTTGCCATTGGGCGGGCGCTGATGAGTCAGCCTGAATTACTGTTATTGGATGAACCTTCATTGGGGCTGGCGCCAATTATCATTATGCAAATATTTGACACCATTTTGCAGCTACGGGAAGAGGGGATGACCATCTTTTTGGTGGAGCAAAATGCCAACCAAGCACTGAAACTCGCTGACCGTGGGTATGTGCTAGAAAATGGGCATATTGTTTTGGAAGATACCGGAAAAGCCTTACTGGCGAATGAAGCGGTACGCAGCGCTTATTTAGGCGGATAGTTTAACCGTATCGTCAGTTAACAATCATCAAGCAAAAACACCCCATAAAATATATCGGATATTTATGGGGTGTTTTATTTGGTGGCGATGAATGCGGAAGGTTAAGTATGAAACGCGTGTATCGCCTGTAACGGCTATCAGCTTAATGTGAGGCTTCTCCCATTTTTGTTATTTGCTTGTTTCTGCATAGAAAATCAAATGTATATACAAGTTTTTGTGTAGAAACAGCATCCTAGTTATTGTTGTCTAACTTTTCTCCACATCCCTTCTCCACTGTTGCGACAAAAATTCAAATTTCAATGTATATACTTTGTGAATTAAATGTATATATATTTAATTATCAACTAAGCAAACAGGGCAAAAAGATCATTTTTAATCGTTCTTTGTTTTTATTTAATGAATTGATTTAAATGTTAAATTCAAAGATTCCCACGGTGTGGGAATGATCTGTTAGCCACTAACTCAACAATGATAAATAACCTAAATTGTTAATTTTGCGTTAAACAAAGTGGATGGATAGGGGATAAAAGAATGTTAAACCGTACAGATTCAACGCGCGTGATCCGTGCCCCGCACGGTAGCCAAAAGAGCTGCAAAAGCTGGCTGACTGAAGCCGTTTACCGCATGATCCAAAATAACTTAGACCCAGATGTTGCTGAGCATCCGCAAAGCTTGGTGGTGTATGGTGGCATTGGACGTGCAGCCCGTGACTGGGAATGTTACGACAAAATTTTAGATGTCTTAAAAACCCTCGAAGACGATCAAACACTGCTGGTGCAATCCGGTAAACCAGTCGGAGTGTTCCCCACTCATGTAGACGCGCCACGCGTTTTAATTGCTAACTCAAACATTGTTCCTCACTGGGCAAATTGGGATCATTTCAACGAATTAGATCGCAAAGGCTTGATGATGTACGGGCAAATGACTGCCGGCTCATGGATCTACATCGGTTCACAAGGGATTGTACAGGGAACCTATGAAACCTTCGTTTCTCTGGCAAAACAGCATTTTAACGGCAACCCAGCAGGGCGTTGGATCCTAACTGGCGGCTTAGGCGGTATGGGGGGAGCGCAGCCTTTAGCGGCCACCATGGCTGGCTTTAGCATGATTGCGGTTGAGTGCGATGAAAGCCGTATCGATTTCCGTTTAAGAACCCGTTACGTAGACAAAAAAGCGACTTCGCTAGATGAAGCGTTGGGCTATATCGAAGAAGCCAAAGCGAGCGGTAAGCCAGTCTCCGTGGGTTTATTAGGCAATGCGGCGGATGTATATAGCGAGTTAGTCAAACGCAATATCACGCCGGATTCAGTCACCGACCAAACTAGCGCCCATGACCCTGTACACGGTTATTTGCCACAAGGTTGGACATTAGCCCAGTGGCGTGACAAGCAACAAACTGCGCCAGCTGAAGTGACGAAAGCCGCGAAGAAAAGCATGGCAGTGCAGGTGGATGCCATGCTGCAAATGCAAAAACGTGGCTCGGCAGCGTTTGACTACGGCAACAATATTCGCCAGATGGCCAAAGATGAAGGCGTGAATAATGCCTTTGATTTCCCAGGATTTGTGCCTGCATATATTCGTCCGCTGTTCTGCGAAGGGATTGGTCCATTCCGTTGGGTGGCACTGTCGGGTGACCCAGAAGATATCTACAAAACCGACCAAAAAGTCAAAGAGCTGATCCCTGATGATAAACACCTTCATAACTGGCTGGATATGGCGCGCGAGCGTATTGCATTCCAAGGTTTACCGGCGCGTATTTGCTGGGTAGGACTGAAAGACAGGGAAAGATTGGGGCGCGCGTTTAACGAGATGGTGAAAAATGGGGAGCTAAAAGGCCCTATCGTGATTGGGCGTGACCATCTTGATTCTGGCTCAGTTGCCAGCCCGCATCGTGAAACAGAATCCATGAAAGATGGTTCTGATGCCGTCTCTGACTGGCCATTACTTAATGCGCTGTTGAACACCGCAGGCGGGGCGACGTGGGTGAGCTTGCATCACGGCGGCGGCGTTGGAATGGGCTTCTCGCAACACGCTGGCGTGGTGATTGTGTGTGATGGTACCGATGCCGCAGACAAACGTCTTGCTCGTGTGCTGCACAACGACCCTGCAACTGGCGTCATGCGCCATGCGGATGCCGGTTATGACATCGCCATTAACTGTGCGAAGCAGCAAGGTCTTAACTTGCCAATGGTCAAGTAATGTCGAATGCCGGCTCTATGGAGTCGGCACCTTTTAGCCTCACATAAGGAATTCACGATGAATGCGGCAATGACTCAAAAACCACACGGACCGCTAGCTGGGATCAAAGTGATTGATTTAAGCCGTGTGCTCGCAGGGCCTTACTGCACGGGCATGATGGCAGACTTGGGCGCAGAAGTGATCAAAATCGAAGTGCCTGATCATGGTGATGATAGCCGTCATCTTGGTCCTTTTATTGACGGTGAAAGTGTTTATTACGGGCTGATCAATCGCGGAAAACGCAGCATTGAGTTAGATCTTAAAGACGATGGCGATCGTCAGATTTTATTTCAATTGATCAAAGAGAGTGATGTGGTGGTGGAAAACTTCCGCCCCGGCGTCACCAAGCGTCTTGGGATCGATTTCGACAGCGTTAAACAGCTTAATCCCAACATTATCTACGCCAGCATTTCAGGATTTGGGCAAAACAGCCCCCTTGCGAGCTACCCAGCTTATGACATTGTGGCACAGGCTATGTCTGGGTTGATGAGCGTGACAGGTTCCCCTGAGTCGGGTCCTACGCGCAGCGGTGAATCCATCGGGGATGTCTGTGCGGGCGTATTTGCCTCATGGGCGATTAGCAGCGCACTGTTTGCTCGCGAACGTCATGGTGAAGGTGCGCAATATTTGGATGTTGCCATGGTGGATGTGCTGCTCAGTATGCAGCTTACTGGACTATCTAATTTATTTGCCAATGGCAAGGCGCCAAGTTTAGTGGGTAATCGCCATCCTGTTTCAACGCCATTTGATACTTACCAAGCAAAAGATGGTTTGGTGGTGATTGCGATTGCCAGTGAAAAACTGTTCCAACGTTTCTGTGAATGTATGGGGAAACCGGAGTTATCCCAAGATGCGCGTTACTTGAGCGATCCAGTTCGTACGATCAATCAAGCGGCGCTACGTCAAGAAATTGAAAGCTGGACAGGAACAAAGCGTGTCGAGGAAGTGTGTGACTTATTGCTGAATGCCGGGGTTCCAGCCTCACCGATTCACAATTTACAGCAAGCAACGCAAAGCGAGCATGCCGAAGTTCGTCAGGTATTAACCCACTTAAATGATGGCGGTACCCCTCTGATTTCTCAGCCGGTTTTCTTTAATGGTGTGAAACCGAAAGTCACCCAAAGAGCCCCTGCTCTTGGGGAAGGCAATGAACGCTATAAATCGGCAGCTACTACCATAACCACAACAATAAAAAGCGCGGAGACGATGCAATGAGTTTTGATATTAATGAAACCGAATACGCCATTGTAGAGGCCGTTGAGAAAGTGTGTCGCGATATTCTGCAAGCGAACGCTCAACGTTATGACGAAGAAGAAATTTTCTGTGCGGAAAGCTTAACCGCACTGGGTGAAATGGGCTGCTGGGGAATCAACTTACCAGAGCAATACGGTGGTTTTGGCATTGGCAGTATTGCCATGAGCATGATTGTTGAAGCTGTGGCGGCTGCCTGCGCCTCGACATCATCCGCATTGACCGCCCATTTCTTAGCGACTGATTCTATCCTGATTGGCGGAACCGAAGAGCAAAAAAATTATTGGTTACCAAAAGCCGCAAGCGGTGAATTACTGGGTGCGTTTGGATTAACAGAGCCCGCCGCAGGTTCAAACCCCGCGGATATGCGCACGACAGCAACCCGTGAAAATGGCGGTTGGCGCATTCGCGGTAACAAACACTATATTACCAATGCCAAAGAAGCGGATTTTATTGTGCTGTACGCCAAAACAGATGTTGAAGCAGGTGCTCGTGGCATTAGCGCGTTTATGATCCCGAAAGGAACAGAAGGCGTGGCATTTTCTCACCCAGAAAAAACCATGGGGGTGCGTGGTAGCACTATCTATGAATTAGCACTCAACTGCTGGTTACCTGAATCGGCATTGCTGGGAGAAGAGGGCAAAGGGTTCCATACGGCGATGGAAGTACTGGATAAAGGTCGTGTGGAAGTGGCGGCAACGTCATTGGGGATCGCTCGTGCAGCCATGGAAAGCACATTAGGCTGGGTGAAAGAGCGTCAAATTGGTAAGAAGCCGCTGGCGGCCTATCAAGGGACTCAATGGAAAATCGCCGATATGCATACACAGCTGGAAGCGGCACGAATGCTGACATGGAACGCGGCGGAGCTGCGAGATTCTGGGCAGCGCTTTAGTTTGCAATCTGCCACCGCAAAACTATTTGCGGCGGAATGCGCAGGTTTTGTGACGGATGCCGCGCTGCAACTGCATGGGGGGTATGGTTATATTCGCGATCTACCCCTAGAGCGCTATGTACGAGATGCTCGTATTTTGCGTATCTTTGAAGGGACGTCAGAAATTCAAAAAATCATTATTTCGCGCGCCGTTCTCGACGCTTAATTTTGATGAGTTCGACCCGATAGGTAAGACAGGACTTATCGGGGTTTTTCCAGCTATGAGTATCTAAGCAATAACAGGAGCACTACCCTGACAACAGGATCATGGACTTAAAAACACAACAACAATCAGGTTTAAGAATGTATTTCAATTATTAATGACGGGTAGATAAAACAATAACATACCTGCATCACGTCAAATGTCTGTGCTCACAACATAGAGAATTCATTGCTGACGACTAATTGGTCCATTCTTTAAGCCAGCCTTGCTTAAAGAGGAATTACCATGACAGTTTCCAACGATATCATCGGGCAAAAGCAGTCTCGCCAAGATAATGTTCCGCTTATCGAAGCACGTTCCATTGACTATATTCCTGAATCTGAGCGACACGGGACGTTGTCGAGCCAATTCACGCTGTGGTTTGGGGCTAACTTGCAAATCACCGCAATCGTCACCGGTGCCCTAGCGGTTGTGTTGGGGGGGGATGTATTTTGGTCGTTGATTGGCTTGTTTATCGGTCAATTATTGGGGGGCGCGGTTATGGCGCTCCATGCAGTACAAGGTCCGAAACTGGGTCTGCCGCAAATGATCTCCAGCCGCGTGCAATTTGGGGTTTATGGTGCCGTCATCCCGATTTTATTGGTCTGTATGATGTACGTCGGATTTTCTGCCAGTGGGACAGTATTAGCTGGGCAGGCGGTGGGGCAATTACTGAACGTCAGTGATTGGATGGGGATCGTGATTTTCGGGATTGTGATCATCGGTATCACTATCTGCGGTTACCGCATCATCCATATTCTCGGTAAAGTGGCGAGTGTCGTTGGCGTTATCGCCTTCTTCTATCTATTCTTCCGTCTGTTCTATATGAATGATGTTTCGGTGTTATTAGAGAATCGTCATTTCAGCTGGACGAATTTCCTATTAGCTATGTCGCTGTCGGCTTCTTGGCAGATTGCATTTGGTCCTTATGTGGCGGATTACTCCCGTTATTTACCGACCAAAACTCCAACCATCAAAGCATTTTTAGCCGTAGGTTCAGGGACAGTGATTGGGACTCAAGCCTCGATGATCCTAGGGGTGTTTGCGGCAGCGCTTGCTGGCAATCAATTTGCGGGTCATGAAGTTTCCTACATTGTTGGTTTAGGCAGCACGGGCTTAATTGCAGCGCTGCTGTATATCAGTATTTTCTTTGGCAAAGTGACGATTACGGCTCTGAATGCTTACGGTAGCTTTATGTCGATGGCAGCGATTTGGTGTGGTTTCCGTGGTAAGCATCAGATTTCCCGTGGTCAGCGTCTGTTCTTTATTATCCTTATGGTGAGCTTTTCGACGGCGTTAGGTCTGGCAGGGCAACATTCATTCTTAAAACTGTTCTCGGCTTTCTTGCTGTTTTTATTAGCGTTCTTTACGCCATGGAGTGCGATTAACTTAGTGGATTACTACTGGGTGACGAAAGGTCGCTACGATGTCCCGCAATTATCCAATCCGAATGGCCGTTATGGTCGCTGGAACAAAGTGGGGATCATCACCTATGTGGTTGGCGTATTGATCCAAATGCCATTTATTGCCACCGGTTTCTACACCGGACCTCTGGTTGATAGCTTGGGCGGCGTGGATATTTCGTGGATCGTCGGTTTAGTTGCCACCAGTATCATCTACTATGTCGCGGTAAAAATTTGGCCAATGTCAGTGGCGCCAAGCCTGATATTGCCAGAAACCAAATAAGGTTTATTTCTTAGGTAACATCTTAATTTTCCAACGATAAAAATAGTCAGTGATGGCGTCCTAGCAGTGAAAATATTCACTGCTATGGGCTCCCTCAACTCAAAAATAGCCGTAACAAAGTACGCGATAGGAGTAGTTATGAAAATTTTAGTCGCAGTAAAACGGGTGATTGACCATAACGTTAAAGTGCGGGTTAAAGCCGATGGCTCGGGAGTGGAGCTGGCGAATGTCAAAATGGCGATGAACCCCTTTGATGAGATTGCGGTAGAAGAGGCGGTACGTTTAAAAGAAGCGGGCAAAGCCACTGAAGTGGTGGCGGTCTCCATCGGCGAAGCCACGGCGCAAGATACACTGCGCAGTGCGATGGCGATTGGCGCTGATCGAGCCATTTTGATTCAAAAACCCGCTGAGATAGCGCTAGAGCCGTTGGATATTGCCCGCCTTTTACAGCAGGTGGTGAGTCAGGAGCAACCGGATTTAATTTTACTCGGCAAGCAAGCCATTGATGATGATTGCAACCAAACTGGGCAGATGCTTGCGGCACTATTGGGTTGCGCGCAAGCCACCTTTGCTTCGCACATTATAGTCGAGGGGGAGAAGCTGCAAGTCACTCGCGAAATCGATGGTGGCTTAGAAACCTTATCTATGGGATTGCCTGCGATTGTGACCACAGACTTGCGCTTAAATGAGCCTCGCTATGCCACATTACCTAACATCATGAAGGCAAAGAAAAAACCATTAGACATCATCGATATTTCTACACTGAATTTTAGCCCATTAGGGCAAGTAAAAATCGTCAACGTGACTGAGCCGAAAAAGCGTTCTGGGCAGTGCACCATGTTGAATGATGCCGCCACGTTAGTGACTGAACTGCAAGCTAAAGAAGTGATTTAACAGGGAGCCTGAACATGAGCCAATTATCCGTTTTAGTCGTTGTTGAGCACGATAACCAAACCATTAAATCTTCAACCTATAACAGCATAACGGCGGCACGCGAAATCATTGCACAGGGCGGAAGCCTGCATGTGCTGGTGGCGGGAAGCCAAGTGGCTGCGGTAGCACAATCCGCGGCATCCATTCTCGGCGTCGAAAAGGTCATAACCATCGATGCAGAACCGCTCAAAAATGCGCTGGCAGAATCAATGACAAGCGCGGTGGTTGCCGTGGCGCAGGGCTATAGCCACATTATCTTCCCAGCGACCACATTTGGTAAAAATATTGCCCCTCGCGTCGCTGCCACGCTGGGTGTTTCTCAGATATCGGATATTATCCAAGTGGTAGATGCACAAACATTTGTTCGCCCAATTTATGCTGGAAATGCATTGGCAACGGTGCAAAACAATGGCAATCAAGTGGTGATCACCGTACGTAGCTCGGCATTTTCAGGGACGACTGCGACCCAATCACCGGTGGTGATAGAACCCGTTTCTGTTACGCAGTTAACTCAACTTTCGGAGCTGACTAGCCAGTCATTAACCCAGATGAGCCGTGCGGAATTAAGCTCTGCCAAAGTGGTGATTTCGGGGGGACGCGGTTTAAGTTCCGGTGAGAATTTTGCTTTATTGGAAACCATTGCCGACAAATTAGGGGCTGCGGTGGGAGCTTCCCGTGCGGCAGTGGATGCGGGGTATGTGCCAAATGATTACCAAGTAGGACAAACGGGCAAGATCGTCGCGCCAGATCTGTATATTGCGGTTGGGATCTCCGGTGCCATTCAACATATTGCGGGCATGAAAGAGAGCAAAGTGATCGTCGCGATTAATAGCGATCCTGAAGCACCTATTTTCCAAGTGGCTGACTACGGCATTGTGGGGGATCTGTTTGAGATCTTACCTGAATTCGATAAAGCGCTGGCGTAGGAGAGAGCAAAATGACTATCGACAATAGTGCGAATGTTTCGACGTCTTGTGCGCGAGAATCCATGGAGTTTGATGTCCTGATTGTCGGTGGTGGGCCCGCAGGATTATCGGCGGCAATTCGCATTAAACAACTCTCGTTACAAACAGACCGGGAGCTCAGCGTTTGCTTAATTGATAAAGGCGCCGAAGTCGGGGCGCATATTTTATCGGGGGCGGTGATCGACCCCCGAGGACTGAATGAGTTATTACCCGACTGGCAGCAAACCGTTTCTGCTTCGCTCACCTCCGTCAGTGAAGATCGTTTTTTATGGCTCAAAGAAAATAAAACCAGCAAGTTGCCATTATCTTTGTTACCTACTTGCCTGAAAAACCAAGGTAATGTGATTGGTAGCCTTGGGCAAGTCAGCGCAGCACTTGCAGCGGAAGCGGAGCAACTCGGTGTCGATATTTTCCCAGGGTTTGCGGCTACCGAAATCCTTTTTGATGATGCAGGACAGGTTATTGGCGTCACCACTGGCGACATGGGGCTAGACAAACAGGGCAACCCAACGGCTTTGTATCAAGCAGGTATGAATCTGTTAGCCAAAATGACTTTCTTTGCGGAAGGATGCCGAGGGCAACTGGGTAAACAGTTAATTGCCCGCTTCGATTTAGCGGCAAACCGCGGTAAACAGACTTATGGACTGGGTCTCAAAGAAATTTGGCAAATTCCCAAAGAGCAACATCAAGCGGGGCTAGTGGTACATTCAATCGGTTGGCCGCTGGATAACCAAACCTATGGGGGCGGATTTGCTTACCACTATGGAGAAAACTTGGTCGCGGTGGGGCTGGTGGTAGGGCTAAATTATGAGAATCCTTATTTATCCCCATTCGATGAATTCCAGCGCTTGAAAACCCATCCTGCCTTCAGTGCTTTTTTGCAAGGGGGGGAGCGTGTGAGTTATGGGGCGCGTACCATGGTGGCGGGGGGCTTACCCGCATTACCAGAGTTAAGCTTCCCTGGCGGTGCATTAATTGGGGATGATGCGGGCTTTTTGAATGCAGCACGTATTAAAGGCAGCCACTGTGCGGTGAAAAGCGGCATGTTAGCGGCAGAGGCTTTATTTGAATCGTTCGCCGAAGATGTCGTCGATTATGTGGAATTTACCCGTCAATTTCAGCAAAAATTCGAACAAAGCTGGTTGTATGACGAGCTTTATCAGACCCGTAATTTCAAGCCGTATATGAAAAAAGGATTAGTTATGGGGTCGTTGATGTTCGGAGCAGAGCAATGGTTATTAAAGGGGCGTAGCCCTTGGACACTGAAGCTCAAACTGGATGACCACCAAGGGCTTAAACCTGCCAGTGAATTTCAGCCGATCCACTACCCAAAACCGGATGGCAAGTTGTCATTTGATAAACCTTCATCGGTGTTTTTATCCAATACAAACCATGCGGAAGAGCAGCCTTGTCACTTACGTTTAAAAGATAATGAAATTCCTATTCGCGTGAATTTATCCACTTATGCTTCACCGGAAACGCGATATTGCCCTGCGGGGGTGTACGAAATAGTGAGTGAGCAGATGCAGGAGAAACTGCAAATAAATGCACAGAACTGCCTGCATTGCAAAGCGTGTGATATTAAAGATCCTCTGCAAAATATTACGTGGACAGCACCTCAAGGGGGAGAAGGACCTATTTATCAAGGTATGTAGTTTATTGTGACGATATCGTTTGTTGTGATGTTGATGTGTTGATACCTGACGTAATGTCTGTGATGTGGAGATTATCGAACGGTATTTTAGTTGTTTATCAGTCGTTTTGGGGCCAGAGTGCCCCATTTTTTATGCTTGTTATATTTTATGACGGCTTAGCGCTGAAGATTAATTCTCAATGCGGGAATGTAATTTCAATTTATAGCGTGAGCCTGCGCTGATCATATTGACGTAGCTGATCAACGTGTTACCCGTCCATGTGCGGCGACTTAGCTGCAAACAAGGAGCATGTTCTTTGATGGATAAAGCCTGAGCGATAGGCTTATTGGCTAAAATTGCTTCAATGGTGTGCTCCATTTCACTAACAGGGAAATGGCGCTGTAAATAGCCGCTTGGGGTTTCACTATTGCCAAAATGCTGCTGAACAAATTCAGGGGCAATCCCATGATTTACATAGCGTTCTTCTAGCATCAGCGGAATGTCATTTTCAAAATGTAGCATTTTGCAGTAGCCAATATCGCTGCCTTCTGTGACACCAAGTTGTAGGGCAATTTCTGCGGTGGCAGGGATGATTTTTAGCTGTAACTGGTGACCAGCATATTTATTCCCACTAACTGAAATTTCATCAAAAATATCAAAGGCTTTAGTGACGGGAAGCTCATGCTTTTGAGTGGCGACAAAAGTCCCTTTTCCTGCAATCCGATTTAAGATGCCTTTTTGACTGAGTTCAGAAATCGCTTTATTTACCGTCATACGGCTAACATTAAACTGGGCACATAACTCAAGTTCAGTGGGGATCTGAGTTTCAGGTTTGAAAATCCCTAAATCAATACTCCGCAGAATGTAAGATTGAATTTGCTTGTAGGCCGGTTTTGATGTCATCGCGTTTATTCAAATTTGTGGTTAACGGTAGGGATAAAATAACGGTTTCTTGGGATGTAATGTATTCAAAATAACTCATCTGCGCCAGTCTAGCAGTAATTATTTCCTTTACTAGAGCCTGGTTGCATTTTAAGAGTAAAACAGGCATTTATCAGCTTTTAACTGATATAGCTTTGAATCTGTAATTATCTGAATTGTTCTATTATAGGGTAAGTTTAACTAGGGCAATATACCTTTATTTATTATCATAATGTTAAATTAACTATAACAAATAGGCATCATTGATGGGTGTTCAATATTTTCACGTTAAGCTAATTCAGTGCGATTATAAACAGGTTTCACCTGAGGGCATGGTGAGGCTAATAACTTCGGATAAGGTGTTTTTTTTCAATGCTGAAGATTTTGAAAACAGCCAAATATTTTTGGAACGATTGAATAAAGACGATACGTTGATTATTTCTGCTGAACAACTGAATGATGGGAGCTATTGGCTTAATTGGGTGTATCACCCAGAACATGGACGTTTGGAACCCGATAGAAACCTTAAATTCGACAAAGGGTTAGTAAAACAGTACCTGCTATCTTTTGGGCTTGCTGCACTTTTTATTCCCGCGTTTTTTTGCGTGTTTAATGATGAAGAGAGTACATGGTTAATTGTTTTAGGGTCATTATTAGGCATGGCGGCTTTTGTGGGTGCCGTTCTGTTGTCGATGTGTATTTCACAAACCTTCACTATTTTTAGCCGAAAACGAAAAACCATCTTACGCGCATTAGATTTAGTCATAGTGGGCAAGTTTCAGGTAATTTCTGGCGAAAATCTGATTCAGATTGAGGGAATTAAAAACCCGAAACCCAAACCGCTCAAAATAGATTCTCGAAAGCAAAAGCCTATCCCTGAAACCTCATTACAGGTGACAAAAGGCAAAGTAAATATTAAGAGTATCAAGACGATTGAATATTATTATCGCGGGGGAACATACACCCGCAATGAAATAGAGCTTCAAGTGAATAAAAGCCATTTGAACCTCAAGTTAGATGGCTCAAAACCTTTCTTTAATAACCACAGCTTTTTTCTCGCTCAAGGGGATGAGGTAGAAGTCTATCACTCCAAAGTTGAAGATGGTTTTCCCGAGAGCGTCGTATTTGGCCTATATAACCACCAAGATAATTTAGCTTATACGCTGTCTGCTCGAGGTATGGCGCAAGAACGTGGTCTGTATCTGGCGTTGTGGGGGATCACGGGCATTATCTTGGCGCTATTCTTGGCGATTTTTGGCGCGACAGCAATTAGCGATGTTGTCGACAGGGGAAATCACTGGGATTATTGGGATTGGCTGTATTTACTCGATAATGACCTGATATTCATTGGTTTTGCCAGCTCGATAACCCTGGGTATATGTTTCTTAATTGCCCTTGGTATGGCGGCGTATTATCGGTTTTCGAAACGGGGTAATGGCTATTACCAAACCCAAGCTGTCCTGAGCGCATTACGACGCCAACAAGGTAAAGATACTTATGTCATGGAGGTTCGTTAATGAATCCATTTCTAAGTTGGCGTTTTCTGGTGACGGGTGCCGTTTTCTTGGTGTGTTTAGGATCAACACTGATACTGGTATTTGGTGGAAATGATACGTCATGGCAGTGGAAAGAGAACAGCCAAGAGAGCAATGCTTATATTGCGGATTATGATTACGCCAAAACGTATCCTGCGAAAGACGGCACACTGATTATTGCGCAGAAAAATGGTCGTTCATCCTACTATTACAACCGGTCAGATTTGTTCTCGCCTGAACAGGAAGATAGTTATCAGGTGTTATTTGCCAATAAAGATGGCGTGCGTTTTATCACGCAATTTAGCGACAGTTTTTATAACGCGGTGTGTGAAGAGTCTCAGTGCCTTTTAATGGTGCGCGATGGGTATCGAATTGTGAACTTAGCGGGTAATTCGATTACGCCTCTAACGCCTTGGAAAGATGGGTATGGTGAATACATTTATGCGGCAATTACCGGGAAAATGTACCAAAGTGGTCAGGGGGAACCTTATGTCCTGATCGACAACCAAAAGATCTTCACCAGCGCGGATAAAGGGCTTACGTGGCAATATTTAATGGATCCTCGCGAGCTTGTGAAGCGTTTTTATCCTGAAGAAATTGCGGATAATTCGACATTTTCTTATGCGGTTCATGATGGCAATGTGATTGTGTGGTACAGCTACGGTAACGAAATGGGGTCTCTTGAAGTGGTGGTGAACATCGTACAGAAAAACGTGGTGAGCCATCGATGGTTGCCTATACGTATTAATGAGGCGGTTCAGAATCAGAATGGGGATATTTATTTGGCGGCTCAGGAGCCTTCCCGCCGATTGTTTTCCCTTTATCAGTATCAAGGTGGCAATTTTAAGCTGATCAAAGAAGCGGGTTATAACCATCTGCAAGATATGGTTATCTGGGGTGATGGCTTGCTGGTGATGGAATCAGCGAGAAGCGGACAGAAATGTTTGATCCTTGATTTTGCCAGCAATCAATTGCACCGCCGTTCAGAGTTAGAGTGGTATCAAAAATTATATATTCCTGAATTACGTGGATTCATCGAATTATCAAGTAATTACACTGACTCACCAGAGTTAACCGCGGGCGAGAAGGTGCATTATCGTCTCGCGTATTAATTTCAAAGTATTAGTTTCAAAATAGAATAGGGGCGATATGCCCCTATTTGCTAACTACTCGGTTATCTATGGGCGTTTTCGTGGTAGTAAAATCACGGCTGTTGCTGCTATCACTGCCACTACCGAAAAGGCGATAAAGTTCCAGCTGGTCGCTATCCCTAAACTGGCGATATACGCGCCAAACATAGGCCCTGTCATCGCACCAATTCGAGAGAAACTTAATGCCCAGCCGGTCGCTGAAGCGCGGGCTTTTGATGGGTAATAATTGGCGATGTAGCCTGTTAAAATCAGCGCTGCGGAAATACTGCCGACCCCAGCAAATGCTACAAGTAAATAGTTAATATAGATATTTTGTTTGAAAACCATGCAGCCAATGCCTATTGCGCCGAGCAAGAAGAAAAAGGCAACCGAACCGCGAACGCCGCGTTTATCTGCAATTTTTCCTAAAAATAAGCCCCCCAATGCGGATGCTAAGCTAAATACCACAAGGAAAGTTAGGCTGGAACCTAAGTTATAGCCTTCTTTGCGCATAATCGACGGTAGCCACGTATTTAAGCCATACACCAGCAACATGCCGCAAAATAGCGCTATCCAGAAACATGCGGTTGCGCGCAAATGTGTCCACGCAAAAACTACGGAGACTATCTCTTTTAAACGTTGAGGTTGCTGTTTTTGCTGTGCGGGTGGAGCTTGATATTCAACCTCTAATTTCTGCGCCAGAGATTGTGCTTCGGTGTGGCGCCCTTTGTGGGTCAGAAATTCAAGGGATTCAGGCAAGATGCGTGCCATTGGCCAAATTAACAAAAGCGGTAATGCGCCAAAGCCAATCACACTGCGCCATCCAAATTGTTCTAGCAACCACATGGCGACCAGTGCTGCGCTGAGGATCCCCAATGAGTAACCGGAATACATAATGCCATAGTTAAAAGAACGTTTTTCAGCAGGAGAATATTCGATGGTTAACGCAGCTGCGACGGGAATAACACCCCCGAGTCCAATGCCACCAATAAAACGCATTAGCCCAAACATCCAAGGTGTTGGGGCAAGGGCAGCGGCAAGCATCGTCAATGAAAAGAGTGTGACGCAGGCTAAAAGCATACGGCGGCGTCCGTAAAGTTCACTCAGCGTACCGATAATAAATGCCCCAAAAAACATTCCGACTAAAGCGTAGCTACTGAGAGCGCCAAGTTCTAAAGGGGTGAGGTTCCACTGTTTATATTCTGCGAGAGTGGGAAGAACAGCGCCCATCACGCCAACATCATAGCCTTCAAATAGAATGCTCATCCAGCAGATAAATAACACTTTCGAGGTGGTTTTTGTGGTGCCAAAAGATTTAATCGCGACTGTCTCTGTTGTCATACATCACTCTCTTATGGGGTGCTTTGTTGGGTTGAATGCAGAGTTGCAGGTATTTTTATTATTTAAATTGCCGCTTATACACTCATCTTTTCTGCAATAAATAACAATTGAAAGTGTTAATGAAAAGTTAAAATTATGCACTAAGTGGATAGAGTTAGCAGTAAATATGAAATAGTGATGACGCCTGGGAATTTATCCACAAAATAAAACTCTAATGTGGTATTGCAGTTGTGTTATTACTCAAAAAAAGGCGTTATATGAACTTAAAAGCAGTGTGTCTCGTAGGGTTTGCGATCGCAGCATTGCCAATGTTGGCGTCAGCAGAATCAACTTCAGCATTAAAATCCCCAGAAAAGAATGTGTTATGCGATAAATATGTGTGCGTTAGCGCCAAAGAGGGCGTTTCTGTTGCGCTAACGAAAAAATACCTAGGTGATAAACGAGCGAAAGCGATTGAGCAAGGTGGCGATTTTGATAAAACAGCCGTGACGTTTGCCAATGGAATTTTCTGCGATATTAACGAGCAAAAATGCTATGTGGACCGTTACTTTGAAGCGGATGGTAAGCGAAGCGCAGAGTCCAAAGAATACACTCAAAAACTGTTTGGAAAACAATAGTTATATTTAGATTGTTAAAATCCTTACTAAAAGTAAAGCCTTTGTATAAGGCTTTACTTAATTAAAATAAATTCAACTTTAAATGACTTTTTAACGTTAAAAAATTAAGTTTAAGATTACTATCTATTATTTAATTATAAAATAACCTCAATTTATTAACGTTTATTTAATAGTGATTAAAATAAATAATATTGTGACCATAGTCATAGTGCGGAGTAGGATTTAAAGCTTTTTGTGATGCGGATACAAATAATAGACAATTGCTATTGTATTTATCTAAGAATTGTTATATACCATACTCAAGGTTGTACTAATTCCTTGCTAATGGGAGCCATAGTATGTTTCTTCTAAGTGAGTTGTTAATGTCGAGGCGCTTCTTCTATTTGAAGAAATGGTTCAATATTGATATTTCTTTAGCCTTTTTCTTTCCGCACAAATAACCTTTCTTTTTTCTCTCTCTTAAGATCTATTCGCTTATTTTTATAAGTTCGAATTTCTGTTTTTATTATTTAATGAAAAATTAAAGGTATTATCATGGCTAAAAGAATCGTAGAACCGTTCCGTATTAAAATGGTAGAAAATATCCGTATTCCATCAAGAGAAGAACGCGAAGCGGCATTAAAAGAGGCGGGTTATAACCCATTCTTGTTACCGAGTAGTGCTGTATATATTGACCTGTTAACGGACTCTGGTACTAACGCAATGAGCGACCACCAATGGGCAGCGATGATCACAGGTGATGAAGCGTATGCGGGTTCTCGTAACTATTATGATTTAAAAGATAAAGTTAAAGAGATGTTTGACTACGACTATGTTATTCCTGCTCACCAAGGTCGTGGTGCTGAGAACATGTTATTCCCTGTTTTACTGAAAGTGAAACAAGAACAAGGCGGCGCGAAAAAGCCGGTATTTATTTCTAACTTCCACTTTGATACTACTGCTGCTCACGTTGAATTAAATGGCTGTAAAGCGATTAACATTGTTACCGAAAAAGCCTATGACTCAGAAACTTATGATGATTGGAAAGGTAATTTCGATATTCAAAAATTAAAAGATAATATTGCAAAACATGGTGCTGAAAACGTGGTAGCAATTGTTTCTACCATTACCTGTAACAGTGCGGGTGGTCAGCCAGTTGCGATGGATAACTTGAAAGAAGTTTATGAAATCGCAAAACAGCATAATATCTTTGTGGTAATGGACTCTGCACGTTTCTGTGAAAACGCATATTTCATCAAAGAGCGTGATCCAAAATATAAAAATTCCACAATTAAAGAAATCATTCTGGATATGTATAAATATGCTGATGCGCTCACTATGTCAGCGAAAAAAGACCCACTGTTAAACATTGGTGGTCTGGTCTGTATTAAGAATGACGAGAAAATCTTTACGTTGGCAAGACAGCGCTGCGTACCAATGGAAGGCTTCGTGACCTACGGTGGTTTAGCGGGTCGTGATATGGCGGCAATGGTACAAGGCTTAGAAGAAGGGGCTGGGGAAGATTACCTGCATTATCGTATCGGTCAAGTGAAATATCTGGGTGACCGTTTACGTGAAGGCGGTATTCCAATTCAGTATCCTACTGGTGGACACGCTGTATTCGTGGACTGTAAAAAACTGGTTCCACAGATCCCAGGTGACCAATTCCCTGCGCAAGCTGTGATTAACGCGCTGTATTTAGAGTCAGGTGTTCGTGCTGTTGAAATTGGTTCATTCCTATTAGGTCGTGATCCTGAAACGGGCAAACAAAAACATGCTGATATGGAATTCATGCGTTTAACTATCGCACGACGTGTTTATACCAACGACCATATGGATTACATTGCAGATGCTCTGATTGGCTTGAAAGATAAATTCGCAACGCTGAAAGGTTTAGATTTCGAATATGAGCCACCAGTATTAAGACACTTCACTGCAAGATTAAAACCTATCAAATAATAGGTAGTTCTGTAATAGGCAGCTCTGCGGGTTCCCGTGCAATGCGGGAACCTTATCCCTTATTTTTAAGGTGACCAACATGAACAATTCGGCAGCCAAGAAAGAACCCTCCATAATGGTAGGGGGTTTTGTGCTAGGCGGAGCCATGATCGGGGCAGGTATGTTTAGCTTGCCAACAATTATGGCTGGGGCTTGGTTTATTAACTCGATTGTAATATTACTGATTGTTTGTTTCTTTATGTTTCACTCAGGGATCTATATTTTAGAATGTATATCCAAATATGGAGCCGGCACTAACTATTTTTATATCTCTAAAGAATTATTACCTAAATGGGCCTGCTATATTGCCAATGCAGCATTAATATTTGTTTTATATATATTGATATATGCTTATATTTCTGCAGCCGGATCCGTTATCAAAGAAGCGTCGGCAATATATGGATTTGATGTTAACTTAAGAGTGATATTTGTTGTCTTCACTTTACTGTTGGGCGCAAGTATTTGGTGGAGTGGTATTGCTGCAAGTCGATTAACATCATTATTTTTATTTATTAAAATTGTTTTATTTATTCTCGCTTTTTCAGGGTTATTCTTAATTGTAAAAACTGATTTATTATTAACATCTCCAGTGGGAGATAGTCAGTTATCTTTACTACCATTTGTCTTTATTATTATTCCTTATGCCATTACTTCGTTTGGTTATCACGGTAACGTCTGTAGTTTGTATAAGCTGTATCATGAAAATGAACGTAAAGTGGTTAAAAGTTGTGTGATTGGTTGTGTACTGGCTTTAATACTCTATTTCCTTTGGATATTAGGCACCATGGGAAATTTACCTCGAACAGAATTCCTCACCATAATTAATAAAGGCGGAAACCTCGATGCGTTTATTGAGTCACTGTATGCAGTATTAAGTAGCCCACATATTGCGACGTTCTTATTATGGTTCTCGATTAGTGCTGTATTTTGTTCATTCTTAGGGGTTGCGATTGGTTTATTCGACTACATTCTGGCGTCACTAAACTTTAATGATAACTCTTCAGGCAGAATGAAAGCAGCACTGTTATGTTTTATACCTCCTCTAGTTTTATGCATGTTATTCCCAAATGGCTTCTTAATTGCGATTGCTTATGCGGGGATGGCGGCGTGTATCTGGGCAATTATTTGCCCGGCAGTCATGGCATTAAAAGTGAGAGAGCGTTTCCCTAACTCGACCTTTAAAGTGTGGGGAGGCAAAGGGCTAATCTATGCAGTTATAGCCTTTGGTGTTGTTGGTATTATTTGTCAGTTGTTAGCGCAGTTTAATGTATTACCGATATACCGTTAATTTTTCAAATTAAGATGCAGTAATCACTGCCAAAGGTACAGCGAGGGTTTGCTGTACCTTTTTTATGGAAAACTAATAACGAGCAAATACGGATTGGCTACCATCCTTTTTAAAACTCATCACTGAATAGGCTTGTTTAAATCCGCTTGGTTGCTCCATTCCTAAACTGCCTGCAGGCATGCCTCCGACAGCAATACCCGCAACGTCATCGGGTAGTGTATTGATTTTCGCTAAGCTATCGAGAGGAACGTGACCAACAACCAGCTTGCCATTAATTTTGGCGGTATGGCAGCTGCGTAATGAGTTAGGTAAATTGGCTTCTTGATTCATTTTATCGATCTCTTGATAGGTGACATCGTGAATTTTTACGTCATAACCTGCGGCTTTTACTGCTTCACCCCAAAGATGGCAGCAACCGCAACTTTCTTCTTTGTACAGGTCAACAACTTGGCTTGCTGCAACAGAGGAAAATGACGCCGCAAATAGTGCAGTGAATAACAATTTTTTCATATCAGTATTACTCCAAAAATAAGACATTGTTATTTAAATAAAAAATAAGGGTGCGAAATTTAAGCAGGTTTGTATTTCTCTTATTTGAATTCTTATGGAACCCCTGAACCATAAAGCTTCCCGTAGGGGGAAGCTCAAGAGCTAAAACAGATTTTTGCTTATATTTACAGAACCTGATGATGGCGTTTTCTTACAGAAACAGAGCAATACTTTGGGAGGTCAATCACAAACTGGAAGATAGGGTAATTGTATGAAAATAGAACTTACATGGATAAAAAACAGGCATTATGTCTCTAAAATCAATCATTAAGCCAATTTTTAATCGGATTATTTTGAGCTTTTTTTGATGTCTAAAAGTTAGAAAGCAATTGAAAATAATTAAATTTTTCTCTTTTACCGCCGATAAATTAAACAAAGATCATTTTATTTTATCAAAAGAGAAATTCCATGCAGAAACTTCGAAATTATTCAATACGTGCTGTGATGCTCGTACTACTTGGCATTTTATGCCTAAACCTTGGGGGCATAAGCCTGTATAGCGGTTGGTCCTTATCGCGCATTTCTGATGGTATCCATGTTGACCGACAACTGGTGAAACAGATGACGGTACTCAGTCAGGGCAATGACCAATATTTTCGTTTTGTCACTCGCTTAACCCGTGTGATGGAAACCAAAAATGAGGGCAAAGAAGGGGATTACGCCTTAGTCAAAGACGCGCTTGTGAACATGGAGCGTTATCTTGAGGAGATGAAGTCAATTTCCCCAGGCCCGATGGATAAAGCCATTTCCGATCAAGTGATTAATAGCTGGCAAGCGCTGCTAGATGAAGGTGTGAAACCACAATTAGCCATTTCCATGGGGGATGATAAGGCGGCTTATTTGGCACATGCCCATAATGTCACGCCAGCATTGAGCCGCACATTCGGCGCGGCTATCACCCAGTTTAACCAAACTGCGGATGTGATGATTGAGCACACGCGAGAAGCAGTTGATGAACATATGAATATGACGCGGATAGTGATTATTATTGCGACCATTTTTGGTTTGCTGATTTTGATCTTCACTGACCGCTATCTCGCTAAGATGATGCAACGACCGCTGGAGCTGATACGTCAATACTTCGATAAGATTGCGAAAGGGGATTTAAGCCAGCCAATCGAGCCATTTGGTCGTAACTGTGTGGGTAAACTTTTTCCTCTGTTAGAAGAGATGCAGAACAGTTTACGTGATGCGGTGTTGACGATCCGCAATGGTAGCGAAAGTATTTATCGTGGTGCGACAGAAATATCTAACGGCAATAGTGACCTTTCCTCACGAACGGAAGAGCAAGCCGCAGCGTTGGAAGAAACCGCAGCGAGTATGGAGCAAATTACAGCTGCAGTACAACTGAATGTGGAAAATACCCATCAAGCTAACCAATTAGCCGCTGAGGCCTTTGTAGTGGCTAATCAAGGGGATGCGATTGTTGATTCCGTGGTGAGCACGATGGATGAGATCTCCCAGAGCGCCAAAAAAATCTCTGACATCATCAGCATGATGAATGACATCAGCTTCCAGACCAATATTTTGGCACTGAATGCCTCCATTGAAGCGGCGCGAGCAGGGGTTCATGGTCGTGGATTTATGGTGGTTGCTGCCGAAGTTCGTAAGCTTGCTAGCCACAGTGCCGATGCGGCAATGGAAATTGAAAAGCTGATTGCGGAATCAAGTTCGTGTGTGGAAAAAGGCACGCATTTAGTTCATGAAATGGGCTCGACAATGAGCAATATTCTGCAAGGGATCAACGAGGTGACGGCGATTATGAAACAAATCACGACAGCTTCGGAGGAGCAGAGTAAAGGTATCGCACAGGTGGGGGTTGCCATCACTCAAATGGACAGTGTGACACAGCAAAATGCGTCTTTAGTTGAGCAAGTGGCAACAGCAGCAAGTTCATTAGAACATCAAACTGAAGAGCTGCAGGAATCAGTCAGTAAATTTCAGTTAACAAATAATGAGCGTAATTTTACCGAAGTGACGGTTGCCTAATATTGGCAACCATTGCATCGGTTTGAGAAGCCAAAACTCAGTATGAATTTGCGTTTGTACTGGGTTTTTTTATTTATAGAGGAGTTTTACATGATTAAGCCAACTCTCCGCTTTCTTCCCTGCTAAATACCGCTCAGAGGCGGTTGTTATTACGTAACCCAGTCGACTGTAGCTGTCTTTCAAGGTTGTTACATGTATTGGCGTGGGAACAAAATTAAACAGTAGAGGGGCACTTAATTGAGGATTGGCATGAAACCCGATAATTGTTCCTGGTTTCTCTGAGGTTAGAAAACGAATCGACGTATACTGTTTATTGGCGCAGAGTTTCGGGGTGTACACCATGTCTTTGACGTGCAAAGAAAGGTAGCACTCAACTAAATCAAACCCTGTTGATTGATAGCAAAGGGTATCAATCATCCCCCCGGCAACGCGGGGGTTAATTTCAATGAGTTTTATTTCACTGTGACTAAGCTTGAATTCAACGTGAGCAACGGTGTGGGATAAGCCGATTTGAGTGAGCCACGCTATGATCGTTTTCGTGATGTTTTCGATATCAAGAGTGTCATCGGGAAAGTCATGACCAATTTCGACAGCATATTGCCCTGATGTGGTGTATTTTTTGGTGACACCGAGTATTGTCCACTCGTTATCTTTAGAGTCCCAGTAAGCTTCTGCACTGTATTCATCCCCTTCAATGAACTCTTCAACAAGATAATGAGGGGAGAGCTGATATCCTCGACGGTTAACCCGAAATTCAGATAACGCCTGCACAGCAGTGAGTGCATCTTCCTCTGAATAACATATTGTTACTTGGTTGCTACCACTGTCATCGCAGGGTTTTATCACTACAGGGAACTGCATATTGTTCAGGTCAAACTTGTCATGGATATTGCCAACTTTGTAGCGACAATTGGCATTATGTTGGTGTAAATACTGCCGAGTCAGATGCTTGTAACGACAGGCTGTTAGGGCAATTAAACTTGGCGAAGGTAAATTGAAGGCGTGGGATGCTGCGGCAGCATTGATTAATCGATAGTCATCGAAAGCGACGATACCGTACAGGTTATAGTCCAGGGCATGGCTTAAAATCGCTGCCATGGAGTCTGTATTTAGTTCCACAACTTCATCAATATAGAGCATTGGGTTATCAGCCAGTTGAGCATAATAATGACGTTCTTTGGTGAATAAAACCGTGTGATAACCTCTCTCTTTTGCCAATTTGATGGCGCTGACGCCAGTACCGGAGATATTACATTCGAGAAATAGGATGGTTTTCATCAGTGCTCCTTAAATGGATAAAATATTCAGCGGTGAATAGAACAATGAGGATTAAAAGTAGGCTAGTAGGGATATAGGTGTGCATTTGAGTGTGATTAGCAATAATACCAATATAAGCACCAAGGGACTCAGCTAATCCCCAACAGAATATACAAATAGATAACGAGAGTTTTTTACGGGTGAACGGGCATTTTTCAATCGCTAAACTGTTGTTATAGGGACTCCAAATTAATTCGCTAAAGGTAAATAGGATTATCAGCAAATAAAGTGTGATTAATGCGCTGAAGTTTAAAAATAAAAGCAGGCTCGCAATCAGAAGAAGGCTGAATTTGTAGATAATAGATTGATAGGATTTTTTCTGTTTATCAATATATTGGGTCACTTTGATTTGCAAAAAAATGATCATAGAGGCATTCAAAGCGAATAGATAAGAAACCGTAATATAGTCTCTAGCATTTTGATAATTTAGCTCAAATAAGTAAGCCAAATTGCGGAATACAAGCCCCAGCATAAAGAAAGGAATGGCGCTATAACAGAGAAAAATCCCCCATTCTAAAAAGCTGGCAGAGGCTTTCGTTTGTTGGCTTTGTGTTGGTTGAGTATGTTTTGTATTCGTTAAGGTTAATGAGTACAGGGCAGCAATGAACATAATGGCGGCAGGAAGAAAGATCACTCCGGAATAAAAACTATGATAAAACCATTCGCCCACAGCACCACCGACTGCCGACGAAATATTCACAATGACATTTAAGATTGAAAAACTTTTCACTCTTTCTGAGTGATTATTATTTTCAGCAATAAATAAACTGGTACTGACATTCGCAATAGAAAACCCCGCACCAATCAATGCGGCAGATAACAGAATTGGGTAAAAATTTGAAATGAAATAGAGTGAAATAATAGATATTGAGGAAATTAGATAGCTTAAAAATAGCGTTTTTTTATAATTAAGAAAATCAATAATAAAGTGGGTGAAGAGAGAAAAGGCACGGCTAATGAAAAGGAAGACAAAAATAATAATTGCGGTTTCACTCTCACTGATATTTTTATAGTGAATAAGATAGAGGGAGAAAAAAGGTAGAAAACTGTAAAAAGAGGTACCCGATAAAAATCGAGTGGTCATAATTTTATTTATCATATTGTATGCTTTCTATTTTTTTTAATAATAGCTCAAGTTGGTAGAGCATTGTCTCTGAAATATTGCTGCTAGTGACAAAACGCACAATATCAGCTGTCCAAGCGGTGGCTAACACCCCATGGCTTTTTAACTTTTGAACAACGTGCTCAGCATCTGGCACTTTTATCATAACGATATTAGTTTCGACTGGATAAGCGAGTTGAAAATAACGTGAAAGAATAGACGCGAGATGAACTGCATTTTGGTGATCGGTGTGTAACCGAGAGTCATAATGTTCCAGCTTATTTAAGGCAATAGCTGCCAGTAATCCTGATTGATGTAGCGCTCCACCATACCATTTTCGGTATCGTTTAGCGTTTTCTATATGATGCTGACTTCCTACTAACACTGAACCAAATGGCGCTCCAATGCCTTTTGATAGGCAGATATTGAGAAGATCGATATCTTTGGTATATTCTTGCGGAGGAATATTAAGGGAGATGCAGCTATTTAATACTCGGGCACCATCTAAAAACAGAGACATGTTTTTTTCAATACATAGCTGCTTGAGTTTCTTGATTTCTGCTAATGGGAATACGATTCCACCGTAGGTACTGATGCTACTTTCTATCGCAATGATTTTGGGAGTAGAGTATAAATTTGACCAACGAGCTTTATGATTAATTGCTTGAATAACATCTTGTTCAGTTAAAATACCACTTTGTGTTTTAACATTATTAATAATTAAGCCGTTTAATGCTGAGGTTTGGGATGATTCAAAAAAACAAATGTGGTAGCCGACTTCAGTAATGACTTCATCACCTATAGTGGATAAAACTTTTAAACCAATCTGATTGCTCATTGTGCCTGATGGCATAAATAGCGCATTTTCTTTATTAAATAATTCTGAGATATAGGATTCTAGTTTTTTGACATAAATATCTTCATTATAACAATCATCGCTAATATAATTAAAATTGATATTATTTAGGTCCTCTTTATTTATCCTTGTTAGCGTATCACTTCTTAAATCGATAGTTACCATTTAAGTCCTTTTAGTTTTCATTGATGAGAACAAGAAGATTTTTGAATTTATAAACCTAGATAGAAAATGGCAAGATATAAAAATGAGGATTTTATTAATTGTGATAATGCTCATGAATAAAGGCTAGGATTAAAACAAGATGAATTTATTTATAAAATATATGATTTGCGAATTAGAAAGAAGGGTGATTATTAAAAATAGGGGGATCGTGTTCAGATCGACAGGGACAAAAAAAGCCCTTTCTAAAATCAGAAAGGGCTTCTAAAAACACTGCATTAACCGACTAGGATTAGTTCATGCCGTATTTTTTCAGTTTCTTACGCAGAGTTCCGCGGTTGATACCCATCATCAGGGCTGCACGGGTCTGGTTTCCACGGGTATATTGCATAACCATGTCCAACAAAGGCTGTTCTACCTCAGCCAATACCAGCTCATATAAATCGTTAACATCTTGATTATTTAATTGAGCAAAATAGTTCTTCAGTGCTTGCTTAACTGAGTCACGTAACGGTTTTTGAGTTACTTGATCTTGTGAATTTACAGTAGCAACGGTTAGTACGTCAGAATTTACGCGTTGTTCGAACATAGTTCTGTCAGCTCTTATCTTTTATTTACGCAAAAATTTTCAAAAAATGCTTCCAACACCTCCAGCTGTTCGCTGGCATCCTCAATGGCGTTGAAGGAGCGCCGAAACTGGTCATCAGGTGCATGTTCTTGTAAGTACCAAGAAACATGTTTGCGCGCTATACGGGCTCCCTTGCCTTGACCATAAAAGTCGTGCAGTTCCCGTACATGCCCTAACATAATGCTTTTCACGTCAGCCATTGGCATCGGTGGCAATATTTCACCTGTGTCCAGATAATGTTGGATTTCCCGAAAGATCCAAGGTCTTCCCTGAGCTGCTCGTCCTACCATCAAGGCATCCGCCCCTGTGTAGTCTAAAACAGCCCTGGCTTTTAGCGGGTCAGTAATGTCGCCATTGGCAATAACCGGAATGGAAACAGTCTGCTTAACTGCCCGAATGTTGTCATATTCAGCTTCGCCGTTGAACAGACAGGCTCTGGTTCTGCCATGAATGGTCAGGGCTTGAATACCACAATCTTCGGCCAATTGGGCAATCTCTATGCAGTTACGCTCTTCAGGTGACCAGCCTGTGCGGATTTTCAGTGTGACTGGCACATCCACAGCGTTTACAACGGTCTCTAGGATTGATTTTACAATCTCCGGATAACGCAGTAAGGCTGAGCCTGCTAGCTTACGATTCACTTTCTTAGCTGGGCAGCCCATATTGATATCAATGATTTGAGCGCCGCTCTCAACGTTAATTTGAGCTGCAGCAGCCATTTCATCGGGATCATTGCCAGCTATTTGAACGGAACGTACCCCGAGTTCATCGCGGTGAACCATCCTGAGTCTCGATTTATCTGTCTTCCAAACTTGTGGGTTAGAAGAAAGCATCTCCGATACCGTCATTCCAGCACCCATCGCATAACACAGGGACCTAAACGGTTTATCTGTGATGCCTGCCATGGGGGCAGCAATAAGACAGTTTCTCAACTGATATTGTCCGATTCGCATAACTAAATGGGGGTCATACTGTGACTGCAAGGGCGCGTATATTACGCATTTTTTACGAGATATGAAAGGACAAACTTTGAGCAAACGGTTATTTATCACTAACTTTTTTATCTTGCTTTTTATAAAATAATAAAATTAGTGTTATTTAACAAGTTGTTAGGTGTTTTTTAACAACAGGCGCTAAAAATAACGATTACTTTGAATATCCAAGACTCACTTCTCGAGCAGAACAGATTATCATCAGCTATTGAGCAATATTTGAGCTGTAAGATAATCCATTCTGCAATTAATTTCAAAGAAATTATTCTTTGATTTTTACCACAAACCCATTAAAAATGCTTGACACCAGTGATACGGCACCACTCATCTTTCTCTGCAACAGGGTCAATATTGAAGTCGGCACGATAAGCATCAGCAACACTTTCAGCTTGGCTGGCTAATACGCCAGATAAGCCTAAATGGCCACCGGCGCGCGGTAGCACACTGATCATCGGTGCAAGCTCACGTAAAGGGCCTGCAAGGATGTTAGCGACCACAACATCGGCTTGAAGGTCTTGAGGTTGGTCTTTGGGTAAATAGAGCGACAGACGCTCTGAGACGCCATTACGCTCCGCATTATCGCGGCTCGCAAGAATCGCTTGTGGATCGATATCGATCCCGATCGCACGCGCTGCACCGAGCTTTAATGCTGCGATAGCTAAGATCCCTGATCCGCAACCGAAATCGATAACGGTTTTGCCTTCAAGATCCAATCCATCCAGCCATTCAAGGCATAATGACGTCGTCGGGTGGGTTCCCGTACCGAATGCTAAGCCAGGATCCAACATTACGTTAACCGCGGTTGGATCTGGCACATCGCGCCAGCTAGGGCAGATCCATAAACGTTGACCGAAACGCATTGGGTGGAAGTTATCCATCCATTCGCGCTCCCAATCTTTATCTTCAATTTGTTCGATTTTATGAACGAAGCCGGCGCCGAGTAATGGGCTGTTTTCTAACTGAGTGACCACCCATTTCATATCAGTTTCAGCGTCATATAGACCGATAACATCGGTATCGCCCCACAGGCGAGTTTCTCCAGGAAGTGGCTCGAAAACAGGTGTGTCGTGGCTGTCTTGGAAGGTGACGGACACGGAGCCTGTTTCCATGAGTTCATCGCCAAGGGCTTCTGCGTCTTTTGCGTTTGAGTTTAGTCTGATTTGTATCCAAGGCATTGTTTTTTCTCTTTTAAAATGCTCGTCATTCTTCACGCCATGGCGTTGTTGGCTGCGCTCACTAACCCTAGTCACATACTTGTGTATGCTCCTAGGGATTAGCTCGTTTGCCGTCTAGCTATGACGCGAATTATTTAGCGCATTGCATTTGTTCATTTACATTAGGTAAAGTCAAAATCAATGAGTGCTAGTTACCTGTTCATTTGGTGCCGATTGTACTGGATTTTTGCCAAAAAGATTACCAATCAAAAAGGCAATCAGGCTCAGGAACAGTGATGGCACAATGGCGTGGAAGCCCATAATTTCAATCTTAAATGAGGCGAAAATAGCGTAGCAAACACCGCCAACAATCATGCCGCTCAGGGCGCCAGTGCCGTTGGCTTTTTCCCAATATAATCCGAGAACCAATGGCCACAGGAATACCGCTTCTAATCCACCAAAAGCTAATAAATTCAGCCAGATAATCATTTGTGGTGGATTCCACGCAGCAATCAATAATAGCGCCCCTAAAATTAACGTTGAGAAGCTGGAAATGCGCGCCAGTTTTTTCTCATTTTTAATTTGCTCAGGTGCGGCGTTAAGGTAGATATCTTTCACGATCGTCGCTGAAGATTGCAGTAACTGGGCGTTAATGGTGGACATAATTGCGGCCATTGGTGCTGCCAGGAAAATCCCCGCGGCAAATGGTGGAAGAACCTGAACCATCAAGGTCGGGATCACTTGGTCTGGAATGGTTAAATCCGGTAGTATGGCACGCCCCAAGGCACCCGCGAAGTGCATACCAAACATCAAGATGGCCATCACGATGGTGCCCAGAATAATACCTTTATGAACGGCTTTGCTGTCTTTGTAGGAGATACAGCGCACCGCAGTGTGCGGTAATCCGATAACCCCAAAACAGACTAGCACCCAGAATGAGGCCATAAATGGTCCGCTGAGGATATCGTTGGCTCCTTCTGGGGAGACCAGTTTCGGGTCGATAGCATGCATTTTTTCCACGGCAGCAGGTAAACCTCCCGCATGGTAGATAATGGCAACCAGCAAAATAACGGTGCCAAGCAACATGACCAGCCCTTGCAACGCATCGTTGAGGACACTGGCTCGGAAACCACCAATCGCGGTATACAGCGCGATAGAGATACCAAAAATCATCAATCCATAGGTATAAGGAATGCCGGCTGCGGTTTCGAGTAGTCGTGCGCCACCGATAAATTGCACCGTCATTGCCCCAAAGAACGCGACTAATAAACTTACGCTAGCAAACCAAACGAGAAAACGACTTTGGTAACGGGCGTAGAGCATGTCGTTAAGGGTAACTGCATTATAGCGGCGAGCTAAGATAGCAAATTTTTTGCCAAGTACGCCCAAAGAGAGCCAGATCGCAGGTAGTTGGATCATGGCGAGGAGTACCCAGCCTAACCCATATTTGTAGGCGGCACCGGGACCTCCGATGAAGGAGCTAGCGCTGATGTAGGTTGCGGTGATGGTCATGGCTAAGACAAAGCCGCCCATCGAGCGATTACCTAGAAAATACTCGTTAAGAAATTCGCCTTTCGTGCGTTTTTTATAAGCGTAGAGCGAAAGGAGAAAAACGAGGAGCAGATAGCCGATTAAGGGCAGGAGAACTTCAGTCTGCATCTTTCTCCTCCAGCGAGATATCTTTGAATACGAGTTTAACCATCATGATGCATAGCAAAATAAAGATGATAGGGAGAATCAGACATGACCATTCAAACCATAACGGTAATCCGGTAACACCAAGTGTGTTACTGGGTAGATAAGCACAAAGTACCCAACCTATCATGTAGGCAATAGTCAGATATAGCGCCCAACGAGCTTCCCTGTTTGATTGAAGAAAACGTTTGTCCATCCGCTTTTCCTCCTCATGTTGACAAAAATAATCGGGGATTGTACGACAATCTGAAGGGGGAGTGTGAAAAATAGCGTAATAAAACCGATAATCCTGCCATTTATAGGCAAAAAAATACCGGAAATTGACTTTCCGGTATTTATTTTTAATGACGAAAATATCGATTATTCAGGGGATTATTCTTGAATACCGAGTTTTTTCTCCAAATAGTGGATATTGGTTCCACCTTTGGCAAAGTTTTCATCATTCATGATCATCTGTTGTAATTCGATGTTGGTTTTAATCCCATCGATGATCAGTTCGTTTAACGCGTTTTTCATACGAGCAATCGCGATTTCACGAGTTTCACCGTAAGTGATTAATTTACCGATCATTGAGTCATAGAACGGAGGTACAGAGTAGCCTGCGTAAATATGAGATTCCCAACGAACACCGAAGCCACCCGGAGAGTGGAAACGAGTGATTTTACCTGGGCTAGGCAGGAATGTATGCGGGTCTTCTGCGTTGATACGACATTCAATCGCATGACCGTGAACATTGATCTGATCCTGAGTCACAGATAACGGTAAACCAGAAGCGACACGCAGTTGTTCTTTGATTAAGTCAACACCGGTGATCATTTCGGTCACTGGGTGCTCAACCTGAATACGGGTGTTCATTTCGATGAAATAGAATTCGCCGTTTTCAAATAAGAACTCAAAAGTACCAGCGCCACGATAGCCGATTTCGATACAGGCTTTTGCACAGCGTTCACCGATATTACGGCGAATTTCTGGGGTGATCCCCGGTGCTGGTGCTTCTTCAACCACTTTTTGGTGGCGGCGCTGCATTGAACAGTCACGTTCAGCTAAATAAACAGCATGACCTTGACCATCTGCCATCACTTGGATTTCAACGTGACGTGGGTTTTCAAGGAATTTTTCCATGTAAACCATGTCGTTGTTGAATGCGGCTTTTGCTTCTGCACGGGTCAGGTTAATGGAAGATTCGAGATCTTTCTCATTACGAACCACACGCATACCACGACCACCACCACCACCAGATGCTTTGATGATAACTGGGAAGCCGATGCGTTTAGCAATTGCTTTGTTCTTTTCAGTGTCGTTACCCAATGGACCATCAGAACCTGGTACACATGGAACGCCTGCTTTTTTCATCGCGCTAATCGCAGAAACTTTGTCGCCCATTAGGCGGATAGTTTCAGCTTTTGGGCCGATAAAAATGAAACCTGATTGTTCTACTTGTTCTGCAAAGTCAGCGTTTTCAGACAGGAAACCGTATCCTGGGTGAATCGCCTGTGCGCCTGAAATTTCAGCCGCAGCAATGATAGCAGGGATATTCAAGTAGCTTTTTGCTGAGGCAGCCGGACCAATACAAATAGTTTCGTCTGCCAGCAATACGTGTTTTAAATCTCTATCTGCCGTGGAGTGAACCGCAACAGTTTTGATGCCGAGTTCTTTACATGCACGCAGAATTCGCAGTGCAATTTCCCCACGGTTAGCGATAACAATTTTTTCCAGCATGGAAACGCCTCGTTATTCGATGACAACTAATGGCTCGTCAAATTCTATTGCATCACCGTTTTGCAACAAAATAGCTTTAACAACACCAGCTTTATCTGCTTCGATTTGGTTCATCATTTTCATCGCTTCAACGATGCAAAGAGGATCGCCAACTTTGACAGTTTGACCAACTTCAACGAATGGTTTTGCTTCTGGGCTTGGTGAGCGGTAGAAAGTACCAACCATTGGTGAGCGAACTTGGTGACCAGAAACTGCCGCAGGTGCTGCTGGAGCCGCTGCTTCTTGTGCTGGAGCAACCGCGTTAGCTAATGCAGGTTGTTGAGCAACTGGTGCTGAGTAGAACTGTTGAGGTGCAGCCATCATTTGAGGTGCTGGTGATACACGACTGATACGTACTGACTCTTCACCTTCAGAAATTTCCAGTTCAGAAATGCCAGATTCTTCAACAAGTTCGATCAGCTTTTTAATTTTACGAATATCCATGGATATGATTCCGTACTCTTATATTTGAATTGAATTAATTAGTCGCACACGATTAACCGCGGCTTGTAATGCAAAACTGTAACCATCTGCGCCAAGACCACAAATAACTCCATTGGACATATCGGAGAAATAGGAGTGATGACGAAAGGGTTCTCTAGCATAAATATTAGACAGATGGATCTCGATAAATGGGATACAAACTGCTAATAGCGCATCACGCAGAGCAACACTTGTATGCGTGAATGCGGCCGGGTTGATTAGGATATAATCAACATTACCTTGTGCTGCATGAATTCTATCGATAAGTTCATGCTCTGCATTTGACTGAAAATGGCTCAGTTTCACCCCTAATTTTTCTGCTTCTTGCATCAGGTTCGATACAATTTCAGAAAGCGGTCGAGCCCCATATTTCTCAGGTTCTCTGGAACCCAGCATATTTAAGTTCGGGCCGTTAAGGAGCAAAATATGAGTATCTTCTGTCATTGTGTTGCTAACTCCGACGATATGTCAATAATCCGACAACATAACGCGATGTCGACGGTTTGTCATCTTTTATCATAAAAATAAATAGATTTTCCACTGACAAGGAAGAGCATTATAATTATTTCGTTGCATATAGCAGCAAAATACTGGTCTTATCAGAGAAATTACCCGAATTTATTTTATAAATTGTGCCGTAATCCACATTGTGGCGACACAATCACGCGTGTTGATGATTTAATTTTGAAGGTTTACTAGGGTACGCCCAGTGACTTCGTTTTTTAAGAGTTTTTTTGCGTGTTCGACACACTCTTCTAATGAAATCTCGCAGCTAACTTGATCATAAAACGCATCAGGTAAGAGTTGCGCTAAGCGTTCCCACACTTTTTGGCGTTTTGCCGCAGGGTAGTAAACGGAATCGACCCCTTGCAGACGGATATTACGCAAAATAAATGGCATAACAGTTGTTGGCAGTGAGAACCCGCCAGCCAGCCCGCATGCAGCCACAGCTCCATTATAGTTCACTTGCGCCAAGATATTGGCCAGCACGTCACCACCAACCGTATCGATAGCGCCTGCCCAACGCTGTTTATCAAGCGGTTTGGCTGGATGAGTAAATTCACTGCGAGGTAGTACGCTTTTCGCACCAATTTTCAGTAAATAGTCGTGATTTTCTGCGCGACCTGAAATCACCACAACTTGATAGCCCAATATAGAAAGTAATTGGATTGCGACACTCCCAACACCACCACTGGCGCCGCTCACTACAATTTCTCCACTTTCAGGAGTGATCCCTGCATCTTCAAGGGCATTCACGCACAACATGGCGGTAAATCCAGCGGTGCCGATGATCATGGCATGTTTCAGTGATAATGCTTCAGGAAGAGGCGTTAAATAATCGGCGGGAACTTTCGCTTGTGTGGCGAGTCCACCCCAGTGTGTTTCGCCAACTCCCCATCCTGTTAATAATACGTGTTGGCCAATATGAAAACGGGGATCTTCACTGTGATGAACGATGCCAGAAAAGTCAATTCCGGGTACCATTGGATATTGACGGACAACGCCTGCTTTTCCATTAATAGCTAGCGCATCTTTATAGTTAATTGTCGACCAGTGAATATCGACGATGACATCGCCTGCGGGTAATGACTCAGTAGGTACATTGAGGATTTCTGGGACGATTTTATCGTCTTGTTGCTGTAAAACGAGCGCTTTCATGATCCACCCCTAATTTTATGATTAAATAAGTGTTTTTTTTAATTTACACACAGGTAAAATCGTTTTCATTGACGCCAGAATGGTATTCAAGCTATTACTTATGTAATTAATTTGTAAAAATGCATTTTTTTCTAGCATAACTAGGCTTTTATCATGCAAAATGTCCTACTCTGACTAATACATCAGCGTGTCGACATGGTTATGGCTTAATTTAAAGTTGATAATAGAATCAGCGAAATTTAAGTTCACTTATTTTGTTGTTAAAAAGCTAGATGTATAGCAATAATTAAAATATAAAAAATTTATTTGAACTTGTAGACGTAATCGCTTGTCACACTGGGAAGAACGTAAAGATGGAGTATATAACAACCAGAGGGCTGTCCATTTTTCGTGCGCGAATGATGAAAAATTTCAAAGGCGTTTGAATTAAGGGTGATTTTCGGGGTTTTTATCTGCTTCGTTTTGTTATAGAAGCATGTACGATTTTAGTATGTGAAAATAGATGAATTAACCATATTTATGAAGTGATTGATTTACGCCTTGAGGCAGCTTCAAGTGGTTGGTAGAGTAGACGGGTTTTTATTCGTCCCCAGCTTGCAGGATAATCCTTTCGTTATGTTTAAAAAATTTCGTGGCATGTTTTCTAATGACCTGTCGATTGACTTGGGTACGGCCAATACCCTCATTTATGTCAAAGGACAAGGCGTCAAATTAAATGAACCCTCTGTAGTTGCAATTCGTCAGGATCGCGCGGGCTCGCCAAAAAGCGTTGCTGCGGTTGGTGGTGAAGCGAAACAGATGCTGGGGCGTACACCGGGTAACATTTCCGCAATTCGACCAATGAAAGATGGTGTGATTGCAGACTTTTTCTTAACTGAAAAAATGTTACAACACTTTATCAAGCAAGTTCATAGCAACAGCTTCCTGCGTCCAAGCCCTCGTGTTTTAGTCTGTGTGCCTGTTGGTGCAACTCAAGTTGAGCGTAAAGCTATCCGTGAATCTGCATTAAGTGCAGGTGCCCGCGAAGTTTTCCTAATTGAAGAGCCAATGGCAGCGGCAATCGGTGCTGGTTTACCTGTTTCTGAAGCGACAGGTTCCATGGTTGTCGATATCGGTGGTGGTACCACTGAAGTCGCTGTTATCTCTCTGAACGGTGTAGTTTACTCTTCTTCTGTTCGCATTGGTGGTGACCGTTTTGACGAGTCAATCATCAACTATGTGCGTCGTAATTATGGTTCCTTAATTGGTGAAGCAACAGCTGAGCGTATCAAGCATGGTATCGGTTCTGCTTTCCCAACTGATGAAGTTTATGAAATTGAAGTTCGCGGTCGTAACTTGGCTGAAGGTGTACCTCGCGGATTCAAAATGAACTCCAACGAAATTTTAGAAGCATTACAAGAGCCACTGACCGGTATCGTGAGTGCGGTAATGTTAGCGTTAGAACAGTGCCCACCAGAATTAGCATCTGATATTTCAGAGCGCGGTATGGTATTAACGGGTGGTGGTGCTCTTCTGCGTAATTTAGATCGTTTATTAATGGAAGAGACTGGCATTCCGGTCATCGTTGCTGAAGATCCTTTAACCTGCGTTGCTCGTGGCGGCGGTAAAGCGTTAGAGATGATTGACATGCACGGCGGTGACCTGTTTAGCGAAGACTAAATCACGCCATAAGCGACTGGAGTTTTTTAGCTCCAGTCGCTTTGACTATTTTTTTATTCTCCGACCATTAGCGAAACTTAGCCATACATGAAGCCAATTTTTAGGCGAGGTCCTTCCCTACAGTTACGCATTTTTATTGCAGTGATAATTGCATTGGTGCTGGTGGTGATTGACCATCGATTTGAGCCTTTCAATAAAATCCGTAATTATTTAGACACGGCGGTTAGCCCATTCTATTTTTTAGCTAACGGACCACGTCAATTCCTTGATAATATCTCTGACACCCTTTCAACGCGGGATCAGCTCCAGTTTGAGAATAAAGCTCTACGCCAAGAGCTATTATTAAAAAAAGCGGATAACTTGCTGCTTGAGCAACTCAAACAAGAAAATGCCCGTTTACGCGAACTGTTAGGTTCCCCATTACGCCAAGATGAACATATGATGGTGACGCAAGTCATTTCAGGTGCGAACACGCCTTATCGCGACCAAGTCGTGATAGATAAAGGCAGTAATGACGGCGTTTATGAAGGCCAGCCAGTTATCAGCGATAAAGGCGTGGTAGGTCAGGTTGTTGGTACCAGTAATTTTAATAGCCGCGTTTTATTAATTTGCGATACTGCCCATGCATTGCCTGTGCAAGTCTTACGTAATGATATCCGTGTTATTGCTGCGGGCTCAGGATGTGCGGATGACCTGCAATTAGAGCCACTTCCTGGAAATACAGATATTCGTGTTGGTGATGTGTTAGTGACTTCGGGCTTAGGTGGACGATTCCCTGAAGGGTATCCTGTTGCTGTTGTTTCAGCGGTGAAGCATGATACTCAACGTGCCTATACTATCATCTCTGCAAGACCAAGTGCTGAGTTACAACGTCTACGTTATTTACTCCTGCTGTGGGGCAATGAAAGTGATCCGAAAACCCCATTACAGCCATCCGATGTTTACCGGGCTGCAAATGAGCGTTTAATGAAAGTGTTGCCGCAGGTGTTACCAACACCAAGCGAGATTCAAGGACCACCATTACCACCGTCCATGCAACCTACACAGCCTCAACCTCAGCCATAAGATAGAGTGAGGGAAACGGTATGATGAAAGGGTGGAGAGGAAATCATAATGGATGAGTATCGCGGTAATGGGCGCATCATTATCTGGCTATCTTTCTTTATTGCACTGATTTTGCAGGTAATGCCGTGGCCTGAACAATTGGCATTTTACCGACCATCATGGTTACTGCTGATTTTAATATACTGGGTAATGGCATTACCGCATCGCGTCAGTGTGGGTACCAGCTTTATTTTAGGAATTATTGTCGATTCTATTCAAGGATCAGCTCTGGGCGTACATGCGCTCTCCTTCAGCATCATTTGTTATCTCGTGGCATACAAGCATCAGCTTTTACGTAACATGGCACTGTGGCAGCAAGCTTTGATTATTGTTGCATTAACGGTGGTGCAAGACCTTGCTGTTTTCTGGGCAGAATTCCTTTCCTCACAAGTCTTATTCCACCCACAAGTATTCTGGAATAGTTTGGTGAATGGTATTCTGTGGCCATGGTTATTTTTACTGTTACGAAAAATTCGCCGCCAATTTTCAGTATGTTAAGATTGTGGCCGTTGATGATAACTGGAATGACAATTTATGAGCTTAATTTATCTTGCATCAGGTTCACCGAGACGACGTGAATTAGTCCAACTGCTAGGTTATTCCTTTGAAATCTTGCGTCCCGAAGTGGAAGAAAAATGGCAAGAAGGGGAATCGCCTCAGGCGTATGTCCAGCGCTTAGCGCGAGATAAATCCCGAGCGGGTGTAGCAATTGCTCCTGCGGATCATCCAGTTTTGGGTGCAGATACTATTGTGGTTCTTGACGGTAAAATATTAGAAAAACCGCGAGACGCGGTCCATGCTCAGCAAATCCTCAGTGACCTTTCTGGTAAAACACATCAGGTAATGACCGCCATTGCTGTGTCGAACAAGCATGAGACTCTAACCTCATTGATTACGACAGATGTGACATTCCGCGAGTTATCTTTGCTGGAAATACAGGATTATATACAATCTGGCGAGCCAATGGATAAAGCGGGCGCTTACGGTATCCAAGGTCTCGGTGGACGTTTTATTCGATGCATTAATGGCAGCTATCATGCAGTGGTGGGCTTACCATTGGTCGAAACAGAAGAATTAATACAACGATTTTTAGCGTTAGGTGATGGGAAGGGGAATTCATGACTACGGAACTATTAGTAAACGTAACACCATCTGAAACGCGCGTAGCTTATATTGATGGTGGGATCTTACAAGAAATACATGTCGAACGAGAGGCGAAAAGAGGGCTAGTAGGGAATATCTACAAAGGTCGTGTGAGCCGAGTTTTACCTGGTATGCAGGCGGCCTTTGTTGATATTGGTCTGGATAAAGCAGCCTTTTTACACGCCTCGGACATTATGCCTCACACCGAATGCATTGCGGGTGACGAGCAGAAAAACTTTCATGTTAGAGATATCGCTGAGCTAGTGAAGCAAGGGCAAGATTTAATTGTCCAAGTGGTTAAAGACCCACTTGGCACCAAAGGCGCAAGACTCACCACAGACATTACGTTGCCTTCTCGTTACTTGGTTTTCATGCCGGGAGCTTCCCATGTTGGTGTATCTCAGCGTATTGATAGTGAAGAAGAAAGAGAGCGTTTAAAAGAGTGTGTCGCACAATATTGCGATGAAAACGGCGGGTTTATCATTCGTACCGCCGCAGAAGGTGTGGCTGAAGAGGATGTTAAACAGGATGCTGCATTTTTAAAACGCTTATGGGCGAAAGTGATTGAACGCAAAAAACGTAATGTCACGCGTACTAAAATTTACGGTGAGCTTTCACTGGCATACCGTATCATTCGCGACTTTGCTGGCGCATCCCTCGACCGTATTCGCGTGGATTCTCGTTTAACCTACACGCAGTTGGAAGAGTTTATTGCGGAATATGTGCCGGAAATGACAGCGAAGCTTGAGCTATACCAAGGCAATCAACCTATCTTTGACTTGTTCGATGTGGAAAATGAAATTCAACGCGCGATGGACAGAAAGGTTGAATTGAAATCGGGCGGGTATCTGATCATTGACCAAACGGAAGCGATGACTACCATCGATATCAATACGGGCGCATTCGTGGGTCACCGTAATTTAGAAGAAACTATCTTTAATACCAACGTTGAAGCGACTCAAGCCATTGCGCGCCAATTACGATTAAGAAATCTCGGTGGTATTATTATCATCGACTTTATCGATATGTCTGATGTTGAACATCGTCGCCGTGTGTTAGCCTCACTAGAACAAGCTTTAAGTAAAGATAAGGTAAAAACCACCATTAATGGATTCTCTCAGCTAGGATTAGTTGAGATGACACGTAAAAGAACCCGTGAAAGCTTGGAGCATGTGCTGTGCGATACCTGCCCAACTTGCCAAGGCCGTGGTACAGTGAAATCGGTTGAAACCGTATGTTATGAAATTTTGCGTGAAATTGTGAGAGTTCACCGCACAATCGATGCTGATAGATTCTTAGTGTACGCATCAAAAGCGGTGGTGGATGTGTTGACCGGGGATGAATCTCACGCATTAGCGGAAGTTGAAATCTTTGTAGGGAAACAAGTTAAAGTGCAGATTGAGCCGTTATATAGCCAAGAACGCTTTGATGTCGTCATGATGTAGCATTCTGCTTGAAGGAGAAACTGGTGAAACGACTGCCACGTATCGTACTCGTGACAACCGCTGCCGTATTGTTGCTGTGTGCGTTGGTACTCACCAGTTTGCGTTTTCTATTACCCAATATTGATAATTATCGCCAAGAAATTATCACTTACGTTGAAAATCACAGTGATATCTCACTGGATATTGGTCAGATTGAAGGGGCTTGGCGCTATTATGGTCCCGAGCTTATCATTTCCGATGTTGTTGCCAAAAACCCAATAACCGATATACAAGTCAACAAAATCACTATCGAATTAGATATTTGGAATTCGCTATTATCTTTGCGTTGGCGTTTTCGTGATTTGACGTTTTATCAACTGAATGTGGATTATAAAGTCCCGCTGAGTTTTGATGGACCGGAAGATGAAACCACTAACTATGATGGCGTGGATGACCTGTTTTTACGGCAGTTTGACCATTTTATTTTAAAAGATAGCCAATTGACATTTTTGACGCCATCAGACCAAAAGATGACGTTACTATTGCCTGAACTTTCATGGCTTAACCAAGATGCCCGCCACCGCGCCCAAGGTTTCGTTAGCCTTGAAACGCTAAATAAGCAAAATAGTTATCTGCAAGTGAAGCTGGATGTGTCGGATAAAAACGGCGTACTCAGTGACGGCATATTCTATTTGCAGGCTGATAACATTGATATGCAGCCTTGGCTCAGCAAGTGGTTACGGGATAATACGGGGCTGCGGGACGCCAACTTCAGTTTATCATCGTGGATCACCCTCAAGAATAATCGTATAGATAATGGTCTGATCCAGCTACGTCAAGGTGAAGCGAACTGGGGGGAAGAGCCTCTCACACAAAATCTTCAAGTGAATGATTTATTGGTGCGTATGAAGCGCCAAGGTAACGGTTGGCTGTTTAATATTCCTGAGCTAGATACCCTGAAAACCAATGAATATATCTGGCCGCAAGGGAGCGTCTCCGTTCTGTATTTGCCTTCATCGGCAAAATATCAAAATAAAGATCACTGGCGCATTCGCGCAAAAAATATTGAGCTAGAACGTCTAAGTGAAGTCTTGCCGACATTCTCGTTTGTTACGCCAGAATTAGTGCAAGATTGGCAGCATCGTCAACCGACGGGATTAGTCTCGGAATTTGCTCTCGACCTAACGCAAGACACTGAAGACCATACGCAAATCAGTATGGACTGGCAGGATGTTAGCTGGAAAAAATGGAAAGAGCTTCCTTCTGTAAACCATTTCTCAGGGGTACTTATTGGCGGTGCTCAACAAGGGATCCTCTCATTTTCGCTGAAAGATAGTATCGTGGATTATCGCGATGAATTTAAAGCACCTTTTGAGATTAGTAACGCCAGCGGCAAATTAAATTGGACCAATAACAGCAGCGAATTCAAATTGTGGAGTTCCGGTGTGAATTTGCAAGCTAAGGCCGTCAAAGCCAATGGCGACTTTAGCTATGCGAAAGCGAAGCAGCATGATATTGCCGATTTGGCTATTTTAGCGGGGATCAGCACCGATGATGCAGGGGAAGCTTGGCGCTATTTCCCTCAAAAGCTGATGGGACAGGAGCTAGCGGATTATCTGACCAAAGCGATCATTGCTGGACATGTAGACAATGCGACGTTGGTGTATAAAGGCGACCCCGCACATTATCCTTACTATAAAAATGACGGGCAGTTCCAAGTGTATGTGCCGCTGCGTGATGGCACATTCGAATACGATGACCAATGGCCTGCATTACTGGATTTAAACCTCGATTTAGATTTTAGCCGCGCAAGTTTAGCGATGCATACGGACTCGGTGAAATTAGGGGATGCAACGGCAGAAAATCTCGATGCAGTAATTCATGATTACTTCGATGAAATGTTATATATCGATGCGGGAGTGAGTGGCACGGGCAAACAGATCCAACAATACTTCACCCATACACCACTCAAACATTCCCTTGGCGATACGCTGGATGAGCTACAAATTGATGGCACCGTAACCGGTAAGCTTAATCTCGCTATTCCATTATCGGCTGGAAAAGATGTTGTCGCGAAAGGGCAAGTCAATCTTAATAAAAATAATGTGTTTGTACGCCCAATCGATAGCACATTGCATGGATTGACTGGCAGCTTCAAATTTACCAATGGGGATTTAGTCAGTGATAACATCACGGGGCAATGGTTAGAACAGCCAGTTTCTTTGGATTTCACGACATTAACGCGCCCGAAAGATTATTTGGTGGATATTAACCTTGGCGGAAATTGGGAGCTAAATAAAGTTCCCATGCTGCCAAGTGATATCAAAGGGAAAGTCTCTGGCGTGAGTGATTGGAAAAGCCAAATTCATATCACGTTACCAGAATCATCCAAGCAAGCGACAGGCTTACAGATTGAGGTAGCCGCAGGATTAAATAAGCTAAAAAGCCAGTTACCTGCACTGAATACTGAACTACTGCAACAGCTTGGTAAGATGAATATTCAAGCAAAAGGCACGACGGAACAATTAACGGTAGGTGGTGATATTGGTCAGCGTCTTGGTTTTAATTCTCAGTGGTCGCTCACCAGCTCGCCATTGAAACTACAAAAAGCTCACATTGCCCCATGGAATAATCAGGTTCCTGCATTACCAAACGGCTCGACCATTTTAGTGGATTTACCTGCGGTAGAAGATGTCAATTGGGAGAAATTAGCGAGTGGCTTTTTATCTTCTTCTGCCAGCGAACATGTGGGGCAAATTGGCTACCCAGATACCCTTGAGGTTAAAGCGCCATCCGTTTATTTGGCAGGTCAGCGTTGGAAAGATTTGAGCTTCTCTTATGATTTATACCGTGATGAACAGCAAATTAATGTAGAAAGTGCAAACCTAAAAGGGCAGCTACAGATTTGGAAACAGCAGCCATGGGCGCTGGATATTGAATACCTGTATTACAATCCTGAAGGTTCGCTAGCGTCAAACGAAAAGACCCCTTCATCGGAAGTATTCGACTTTAGTCAGTGGCCTAAAGTGAACATCCATTGTGCCGAGTGTTGGGTGAGTGGGCAAAAACTGGGAGAAATCTCGGCGCAAGTCACGCCAGTGGGGCAGCACACTTTAAAATTAACCGCAGGTTCACTGAAAAACAGTGCCAGTGAGTTAAAGCTTGATGCCTTATGGCGCAGTAATGATGGCAATAAAACTGAGATTGCAGGCTCGCTAACTGGCGAGGCTTTCGATGAAACTGCCGCTTATTTTGGTGTCTTGGTGCCGATTATCGACTCTCCATATTCGATTGAATTTGACCTGAACTGGGCGCAGGTTCCTTGGGAGCCTGAGGTTGCGACACTGAATGGGAAAATGTCAGCAAAATTAGGGAAAGGTGCGATTGCCCATATGGGGGGCGGGCGTGCTGGGCAGTTACTACGTCTAGTCAGTTTTGATGCATTATTGCGCAAACTTCAATTAGATTTCCGGGATACGTTCAGTAATGACTTTAACTTTGATTCGATTAAAGGCAATGCGGTCATCAATCAAGGTATTCTAACCTCGAAGGATCTTTATATTGATGGATTAGTCGCGGATATTGCCTTGAATGGGGATATTGACCTTGTTAAGCGCCAAATTAATGCGGAAGCGGTCATTACCCCTGAAATTTCTGCTACAGTAGGTGTAGCTACCGCATTCGTGATTAACCCGTTTGCGGGCGCGGCAGTATTTGCGGCATCGAAGGTCCTTGGTCCGTTGTGGAGTAAAATTTCGGTTATTCGCTATCGCGTAAGCGGTAGTCTGGATGAACCTAAAATTGATGAAGTACTACGTCAGCTTAAGGAGACTCAAGAGTAATGAAAACGGGTAATGTTGCACTTTTGCAGTTATGTAGTGGTAAGAATACAAAACACAACTTGGCACAGATAGAGCAGCAAATTAAACAGTTGCCTGATACCGTGCAGTTAGTTCTTACTCCTGAAAATGCATTACTATTTGCTGATGCTGCAACCTATCGTAAACAGGCTGAAACAGAAGGTAATGGCCCATTACAAGACGCTATCCGTGGGATGGCTATCCGTTACAATGTGTGGATCCTGATTGGGTCAATGCCATTGATAAGCCGTGAAGATCCTGAACGTATTACCAGTAGTAGCTTACTGTTTGATGCGAAAGGGAATATCACTGCGCGTTACGATAAAATTCATATGTTTGATGTGAACATCGAAGATGAACAAGGCGAGTATAACGAATCGGTTATTTATCAACGTGGTGAGCACCTGACTGTGGTTGATACACCAGTAGGTCGCTTAGGTTTAACCATTTGTTATGATTTACGTTTCCCTGGCTTATTCCAAGCATTACGTGAACAAGGTGCGGAGATTATTTCCGTCCCTGCGGCGTTTACTCGTTATACTGGACAAGCTCACTGGGAGCCACTGTTAAGAGCCCGTGCGATTGAAAACCAGTGCTATGTTTTAGCGCCAGCGCAAGTTGGGGTGCATGGTACGCGTCGTACATGGGGACATACTCTCGCCGTAGATGGCTGGGGTAAGGTGATGAAAAAGAATGTGGATGCTGTTTCCGCGTTGGTCGTGAATGTCCAGCCAGACAGCTTAAAAGTGATGCGTGAACAGATCCGAGTGGTGAAACATAACCGCTTTAGACCACAATTAACATCATTGATTAAAAAATAAACTAAATAAGAGTAACGAATATGAGTTTAGCTTCTGTCAGCGAACATTTGCTGGCTGCCAACGGTCTTGGTCAAGATAATCTGTATGATATTTTAGGGCTGCTATCTGAGCGCCGTGTTGATTATGGGGATCTCTTTTTTCAGTCTAGCTACCATGAATCATGGGTTTTAGAAGATCGAATCATTAAAGATGGCTCCTACAATATTGACCAAGGTGTTGGGGTTCGAGCGATTACGGGTGAAAAAACGGGTTTTGCCTATGCAGACCAAATTTCATTGCTGGCACTAACCCAAAGCACCACTGCAGCCCGTAGTATCGTGACTAAACAAGGCTCTGGAAAGTCACAGATTTTAACCAATGTAGACTACAAAAAACTCTATTCTGAAGTGGATCCTTTGCGTAGCTTACCGCGTGAGCAGAAAATTGAATTGCTGCATCGCGTTGACCAAGTGGCGCGCGCTGAAGATCCTCGCGTAATTGAAGTGAATGCCAGCTTAACTGGCGTGTATGAGCAAGTGTTAGTCGCTGCCACCGATGGCACATTAGCAACGGATATTCGCCCTCTGGTGCGTTTATCGGTGAGTGTGCTGGTGGAACATGATGGCAAACGTGAACGCGGAGCAAGCGGCAGCGGCGGTCGTTATGGTTATGAATATTTCCTCGAAATCCATCAAGGGCAAGTACTCGCGGAGCAGTATGCCCGTGAAGCGGTACGCATGGCGTTAGTGAATTTATCTGCAGTTGCCGCTCCTGCAGGCATGATGCCTGTAGTATTAGGTGCAGGCTGGCCAGGTGTTCTACTCCATGAAGCGGTAGGTCATGGTCTAGAAGGTGACTTTAACCGTCGTGGCACCTCTGTTTTCTCAGGAAAAATGGGAGAGCAAGTCGCATCTTCCCTGTGTACCGTGGTGGATGATGGAACCATCGCAGGGCGTCGCGGTTCATTAGCGATTGATGATGAGGGGGTTCCTGGTCAATACAATGTGTTGATTGAGAATGGAATTCTACGTAACTATATTCAAGATAAACATAACGCGCGTTTAATGGGAGTGGCGCCAACTGGGAATGCGCGTCGTGAATCTTACGCTCATTTACCAATGCCTCGCATGACAAATACCTATATGTTAGCGGGTGAATCAACACCGGAAGAGATTATTGCCAGTGTTGAAAAAGGGTTGTATGCGCCGAATTTCGGTGGTGGTCAGGTGGATATCACATCGGGTAAATTTGTGTTTTCAACCTCTGAAGCTTACTTAATTGAAAATGGTAAAATTACTTCACCAGTGAAGGGGGCGACCTTGATTGGTTCTGGTGTTGAAGCTATGCAGCAGATCTCCATGGTAGGTAATGACCTGGCGTTGGATAAAGGCGTAGGTGTTTGTGGTAAAGAAGGGCAAAGCGTGCCAGTGGGTGTGGGGCAACCGACACTGAAACTCGATAAAATGACCGTGGGTGGCACCGCGTAATCACACGTTAAGATAGTCTTTTATTTTTCGCCCTAGTCACGAATGTGACTGGGGCGATTATTTATCCGCACAGCAAAAATAATTGAGGCGTTATGAATAAGCGTATTATTTCTTTAGTGTTAATGGCAATTTTGATTGCGGTTAGCCTGTACTTTAAAGGTGGAGAGCAGGGCGCACCGGAACCATCTTCTGGTACATCATCAACCACACAAACTATATCAAGTACACAAAGCATACCGCCTTCCCGCGAAGCGATAACTCCGCGTGAAACGCCAAAAACGATTGATCAGCTGACCGCTCAGAACAATGTGGTCAGTTTTATGGAAAAATATCAAAAACTCCCCGCATTTTACATGACAAAAAAACAGGCAAGAGAAGCGGGTTGGGATGCTAAAAAAGGGAATTTATGTGAAGTTTTGCCCGGTAGAGCCATCGGTGGCGACCGCTTTTCTAACCGTGAAAAAGGCCTGCCTATTGCCGATGGGCGACAGTGGTTTGAAGCTGATATAAATTATCGTTGCGGGCATCGTGGTGCAGACCGTCTACTCTATTCCTCTGATGGAATGATCTTCGTTAGTACAGACCATTATAAAACGTTCCAACAAGTTAAATGATTGGGGGATAGCGATGAGCAAGACCGTCGTTTTTGATTTTCGTGAAATAGATAGCCTTGAGGAATTTTATCGGCAATTTCAGCAACAGTTCTCGCTTCCTAAATGGTTTGGCCATAATCTCGATGGGTTATGGGATGTGATTACTGGGGAAATAGAGTTACCCGTTACGCTGATTTTTAGCCATTTAAAGGCGGTTCAGCGTACGCAATTTTCATCGGTGATTGAATTGATGAATGAAGCAGAAGAAGAGCTAGATGAAGCGTTTATTTTTCTCATAGATATCACGAATAATGAGAATGATGCTTCACAAACCCCATGCTAGATTTGCGAAATGATTCTGCGTTTAGCCATTTTTTGTGGCGATTAATATTGAGGACGATTAAGTGGACGGTAAAAAAGTTATCATTGTTCATGGTTATACAGCATCACCGAATGATAATTGGTTTAACTGGTTAAAAGATGAATTAGAAGCGGTAGGGGCGACGGTTGATGTACCTGCATTACCAGAATCAAATTCTCCTGACCCGCAAAAATGGCAGCAATGTTTACTTGATGCCAATATTCAGTTTGATGAAAATACTATTTTAGTTGGGCACAGTTTAGGGTGCATTACGGTATTACGCTTTCTGGAAAATAATGCGCCAGAAGGGGCTAAAATTGGCGGCTATGTGCTAGTTTCTGGGTTTGATCGCTCGCTGGATTCGTTGTCTGAGTTGGCTGACCATACTCAGTTTTCATTGGATTATAATAAGCTGATTGGCATAACGGATAAGCGAGCTTCGATTATCTCTTCCAATGATTGGGTCGTGGATCCTGATGCTTCAATTGAGTTAGCAAAAGCATTAAAAACCTCTGTCACGATGGTGGAAAGTGCTGGGCATTTTCTTGATAGAGAAGGTTATACTCGACTTCCTGCATTACTCAATCTTCTACGATTTTGGTATTAAAAAATCCCCCTATGTTTTTACCACATAGGGGGATCTGAATATTTTGAATTTATTTACTTTAGATAACTCGGCACAGAGGATTCAAATAGTTGAATCAGCTCAGGATCCATATATAGGTAGTCGTCGGGAATATCTAGTACATGGATGGGCTTATGTTCAAGTAAACGAGAAAAATCGGCTATGAGCCGATTTTTATGTTTCAGCTCCATCACAAAAATAACATCCGCCCAGCGAATGAGATTGACATTGATGGGGCGTTTGGCATTGCGGCTAGTTCCCGCTGAACGAGTTACCCAACGCGGGTGATTGCGCCAGATCTGTTCAGCGGTAGGGCTACGCCATTGATTTCGACTGCAGATGAATAAAAGGTTCATTTGTCATTTTGCATATCTTCAAGGCTACGTCGCGCTAGTAACGCGTTACTCACTTGAGGATAATCAATGCCTAGTTGTGTGGCACGAGCCAATTTTTCACTTCGAAGGTACAAATGCTTCCAGTTTTTTTCTGGAGTAAAACATTGGGTTTCTTGTGAATTTAAATTGTCGCGTGATTTGTTAATACGATCTTTGGCTCGACGCCAAGCTCTATTTCGGGTGTTATCCATATTTGCCTCATTAATTTATCGTGGTTCAGCAGCCGCGATAATACGGGTCAAAATATGACGTTGAAGATGATAGTGCGATTTGGTATCGCAAGCAACAATGGGGTGGGTTTTTAAGAATACTCCCCTAAACCACTGTGGGTATAGGGGAATAGATGATTAGTTGCTATCAGAAAGTTCTTTCAGATATTGGAAAATCTGGCGGAATGCTTTTGGTGGTTTATTTCCATCACGCTCTTTCTTCGCATTACGGACTAATGCTCGCAGTTGCTGGCGATCAGTTTGTGGGAATAGCGCAACGACTTCTTCAATGACTTCATCGCCATCGGCTAATAAACGGTTACGCAGATCTTCCAGCTTGTGCAAAATAACAACTTGCTGGTTATGGCGGTTTTTCAGCTTATCAAGGGCTTCAGTGATCGGTTCAACTTCACGAGAACGTAGTAGTTTACCGATAAGTTGTAATTGACGACGACGACCTTCACGTTTAATTTTTTGCGCTAATTCAATAGCCTCAAGTAATTGAGTGTCTAATGGGATGCGCTCAAGCTCGCTTTTACTTAAATCAACAAGTTCCGCCCCCAGTTTTTTGAGGATCTCGGCATCGCGTTTAATTTCGCTTTTGCTGACCCAAATAATCTCATCGTCCTCATCATCTTGGGGCGCTGGGATATCATCCAGCCAATCTTCAGGCTGTTTGGCCATAGGGATTTTCCTTTTTACTAAACGCCGCCGTGTAATTACGAGTAATTAGCATGATTTACGGCGTTGTGAGTGTTAACATTTATAGATTAACTCTATTGTAACTGGGAAAACCCCCTTATGACTACCTGACATTGATATGTCGAGGTAGAAAATCACTTTTCCCCTCTTTATTGGACAAAATGCATGAGTGTTACTGAACAAGTTGCCGAACAACGTAAACAATTAGAACAAGCCGTCGCCCACGCATTGGAATTCGCCAAAAGCCGTTGTGATGGCGCTGAAGTTGCAGTCAATAAAAGCACCGGCATTAGCGTGAGCACGCGCCAAGGTGATGTGGAGAATGTGGAATTTAACAGTGATGGGGCGCTCGGGATCACGGTTTACCATAAACAACGCAAAGGCAGTGCATCTTCAACGGATTTAAGCGACGAAGCCATTGAGCGTACAGTTCAAGCCGCGATTGATATTGCGTCTTATACTTCTGAAGACCCGTGTGCAGGCCCTGCTGACAAATCATTACTGGCATTTGATGCGCCGGATTTAAACCTATTCCAAGCTACAGAGCTTTCCCCTGAGGAAGCCATCAAGCTGGCATCAATTGCGGAAATGACCGCATTAAATGCAGATTCACGCATTGTGAATACGGAAGGCGGTAGCTTCAATGGACACTATGGTATCCGTGTCTTTGGTAACTCTCTAGGTCTATTAAAGAGCTACAGTTCTAGCCGTTATTCGATGTCGAGCTGCGTAATCGCCGAGCAAAATGGTGAAATGGAGCGCGATTATGCGTATACCATCGCACGCAGCATGCAGGCATTAAAATCCCCTGAGTGGGTAGGTCAAGAGTGTGTTCGTCGTACATTATCTCGCTTATCGCCACGTAAATTGCCAACCATGAAAGCTCCCGTTATTTTTGCCTCAGAAGTGGCGACGGGGTTATTTGGTCATTTAGTCGGTGCTATCAGTGGCAGCAGCATTTATCGTAAATCATCATTCTTAATGGATAGCCTTGGCAAACAAATTTTACCAAGCTGGTTAACTATTAATGAGCAGCCGCATTTGATGGGTGGTTTAGCCTCATCCCCATTTGACAGTGAAGGTGTACGTACTACTGAACGCAATATTGTGGAAAATGGCGTTCTGCAAACCTGGCTGATGACCAGTTATTCTGCGCGTAAACTGGGGCTGCAAAGCACAGGTCATGCGGGTGGGATTCATAACTGGCGCATTGAAGGACAAGGCTTATCGTTTGATGCTTTGTTGAAGCAAATGGGGACCGGCTTAGTAGTCACTGAGCTGATGGGACAGGGTGTGAGTGGAATTACGGGGGACTATTCCCGTGGGGCATCCGGTTTTTGGGTAGAAAATGGCGAAATTCAGTATCCTGTGAGCGAAATTACCATTGCAGGTAATTTGAAGGATATGTGGATGAACATGGTGACTATCGCCGATGATATCGAAACGCGCAGCAATATTCAGTGTGGTTCTGTGCTGATCCCTGAAATGAGTATTGCAGGGCAGTAAGTTCTAGTTGAATAATAAGCGCTAAATAGCAAAAAGGCACTCAATGAGTGCCTGAATACCGCCTGAAGACTAACGACAGTTTCTTGATGGAAACTTTTTTCGGCTAGTCTTCTTTCTCTTGTTGAGCATCGCAACTAGCGATGGAACTCGCCAGCCGCTTCAGGTTGATAAACAATCTCTAACACACGAACACGGGTTTCTACGCCGTTTGGCAGCGCCCAGCTAATTTCGTCGTTAACATGTAAACCTAATAAAGCTGCACCGATTGGCGCCATCACGGACAGTTGTTCTGCACTATCTTTGAGAGAGGCAGGGTAAACCAATGTGCGTGTGCGCTCTTCGTTACTGATTAAATCTAAGAAACGAATAGTGCTGTTCATTGTGACCACATCCGCAGGGATCTCTTGTGGAGATACGATATCTGCGCGGTCTAATTCGTCGTTTAGTGCTTCAGCAACAGGCGTACCCGCATAAGCGGCTTGCTCCATCAGGGCATCTAAGCGTTCTGCATCTAAATCATTGATAATAATTGTTGGCTTTGTCATACCACACTCCAATAGGGACGTACAAAGCAAACACCCCCCACCCAGAAGGCAGGGGGTGTTTGCTAGAAAATAGATTATGTAAAATATTAGGCGCTATAGGCGTTAAAGGGAAGAGATCGGGATCACGAACTCGGTGCCTATGCGTGTAAAACCATGTATATCGCTCTGTTCGCTAAGATGTAATGACGCAATGAGTTGGACTACTCTTCGTCAAATCCACTTTCAAACAGTTTAATGATTGCGGATAACGCCAAATCTTCATCGGGTCCGCTAACCTCGATATCAATTTTACTACCTTGTTCCGAGTCTAACATCAACATCGCAATAACGCTATCCGCCTCGGCCTCAATTTGGCTGTCATTTTTTAAAATGACTCTAGAGTTAAATTGTTTAACTAAATCATAGAGAAGCATTGCTGGTCTGGCATGCATACCAAGGCGGTTTTTTAGCGTAATCGTTGCTTTGACGGTCATTGCTTGCGTTTTTCCAACGTTCTGTGGCGTGACTGGACGTTTTTCCCTCGGGAGCGGAAATAATCAGCCAGCTGTTCTGCCACATACACCGAACGGTGTTTCCCTCCCGTACAGCCGATGGCGACGGTGAGGTAGCTGCGGTTATTGGTTTCTAACATCGGTAACCATAACTCTAAGTAACTACGAGTCTGGTAAATAAAGTTATGAACCTCGGTGTGTCTGTCCAAGAAGGCCGCAACGGGACGATCTAAACCGGTCATTGGGCGCAGTTTAGGATCCCAGTGTGGGTTTGGTAAAAAGCGCACATCGAAAACGTAGTCAGCATCAATTGGAATACCGTGTTTGAAACCGAAGGACTCAAACACCATGGTCAGCTCACGCTCGCGTTTGCCCATTAAGCGGGTTCTGAGCATTTCCGCTAATTCGTGCACTGACATTTCTGAGGTATCAATGACCAAGTCAGCGCGGGAGCGTAGCGGTTCTAATAGCTCGTTTTCTTCGTCGATGGCACTTTCTAAGGATAAATTTTTACTTGAAAGTGGGTGTAATCGACGAGTATCACTGTAACGACGAATTAATGTGTTGCGATCTGCATCCAGAAATAGCAGTTGTGGCGAGAAGGTTGATGGCAGTTTATCAATCGCTTCTTCAAACACTTCTGGATTGTCGGGCATATTACGCACGTCAATGCTCACGGCCGCAGAAATATTGCGATCGGCAAGTGAATTAGCCAATTCCGGCAGTAAGACTACCGGCAGGTTATCCACACAATAGAAACCCATATCTTCCAGCGCGCGTAGGGCAACGGATTTTCCCGAACCGGAACGGCCGCTGACAATCATCAGCACCATGAGCTAACTCCCTTCTGTCTCTTAAGGATTTATATCTTAATGATCGATTTCTCACTGATCACACATTTCTAATTGATCAAACACGTCTGACTATTTTGCATTTTGCGGTGTTTTACGATGCCGAATGAAAGAAATCATAACAATATCATTAGGCTGGCATCAACACATATCAGTTATTACTTACTCAATGATGATCTGGTATAACTCTTCGTCACTTTGCGCACTACGCAGACGCTTACAGAACGCTTTATCCGCTAATTTTTTAGCGATAAGAGACAACGTATGTAAGTGAGTTTTACATTGATCCGATGGAACAAGTAATGCAAAAAGCAGATCAACAGGTTGGTTATCAATCGCATCAAACGCAATGGGCTCTTCTAAATGCAAAAATACGCCAGCGGCGCGTGCACTTTCGCCTTCATTGAGTTTGCCATGAGGGATTGCAATTCCACCACCAATACCCGTGGTGCCAACTTTTTCTCTGGTTAGTAACGCTTCAAATACCGTATTTTCCGGTAATCCCAACTCGGCGGCCGCTAACTCACTAATAATTTCTAATGCTCTCTTCTTACTGGTGCAAACTAAATTATTACGTGTGCAACTGGCGGATAAAACATCGCTTAATTGGATTTCTATATCACTATTCATTTTATTATTCACTTAGGACTACAAAACCAGATGATGTATGCCACCATCTGGTTCAGAACATTAATCAGTCAACGACTGGCTAAATGTATTAGTGTTGTCTCAGTTTTTCTTTATGTTTGGTTAATTGGCGTGACAGCTTATCAAGGAGTAAATCAAGTGCCGCGTACATATCGTCGTCTTCCGCTGATGCGTGAATTTCTGCGCCGTTGAGTTGCAGGGTGGCTTCAGCAATTTGCTGAACTTTTTCCACTTTCAGAACAACTTGGATACTGTTAATACGATCAAACAATTGCTCTAATTTCTTGAGTTTTTTCTCAACCGTTTCGCGCAATGCCGGTGTAACTTCAATATTGTGTCCAGTAATCTGAAATTCCATACAATCTTCCTTATATTATTGGGTTAAACCAACTGTTTACGTTGATTTGATGGCGGAATAGATAATGACTCACGATACTTAGCAACAGTTCGACGAGCAACTTGTATACCTTGCTCTGCCAGCATACTCGTCAATTTACTGTCACTCAATGGTTTTGCTGGGTTTTCCGCAGCAACCAGCTTCTTCACCAGCGCACGAATCGCAGTGGAGGAGGCTTCTCCTCCGGTGTCCGTGCTGACGTGACTGGAGAAAAAATACTTCAACTCAAAAATGCCTCGTGGACTATGCAGAAATTTTTGAGTTGTCACACGGGAGATAGTCGATTCATGCATGTCCACCTGATAGGCAATGTCTGCCAAAATCATTGGTTTCATATACTCTTCGCCTAACTCAAAAAATTCTTGTTGTTGCTCAACAATACAGGTCGCCACTTTAAGTAATGTTTCATGGCGGCTCTCTAAGCTTTTAATCAGCCATTTCGCATCCTGCAAGTGACTGCGAATATATTGCGTGTCACTTTCGCTGGCTGAATCATTTGCCATTGAAGCATAATGATTATTGATGCTTAACTTAGGGATGCTATCTGTATTTAACTCAACTTGCCAGTGCCCACCGACTTTTTTCACCAGCACATCGGGAATAACATATTCCGATTCACCCGTATTGATTGACTGCCCTGGCTTGGGATTCAGCGTAAGGATCAGGTCAATTGCTGTTTTCAGCGCATCTTCTTTTAAGCGGGTCAGTTTGCTCAGTTGCCGAAAATCACGATTTGCCAGTAAATCAATATGATTGCTAATAATCAGTCTAGCTTCTTGCAGACCAATTGTCTCTTTTGGGTATAAAGAGAGCTGGATCAACAAACACTCTTTGAGATCCTGAGCTGCCACGCCTAATGGGTCAAAATGCTGGATACGTTTTAAAACGGCAACGACTTCTTCTAAGGTGATATCGGGGTCATCAATCCCTTCGTGGATCTCACTGATTGAGCTTGTGAGATAGCCTGAATCATCAATTGAATCGATAATCGAAGTCGCAATCGCGCGATCGGTATCGGTAAACGGGGTGAGATCCGCTTGCCAGATTAGATAATCTTGCAGTGTTTGGGTAGTTTCCCCTTGGTAAACAGGAAGTTCATCTAAGCTGTAGTCGTTGCTAGTGCCCGACGGGGTACCTGCTGTATAGATTTCATCCCAATCAGCATCTAGTGGAAGCTCATCGGGCATATCCGCGTTTTCAAGGGCATCTTTGGTATCGATTTCGCTGCTGTCAGTGTCGTTGCCTAGGTTATCTAAGTTCTCTTGCTCAGAGGATGACTCTTCTTGTTCAAGCAGAGGGTTGGTTTCAAGTGCGAGTTGAATTTCTTGTTGAAGCTCAAGTGTGGATAACTGCAACAGGCGGATGGCCTGTTGCAATTGAGGTGTCATTGCAAGTTGTTGACTGATTCTGAGCTGCAAACTTTGCTTCATGAATGTGCTTTATTCTCCATTACCACCTACACAACCAATGTCATGACAACCAACAAGGCAATACTACAAACGACAGTCTACAAGCGATAGTCTACAAACTACAGTCTAAAGCCTTCACCCAAATAAACACGTTTCACTTGCTCGTTTTCAAGGATCATCTCTGGTGAGCCGTGAGCAATCAAGTGCCCTTGGCTGACAATGTAAGCACGCTCGCAAACATCGAGAGTTTCGCGGACGTTATGGTCGGTGATTAACACACCAAGCCCATAGTCACGCAAGTGTTGGATGATTTTTTTGATATCCAAAACGGAAATCGGATCAACCCCTGCAAACGGCTCATCTAACAGGATAAATTTTGGATTAGCAGCGAGGGCGCGTGCAATTTCCACTCGACGACGCTCACCACCGGACAGTGACTGACCTACGCTATCACGCAGGTGAGTAATACTGAACTCCTCCATCAGCTCTTCAGCACGCTCTTTGCGCTGTTCTGAGGTTAAGTCAGGGCGAATTTCTAACACGGCCATCAGGTTATCATACACACTGAGGCGGCGGAAAATAGATGCTTCTTGAGGAAGATAGCCAATGCCACGACGAGCGCGCTCATGCAGAGGAAGTAAGCTAATATCCTCACCATCAATTAAAATTTTACCAGCATCCCGCTGAACAATGCCGACTACCATATAAAAAGTGGTCGTTTTACCCGCACCGTTAGGGCCTAAGAGACCGACGATTTCCCCTGATTTCACTTCCAGGCTGACGTCAGTGACTACGCTGCGTTTTTTATAGGATTTCGCCAGATTCTCTGCGGTTAGTGTTGCCATAACAATTATTTACTCTTACTTGTTGATGAACCCTGCGCTGCTGGGCCTTTCTCTTGTAACTGGGCTGGTAATAAGACAGTTGTTACGCGCTTGCCTTTATCGCTGAACGCTTCCATTTTTTGCGTTGGAACGACGTAAGTGATCTTATCGCCTTTGATATTACTATCGAGCTGCTCAAGGTAGGCATCACCCGTTAATGTCACCAGCTGCTGATCAACTTCATAACGTGCTTTGGATGCGTGACCTTTAATTGGTTTGCCATCATCTTGTAACTGGAAGAAAGTCACTGGCGTACCAAATGCTTCAATGACGATTTTATCGGAATCGCTGCTTGGGCGAGTCACAACAACTTTGTTGGCACGAATATCAATGGAACCTTGCTTGATAACAACGTCATCAGTAAATGTGGTGATATTTTTTTCTAAATCAAGAGATTGCTTAACCGAATTAATGGTCATCGGTTGTTGGGTATCTGTTTTCAGTGCCATTGCCGGTAGGCTAAGAGCCAAAATTGCACTTGCAATAGCCCCTTGAATAAAACTTTTCTTAGTTACTTGATTCATTGTGTTGCTCTTTTGGTTGTAACTCATAGTGAGTTTTAACATCTTCAATTAATTCAGCGGTTCTTGTACGAAGGTTCCCCTTCATTTTTAAGCCCGTTGAATTTAGCCCGTGTCCGATAATGGTAACTTTATCGTCAGATGAAACATCTTGTGTGACTAGATTGACCACCGCATTATCTGTGGTAATGCGCTGGATTTGAGGCTCAGGAGTCAAACTGTCAACTTGAACATCGCTATATAGGTAGAGCACACGCTCTTTGGTTAATCTTGCCTTAATGGATTTCACCGTCCAAGTCGGCGTACCCGCATCGTTATAAGTGGTTAATACCGGATTGGTAAACCACGTGATTTTCCCATCGGTATAATTATCAACTTTGCTCGCGGCGAGTTTATAGGCTAAATCACCCGCTGGATTATAGACGAAAGTTACTGAATCATCAGTTTGATAATTAGGTTTCCCGTCATTGATTTCGGTTGTTAATGGTTTGGAGTCATCGTAAACCGAAAAGTTCCAACCAATTAGCCCCAATACAATGAGGGATAAAACAGTGATTAACCACTTTTTTGCGTTGCTCATGAATGATATCTGTTCTTTAAATCGACAAGCCTTTAGCTTCTTCCAGTTTATTTTGGGATAACAGAATAAGGTCGCAGAGTTCACGTACTGCCCCTTTTCCGCCACCAATATGTGTTACATAGTCTGCTTTAGGTAATAACAAAGGGTGTGCATCAGCAACCGCAACGGATAACCCAACTTTTGCCATCACGGGCCAGTCAATGAGGTCATCACCAATGTAAGCTGTTTGCTCTTCTGTTAGTTGTAGTTTATCTAGCAGTTCGCGATACGCCAAAAGCTTATCGCTTTGTCCTTGGTAAAGATATGTAATACCTAACGTTTGGGCTCTGTCTTCCAGCAATTTAGCTTTGCGTCCGGTGATAATAGCGACTTCGATACCTGAGGTTAATAGGCAGCGAATGCCATACCCATCGCGGACATTAAAGGCTTTTAATTCTTCGCCATTATTCCCCATATAAATTAAACCGTCGGACATCACGCCATCGACATCACAGATAAGCAGTTTAATTTTGGTCGCTTTTTCTATCACAGAATTTGCTACAGACCCATAGCAAGTATTCTGATAATTAGGGTTCATCCTATTTCCTTTATGTATACTTTCGACTTATACCACACCCGCTTGCAGTAGGTCGTGCATATGGAGAACACCCACTAATTGGTCGCCATCTGCCACTAATAACGACGTGACATGGCGAGATTGCATCAGGTTCAGCGCTTCAACAGCTAGCATACCTGGCGCGACTCGAATACCGCCCGGCGTCATTAAATCGGCAATTTTGGCATTATTAAGGTCGATGCCCATATCAAAAATACGGCGCAAATCCCCATCCGTGAATATCCCTTGAATATTCATATCGTCATCACAAATGACGGTCATACCCAGCTTTTTACGGGTAATTTCCACAAGGGCTTCGCGTAATGTGGCACTTTTTGGAATATGAGGGACATCGTCACCGGTACTCATTAAATCACGAACTAAGAGTAAAAGTTTGCGCCCAAGTGCGCCCCCTGGATGAGATAGTGCAAAATCATCTGCTGTAAAGCCGCGGGCGGTTAATAATGCAATGGCTAACGCATCACCCATCACTAATGTTGCCGTGGTACTTGTTGTCGGTGCCAAACCTAGCGGGCAGGCTTCTTGTGGTACTTTTATGCATAAGTGGATATCTGCATATTTGCCCATGTTACTGTCTGGATTATTGGTCATGCAGATCAGTGGGACTTTGATACGCTTTAACACTGGCAGTAGGGCTAAGATCTCTCCTGATTCACCAGAGTTCGAAATCGCTAATACAACGTCTTTATTGGAGATCATCCCTAAATCGCCATGGCTAGCTTCCCCAGGATGCACGAAAAATGAAGGCGTTCCTGTGCTGGCAAGCGTCGCCGCAATTTTCCGTCCAATATGCCCTGATTTCCCCATCCCCATAACGACCACTTTTCCCTGACAAGCAAAGATTTGCTGACAAGCAAGATCAAAGTCATGATTAATATATTGTTCTAGGTTTTTCAGACCTTCGCGTTCGATATGGAGAACTTCTTTACCTACTTTCTGAAAATCGATATTTGACATGTCTAATTCCATGTGTGTTTTCGGGTGAATCAAAAGTGTCGGTTGGATCCAAAGTTTCGGTTAGATCAAAAAAGAGAAATCGGATTGTATAACGAATACTTAGTATCAGTAAGTATTTTGTCTCTAAGCTTTTATGAATGTCATGGTTATGAGTCTTTATTAGCGATTTGAGCTCAAAAGAGCCTTTTAGGGATTAACCGCACCGATGCCCAAAAAAAATTTTTTTAATTCTCTTACCCTTATGGTTGGATATATAAATTTCTAAGAGCTATCTTCTATTAATTAGGTAAAATATTAGTTAATACTATTTGGTTTATGTTTCTGTAAAACCCTGAATTTATTTAGGCAGAATCATAGTTTGACCTATAACGAGCTATTAAACGATGCAAGCACAGACAGAGAACTTAATCGAAGTCAAAAACATGTCATTTACGCGGGGCAATAGGAAAATATTCGAAAATATTAACCTAACTGTGCCTCGTGGTAAAATTACTGCGATTATGGGGCCTTCAGGGATTGGTAAAACCACATTGCTCAGACTGATTGGTGGGCAACTGCGCCCAGAGGAAGGGGAAATCTGGTTTGATGGGGATAATATTCCTGCGCTGTCTCGTTCTAAGTTATACCAATCGCGTAAAAAAATGAGCATGTTATTCCAATCCGGTGCCTTGTTTACCGATATGGACGTTTTCAATAATGTGGCTTTCCCTTTGCGTGAGCACACGAATTTACCGGAATCATTGATTCATACGACGGTGATGATGAAATTAGAAGCGGTGGGGTTACGCGGAGCCGCAAAATTAATGCCATCAGAACTTTCAGGTGGAATGGCTCGCCGTGCGGCGCTGGCAAGAGCTATCGCTCTGGATCCTGACCTGATTATGTTTGATGAGCCGTTTGTGGGGCAAGACCCGATTACGATGGGAGTTTTGGTCAAACTGATTGATGAACTCAACCAAGCGTTAGGGGTAACCTGCGTGGTGGTTTCCCATGACGTTCCTGAAGTGCTAAGTATTGCCGATAAAGCGTATATTGTGGCGCAGCAACATGTTATTGCGAAAGGAACTGGGGAAGAGTTACGCGAGAACCAAGATCCGCGCGTCAGACAGTTTATGGATGGAATTGCTGATGGTCCTGTGCCATTCCGCTTTCCTGCCAATGACTATTCGGCTGATTTATTAGGGTAAATGAACATGATAATTAAGGCGATTGCTGCCTTCGGACGTCGATGGATTGAAACATTTGCGGCTTTTGGTCGAGCAGGCTATTTATTATTTGGTGCACTATTTGGCAAACCTGAGTTTGGCAAGCAGTGGCCGCTGTTAGTTAAACAGCTTTATTCGGTAGGGGTTCAGTCTCTGCTCATTGTGGCGGTGTCTGGTCTATTTATCGGGATGGTGCTCGGTTTACAAGGTTATTTGGTACTGACGACGTTCAGTGCAGAAGCCAGTCTTGGCATGATGGTAGCGCTTTCGCTATTACGCGAACTGGGACCGGTGGTCACCGCGCTGTTGTTTGCGGGGCGAGCTGGATCGGCATTAACCGCAGAAATTGGTTTGATGAAAGCTACTGAGCAGATTTCGAGTTTAGAAATGATGGCGGTGGATCCTCTGCGTCGTGTTGTCGCCCCAAGATTTTGGGCTGGGTTCATTAGCATGCCGTTGTTATCACTGATTTTTGTCGCCGTAGGTATTATTGGCGGAGCCATTGTTGGTGTGGATTGGAAAGGGATTGACCCCGGTTTCTTCTGGTCGTCCATGCAGTCCTCCGTCGAGTGGCGACTCGATTTAGTGAACTGTTTTATCAAGAGTTTAGTCTTTGCAATCACGGTAACGTGGATTGCACTATTTAATGGTTATGATGCGATTCCAACCTCGGAAGGAATTAGCCGTGCAACGACGAAAACTGTTGTGCATGCATCATTATCGGTTCTAGGGTTAGATTTCGTACTGACAGCACTGATGTTTGGGAACTAAGTCATGCAAAGTAAAAAAAGTGAAATATGGGTGGGTTGTTTTATGTTGCTGGCGATCGCCGCAATTGTGTTCCTCTGCTTAAAAGTGGCGGATTTACAATCGATTGGTAGTCAGTCAACTTACCGAGTTTCCGCCTCTTTTGAAAACGTGGGTGGCTTAAAAGTTGGCTCTCCAATCAAAGTCGGTGGCGTTGTCGTGGGACGGGTTGCGAATATTTCTTTAGATAAAAAGAACTATATTCCTGACGTTCAAATCGATTTACTCAGCGAATATGACAATATTCCTGATTCCAGCTCGCTATCAATTCGTACTTCAGGCCTGCTTGGTGAACAGTATATCGCCATGAATATCGGTCCTTATGATGAAGATATGGGGATTGCGATGTTAAAAGATGGCAGTCGTTTAGAAGACACCAAACCGGCAATGGTACTGGAAGATTTAATTGGTCAATTCTTGTATAAGAGTGGTGATAGCCAAGGTTCTGCAGCTGCGCCAGAGGCTCATGTTGCGGCACCGTCAGAGCCTGTTGCTCACTAAGTTGTAATTCCCTGTGAACTTAAAAGGAATGAATTATGTTTAAACGTTTAATAATGATAGCTATGTTAGTGGTTGCGCCATTTGCGATGGCGATTGACCAAACTAATCCTTATAAGCTTATGGAAGAAGCCGCAGCGAAAACTTTCGATCGCTTAAAAGCACAGCAGCCTCAAATCAAACAAAACCCAGATTACTTACGTACCATCGTGCGTGAAGAGTTACTGCCATATGTGCAAATTAAATATGCGGGCGCGTTGGTATTAGGGACTTATTATAAAGATGCTACCCCAGCGCAGCGCGATGCGTATTTTAAAGCATTTGAGTCTTATCTTGAGCAAGTTTACGGTCAAGCACTGGCAATGTATCACGGTCAAACGTATACCATCGCTCCTGAGCAGCCGATTGGCGACAAAAATATTGTCGCTATCCGTGTGACCATCAATGATACTAATGGTCGCCCTCCAGTACGTTTGGATTTCCAATGGCGTAAAAACAGTAAAACAGGTTACTGGCAGGCGTATGACATGATTGCAGAAGGCGTGAGTATGATTACCACCAAGCAAAATGAGTGGGGTGATATTCTGCGTAAGCAAGGTATTGATGGATTGACTGCTCAATTACAACGTAGTGCTCAGGTGCCGATTACGTTAGAAGAGAACAATTAAGATGAGTAGTCTGTTATCTTGGACGAAAAATAACAAAACATTGGCTTTTCCCGGTATTTTAAATCGCGATTCTCTGGTTGAATTTTGGGACAAGCGCCAAACACTATTGACCCAAGTTGAGCAAGTTGATGTTTCTGCTTTAACTCATGTGGATTCTACCGGACTGGCAATGCTAGTACGCTTAAAAGGTGAGTATCAGTCCCAACAAAGCCATTTAGGTATTGTTGGTGTGAGTGATAATTTGAATACCTTGATGGAATTGTACGGGGTAAAATCCCTGCTGATGGATTAAGTCAAGTTATGTAAAAAATAGCGCTTCTGAGTGTTTTTATACACCAGAAGCGTTTTCTTTAGTTTAAGTGTTAAGCTGAATCCTTTAGGATAGATGGCTATATTTATTATCATAATTAATTACAAAATTGAGTCATTATGGATACCAACGAAATTAAACAAGTCTTAATGGAAAAGCTGTCACTGGATGAAGTGATAGTGAATGGCGATGGCAGTCATTTTCAAGTTATCGCTGTTGGCAGCCTTTTTGACGGCATGAGCCGTGTTAAACAGCAGCAAGCAGTCTATGCGCCGTTAATGGAATATATTGCGGACAATCGAATTCATGCGCTTTCAATCAAAGCTTATACCCCAGCGCAGTGGGAGCGTGATCGTAAGCTGAGCGGCCTATAAGTTTGAAAATGTAAGCGAACAGTTTGTAAAAATCTGACACACGAGAATACCAGAATGGATAAATTTTTAGTTAAAGGGCCAACCCGCTTAGAGGGTGAAGTCTCTATTTCAGGCGCTAAAAACGCCGCACTGCCAATCCTGTTCGCTGCTTTACTGGCTGAAGAGCCAGTTGAATTACAGAATGTCCCTAAACTGAAAGACATCGACACCACAATTAAGTTACTCAGCCAACTTGGCGTCAAAATCGAGCGTAATGGTTCGATTTTTGTTTATGCTAGCAATGTGACTGAATATTGTGCACCGTATGATCTAGTAAAAACCATGCGTGCCTCTATTTGGGCATTAGCGCCGCTGGTTGCACGCTTTGGTCATGGTGAAGTTTCTCTACCGGGTGGTTGTGCCATTGGCGCTCGTCCAGTGGATTTACATATTAGCGGGTTAGAGAAGTTAGGTGCCAATATTGTCCTTGAAGATGGTTATGTTAAGGCAACGGTGAATGGTCGCCTGAAAGGCGCTGACATCGTGATGGACAAAGTAAGCGTTGGTGCCACTATCAGTATCATGACAGCTGCTGCGCTTGCTGAAGGAACCACTTCCATCGAGAACGCCGCTCGTGAGCCTGAAATTGAAGATACTGCTAATTTCTTAAATGCATTAGGTGCGAAAATCACTGGTGCAGGAACTGACCGTATTGTCATTGAAGGAGTGGCTCGTTTAGGTGGTGGTGTGTATCGCGTTCTGCCAGATCGTATTGAAACAGGTACATTCTTAATTGCTGCAGCGGTTTCTCGCGGTAAAGTAGTTTGCCGTAATGCACGTCCAGACACTCTGGATGCGGTGCTAGCGAAATTACGCGAAGCTGGGGCTGATGTTCAAACGGGTGAAGATTGGATTAGTCTAGATATGCATGGTAAACGTCCAAAAGCGGTTACATTGCGTACAGCTCCACATCCTGGTTTCCCTACTGATATGCAAGCGCAATTTAGCCTATTAAACTTGGTGGCTGAAGGTACCGGTGTTATCACAGAAACCATTTTCGAAAACCGTTTTATGCATATTCCTGAGTTAATTCGTATGGGTGCGCACGCGGATATCGAGAGTAATACCGTTGTGTGCCATGGTGTTGAAAAGCTCACTGGTGCGCAAGTGATGGCAACAGATTTACGTGCGTCAGCAAGTTTAGTGATTGCAGGTTGTATCGCGGGTGGAACAACGACAGTTGACCGTATTTATCATATCGATCGTGGATATGAAAATATTGAAGCGAAATTAAATGCGTTAGGCGCTAATATTCAACGCGTTAAATCTGAAGACTAATTCCAGATTGCGTTGATATCATTGCAAAAACAAAAAAGGTTGTTCTTTATCGGAACAACCTTTTTTTTTGGGCTTATTTTGGGTGAAAGATTTGACTGGGCAGAATTGAGGGGTTAGTTTGCTTGCCCTTCAGGAAGTTCTTCAATCACGATATCGATGTTTTGCACATTACCATCACGTAAAATCTGAACGGGAATTTTTGTTCCGGGGCGAATTTCGGCGACATAATCCATGGTTTCTGCGGCAGAAACGGCAGGTTTTCCATCTAAGGATAAGATAACATCCCCTTGCTCAATGCCTGATTTTGCAGCAGGTCCATTGGCTGAAACTTGGAAAACCCTTAACCCTTGAATTTGGTTGATATTATTTGTATTTGTGCGAATTTGCGGTAATTCACGAGCCGTAATGCCGATGTAGCCTCGCACGACACGACCATCACGGATCAGTTTTTCCATGATTTTGGTTGCTAGGGCGGTTGGAATAGCAAAACTCAATCCTTCGGAACTGACTCCTTGCCCTGCGCTGAATGAAAGGGTGTTTATGCCAACCAATTCCCCTTCCGTGTTGATAAGGGCGCCACCGGAGTTACCCGAGTTAATCGAGGCATCGGTTTGTAGGAAATTTTGGCGACGTGTGGAGCTTAAACCGACACGTCCCGTCGCGCTTATAATCCCTTGGGTGACTGTTTGTCCAAGGTTATAAGGGTTTCCAATGGCTAAAACCACATCCCCAACATGGGTGATGCGCTTAGTATTAATTGGGATAACGGGAAGATTTTCAGCCTCTATCTTCAAGACTGCAAGGTCAGTTAAGGGGTCTGAGCCGACTAAAAGTGCATCGAAAATCGCACCATCTTGTAGGGCAACAAGGATTTGGTCAGGGTTATCCACCACATGTTTATTGGTCACTATGTAGCCATTAGCGCTTAATATCACCCCTGATCCAAGAGATTGTAATTCCCGACCCGATTGGGAAAAACTCCCTTTAGAGCTGCTATAGACATACACCACCGCAGGCGCGGCACGGCGTACGGCCTTGTTATAGCTTACAGGCTCGCTATTGGTTTTCCCATACAGTAAATCAGCCAGTCCCTGTGGGCGCAATGAGGGGACAGCCACAATAATGATTGAGGCAGTGACCAATCCAAGTAGGACAGACACAAGCAGCTTTTTGACCATGTTAAAGGTTACCAAGTTCGCTATGATGGAAATGACAGACAGAGAGATACTTTGAGCATAACATAAAAAAACGGGTACAGCAGAGTGATACTGTACCCGTTTTATTGATTTATGTGCGGTAACTTAATGAATTAGTTTTTCATTAATAAGTAGAGCGTTTCACCGCCACGCAGCACTTTCATCGCTAATACTGGTGGTTTGCTATCGATGATTTTGCGGAATTGGTCGATACTTTCTACGCGAGTGTCATTCACGCCAAAGATCAGGTCGCCTTTCGCTAAACCAACCGCAGCAGCCGGAGACTTAGGTGCTACGCTGTCAACTTGTACCCCTTTGGTATTGCTGACAACCGCATTGGAAATGGTGGCGCCTAATAAGGATTCACTCAGTTTTTCCGCGTTGGTTGCAGAGCCTTCATCGCTTTCTAGTACTACTTTCACTTCCATTGGTTTGCCTGAACGGATCAGACCAAGGGTGATTTCTTTGCCTAACTGGCTGGTGCCAATTTTTGCTCTTAATTCAGCGAAGCTATTAATACGTTTACCATCAACAGAGACTAAAACGTCACCCGATTTGATGCCTGCTTTTGCCGCTGACGATTTTGGAATCACTTCACTGACGAAAGCGCCACGCTGAGCATCGATATTGAAGGCTTTAGCGATATCAGAGTTCATCTCTGTACCTTTAATACCTAAAATTCCGCGTTTAACTTCACCGTGTTTAATCAGCTGCTCACTCAGGCTTTTCGCCATGTTGCTCGGGATAGCAAAGCCGATGCCAATATTTCCGCCACCCGGTGCTAAAATTGCAGTGTTAATCCCAATCAGCTCACCGTTTAAGTTAACCAGTGCACCACCAGAGTTACCACGGTTGATTGAGGCATCGGTCTGGATAAAGTTTTCTAAGCCTTCCAGATTTAATCCACTACGACCTAACGCAGAGATAATCCCGGATGTGGCAGTTTGTCCTAAACCGAATGGGTTACCAACAGCGACGGCAAAATCACCAACACGCAGTTTATCGGAGTCCGCAATAGAAACCGCGGTGAGGTTTTTGATATCTTTTGCATTGCTGATTTTTAACAGTGCAATGTCAGTTTGTGGATCTTTACCAATCAGTTTAACGTCAATTTCACGACCGTCATTGAGCTGAATTTGGATTTTGTCGGCACCATCAATAACGTGATTATTGGTTAAAACATAACCTTGTGTCGCATCGATGATGACACCAGAACCTAAACCTTCAAATGGGCGCACGCTTTGTTGTTGTGAAGGTGCATTTGGACCAAAGAAGAATTTGAGTTCTTCAGGAATCTGTTGATTTTGTACACGGGTGCCTGAAACATGGATATTCACGACGGCAGGCAGCACTTTTTCCAGCATTGGCGCTAAACTCGGCATGTTTTGGCTTTGTGCGGTTGCCGGTAATGTGGCCGGTAAGGCGGCGCTGCTGATTGCTGGGATCGTGGACAGGGTTAAACCTAAACTCATTGCGACTGCTGTCAGAAAGAAATTTTTTCTTTTCATCATTCCGTAGATTCTCTCAATAGAAAATATCAGCTCATATGAATGGTACCTATAAACGGTACACTAAGGTCATATGGGCGGAGGTATTTTGGGGTCTCAAATAATATTTTACTGATGACTATGACCAAGGATTATGCGGAAAAGTTCCCTATGCGGATAGTACTTATCCACAATTTTACATCCATTTACATGATGTTTAGGTGAAACGCTAACTTCTATACAGTAGCTAAACTAACTATAAGATTTTATTCGGAATTGGAATGATACAGTGAGGGAAATAACACCACCAGTAACGGGCGCTACTGGTGGCATAATCAAAAATTACTTCTCTTTTTCATCGAGAGGGCGGAACAGCCCTGAAGCACCTTCAGAGTAATCTCTCGGTGGCATTTTAACCGGTGCTTGGTCATTATCGGCTTCAGATTCAGTTAAACGATAATGGAATGGGTTATCTTGCATATCCGGCATTAACTCGGAAGAGCTTTGCGCCATATGTTGATACAGTTGGCGATAGTCGCGTGCCATTTTATCCAATAACTCTGCGCTGCGAGCAAAATGGCTAACGAGTTCTTTACGATACTCTTCCAGCTCAGTGCTTTTTTTGTCTAATTCAGCCTGTGCTGTTTTTTGTTGACGAAGTTTTGGATTGCCATAACGCACAACCAATGCGCCGATGATAAAGCCAACAACTAATCCTATTAGTGCATACTCCCAAGTCATGCTAACTCCTTCGTTTACTTCAATCAAAATTCACAGAAAATGGTCGCCAAAATTTAGCTCGATTACCCTAACTATACCTGCTAATAGCAAATCTGTTAATGCTAAAGAGTGGAATAATAAAGCGAAATTCCTTACTCTATGCCGAATAGTTAATCGAAAGTTAAATGCTAACAGAATCTGGTTATAATAAAGGCAGTGTATATCATATAACGGTAAAAAAAACCGAAAATTTTAAGGATCACTGAGTTGATGTCACCGATGACCCCTACCATGCGTTACCAACAAGCTCTTGAGCAAGGCAATTTCCAGCCGGATGACGTACAAAAACAAGCCGTAGAGCGATTAGACAAGATTTATCAGCAACTTTGTAGCGCTACGCCTTGCTTCCCAAATGAAAAACCAAACGGTCTAAAACAGCGCTTTGGGCGCTTGTTAGGGAAATCATCCACAAAAACCTGTGAGCCAGTTCAGGGGTTATATATGTGGGGGGGCGTAGGTCGCGGTAAAACGTGGTTGATGGACATGTTCTACGACAGTTTACCGGGAGAGCGCAAATTGCGTTTACACTTTCATCGCTTTATGAAGAAAGTGCAGGAAGACTTAATGGCGCTGCAAGGACAGGAAAATCCGCTCGACATTATCGCTGATGAATTTAAAAAACAGACGGATATTTTGTGTTTTGATGAGTTTTTTGTCTCGGACATTACTGATGCGATGATTCTAGGAACCTTATTAGAAGGGCTCTTTGCGCGAGGCATCACGTTAGTCGCGACATCCAACATCATCCCTGACAACCTTTATCGCAACGGTTTGCAACGCGCTCGCTTTTTGCCAGCCATAGAACAGATAAAAAAATATTGCGATGTAATGAATGTGGATGCGGGGATTGACTATCGCTTGCGTACGCTGACTCAAGCGCATCTATTTTTATCGCCAATAAACGAACAAAATCGCCATCATTTAGATGAAGTGTTTGTAAAACTGGCAGGTAAAGAAGGTCAGCAAAATCCGGTATTAGAAGTTAATCATCGGAAAATGCAGGCAATTCGCTCCGCAGAAGGAGTATTGGCAATCAGCTTTAAGGTTTTATGTGAAGAGCCTCGCAGCCAAAACGACTATATCTACCTCTCAAATTGTTATCATACGGTATTGCTCTATGACGTCCCTGTGATGGGACTGAAAGATGAAAATCCTGCCAGACGTTTTCTCGCGCTTATTGATGAGTTCTATGAACGTAAGGTAAAATTGATGATCAATGCACAGGTGCCGATGGATTCACTTTATCAAGGGCAACTTTTGGCGTTTGAATATCAGCGCTGCCTTTCTCGCTTGCAAGAAATGCAAAGTGAAGAATATTTGAAAATCCCGCATTTATCATAGAGGCCAAAGAGGAAATGAGTCTCAAGGACGTCGTTTTCTCTCTAGATTTATGTGTGCTTTTTGAACAGGCGACACTAATTATTTATTTGAACGTAAAAAAAATGCATTTGGGGTCGATTTTTGTTGCTGACTTCTCTATAATCTTGCGACCCCACGTTACGGCGTTGTTTTTTATTTCCCAAAAAATAACGCATTAATGCCAGCTAGGCTGCTCGAAGGGGTGGGTTTGCTGGACAATGAGTCGCGTGAACCTCGCTATATTTTACGAACATGAGTGTTCACACAACGTGTAACTTCAATATTGGGTAAGTTTTAATGAAAACTTTTACAGCTAAACCAGAGACCGTAAAACGCGACTGGTATGTTGTTGATGCAGATGGCAAAACTTTAGGCCGTCTTGCAACTGAAATTGCTAGCCGTCTGCGCGGTAAGCATAAAGCGGAATATACTCCGCACGTGGATACTGGTGATTACATCATCGTTCTGAATGCAGAAAAAATTGCTGTTACCGGCAAAAAACGCGAAGACAAAATCTACTATCGCCACACTGGCCATATTGGTGGAATCAAGCAAGCAACTTTCGAAGAGATGATTGCTCGTAGTCCTGAGCGTGTGCTTGAAATCGCGGTTAAAGGCATGTTGCCAAAAGGACCTCTGGGTCGTGCAATGTACCGTAAACTGAAAGTTTACGCAGGTAATGAGCACAACCACGCGGCACAACAACCGCAAGTTCTTGACATTTAATCGGGATTATAGCAATGGCTGAAAATCAATACTACGGCACTGGTCGCCGCAAAAGCTCATCTGCTCGTGTCTTTATTAAGCCGGGTAGCGGTAACATCACAATCAATCAACGTACACTGGAACAATACTTTGGTCGCGAAACTGCGCGCATGGTAGTTCGTCAGCCGTTAGAACTGGTTGAAATGTTAGAAAAACTGGACCTGTACATCACTGTTAAAGGTGGTGGTATCTCTGGTCAGGCAGGCGCAATCCGTCACGGTATTACACGTGCACTGATGGCTTATGACGAGACTCTTCGTTCTGATCTGCGTAAAGCTGGTTTCGTTACCCGTGATGCGCGTTCTGTTGAACGTAAGAAAGTGGGTCTGCGTAAAGCACGTCGTCGTCCACAGTTCTCCAAACGTTAATTTATTGCCTTCTGGGCATAAAATTGATGAAAAAGCCCGTCTTTATGGCGGGTTTTTTATTGCCTAAAATAAATCAAATATTGAGCCATTCTTATTTAATTAAAATAAAGACAGACAGAAGACATTATTTTATTATTCCACTCTATTTTTGTGTCATATCTCAAATGCAGTAGAAATATAACCCATCAACAATGGAGTTAACTTTAAGGTTTTAATGTTTGTTTGTTCAAAATTTAAGGCTAATAACACTGATTTTTATGAATTTATTCCTCTCTAATAAAATTAACCGATGATTTTCTCTAGGTTAGCCCCCTAAGCTGTACAAAATCTGTTAGACTATGTCCCAGTTTTTTATTTGATTATTTCTCGCTTTCATGAAGCGAGAGGGTTGTGCTGACTTTCAAAATGGATCTTGAAGGTTGAGTACATGGGATTTTAAAAATGAAAATAATGAATTAATCCTTATTTAAGGATCATTATTTTTATCATTTGGAGGTTTTAATGGCTGTTGCTCCTAATAAACGTTCGGTAATGACATTGTTTTCAGGCCCAACTGATATTTTTAGCCATCAAGTACGTATTGTGCTTGCTGAAAAAGGTGTTAGCGTTGAGATTGAACATGTCGAGCCTGGTCATATGCCTCAAGACCTTATTGATCTTAACCCATATCAAAGTGTTCCAACGCTGGTGGATCGTGACCTGACTTTGTATGATCCAGATATCATTATGGAATACCTCGATGAGCGTTTTCCTCATCCACCATTAATGCCTGTTTACCCAGTGGCTCGTGGTACTAGCCGTCAGCTGATGCATCGTATTCGCAGAGACTGGTACTCATTGATGGCTAAAATCGAGAAGGGTACAGCACAAGAAGCAGATGCAGCTCGTCGCCAATTAGCGGAAGAACTGATTGCAGTTTCACCTGTACTGGCTGAAATGCCATTCTTTATGAGTGATGAGTTCAGCTTAGTTGATTGCTATTTAGCACCGCTATTATGGCGCTTACCTGTTTTAGGTATCGAATTAAAGCCTGCAATCAGCAAACATTTACAGATGTACATGCAGCGTGTATTTGAGCGCGATGCATTTTTAGCATCATTAACTGAATTAGAGCGTGAAATGCGCCTGTCAGCACGAGGCTAAGTCGGATGATGGAAATGGCACCAATGACACCACGTCGCCCTTATCTGCTGCGCGCCCACTATGAGTGGTTGCTGGATAACGATATGACTCCGCATTTGGTGGTTGATGTCACTCTTCCCATGGTGAATGTTCCAATGGAATTTGCGCGTGATGGGCAAATTGTTTTAAATGTTGCCCCGCGTGCAGTGGGTAACTTTGAAATTACCAACGAAGAAGTGCGGTTTAATGCGCGATTCGGCGGTGTACCTCGTCAGGTATATGTTCCAATGGCGGCTATCATGGCGGTATATGCGCGTGAAAATGGCGCTGGAATGATGTTTGAACCTGAAGCGGCTTATGATGAGCACTTTGATGGAGAAGACAACAGCACTGATGAAGCACTGTCTGACAACATCGTATTGGTTCATGATGAAGCCACTCAAACAGAAGAACCTTCATCCCCAGACGATGAGCCACCAAGGCCACCGAAAGGTCGTCCAGCGTTACGGGTTGTGAAATAAGCACAAATCGTGGCAGCTAAGACTGATATAGTAAATGCTAAAAAGAGGAAGAAATTCCTCTTTTTTTATACTCGAAGAAAACTCATGATCCCTTCTGCGGCTCCACGCCCTTCGGCAATCGCTGTTACCACCAAATCAGAACCGTGTACTACATCTCCCCCTGCAAAAATTTTAGAGTGCGAAGTCTGGTAAGCATAATGATGATGACGAGGTGCCACTATTCTACCGCTCATATCGCGCTGTATGGCTTGTGTGCTAATCCACGGCATATCGTCAGATTCAAAACCAAACGCAATAATGACCACATCGGCAGAATGTGTAATTTCTTCCGATTCTGTGGAATTCGATAATGTGCTAGCGAAATGGATACCGACAACTTGTCCCTCGACATCGGTGTTAATCCCAATGGGTTGTAAGTGAAAATGGAACTGTACGCCTTCTTCTTGAGCGTGTAAGACTTCTCGCGGTGTTGCAGGCATTTCCGAAGCGCCTCGGCGGTAGATACAACTGACTTTGCTTGCGCCTTGGCGGATAGCGCTGCGGACACAATCCATCGCGGTATCTCCTGCGCCCAACACGATTACATTCTTATTTGCTAGTGATACGTAAGGGTATTGGGGATCGTCGGCGTAACCTAATAAGTGACGTGCATTACCCACTAAATAAGGAAGCGCTTGATAAACGCCTATGGCATCTTCGTTGAGGAGATTGCCTGAAACTGGATGATGGGTGCCGGTTCCAATAAAAATCGCATCAAACTCATTGAGTAACGTTTCTAACGGGATATGTTGTCCAATCTCAGTATTAAGTTTAAAGATAATCCCCATTTCTTCAAAAATCCGTCGTCGGTGCTGCATTATCTGCTTTTCTAACTTAAATGCGGGTATACCAAAAGTGAGTAACCCACCGATTTCAGGATGTTTATCAAATACTATTGCTTGAACGCCGTGACGAGCCAACACATCGGCACAGGAAAGACCCGCAGGGCCCGCGCCGATAATCGCGACTCGTTTACCTGTATCCCTAACATGAGAGAGGTCAGGCCGCCAACCTTGCTCAAATGCACTATCGGTAATATAGCGCTCCAAATGCCCAATCGTGACGGAACCAAAGGTTTCATTCAGGACACAAGCGGCTTCACATAATCGTTCCTGTGGGCAAATTCGACCGCAAATTTCAGGCAAGCTGTTGGTGTGATGACAAAGTTCTGCCGCTTCAAGAATTCGACCTTCTCCAGCCAGCTTTAACCAATTCGGGATAGGATTGTGGAGCGGGCATTTCCACTCACAATAGGGGCTGCCGCAAGACAAGCAACGCTGGGCTTGATGCTGAGCTTCAATGCCACTCATTGGCTGGTAAATTTCCACAAACTCAATTTTGCGGATCGTCAGCGCTTTTTTACGAGGTTCAAGACGGGGCGAACCCATATTTGAAGAGGACATAGGCACCTTTCCAGCCAAATTCTTTTACGGGAATGATATAAATTAAAGTTTACTTTGATAGCATTGATATAAATAGTGATTATCGTAATAAAGTTACTAATACACGGGTGAATATCCCATTGTGACCGACGATTTAATGAGCAGGATCGATATTTCGTATGAAACCCCATCCGAAACAGCCCTGTTTGATATATGATTCAGTGAGAATTTAACTAAGGGGTGGTTATGAAAGTACTTCGCGGTCTTGCACAATACTATGTTGACCTGATGATGAAGCTAGGCTTAGTGCGTTTCTCTTTGCTTCTCGCGTCAGCGTTAGTTGTGCTCGCCATGATAATGCAAATGGCGGTAGCGATTTTTCTTCGGGGGCAAGTCGATAGCCTCGATATGGTTGGCTCCATTTTCTTTGGCTTAATTATTACGCCATTAGCAGTTTATTTTCTTTCGGTGGTGGTAGAACAATTAGAAGAGTCTCGCCAGCGTTTAACGCGCATGGTTGATAAGCTCGAAGTGATGCGAAAGCGTGATGCGGAACTGAATACTCAGCTGCAAGGCAATATTGAGCAACTTAACTTAGAAATTTTAGAGCGTGAAAAAGCCGAAAGCGCCCATCTTGAGTTGTTAGAGCAACTCAAACAAGAAATGAAATACCGTGAACAGACTCAAATTGAGTTTGAACAGCAATCTGTTTTACTGCGTTCGTTCCTCGATGCTTCCCCTGATCTTGTCTATTATCGCAATGAAAACAATGAATTTTCTGGCTGTAACCGTGCGATGGAGCTGCTCACAGGTAAGAGTGAAAAACAGCTAGTCGGTTTAACACCATTGGACATTTATGATGAAGAAATTGCTGCCAAAGTGATGGAAACGGATGAAAAAGTTTTCAGACACAATGTGGCATTAACCTATGAACAGTGGTTAGTTTACCCTGATGGGCGAAAAGCCTGTTTTGAGCTGCGAAAAGTGCCATTTTATGACCGCGTAGGGAAACGTCACGGGCTAATGGGGTTTGGACGTGATATTACCGAGCGTAAGCGTTATCAGGAGGCGTTAGAGAACGCTAGTAGAGAGAAGACCACCTTTATCTCTACTATCAGCCATGAGCTTCGTACGCCGCTTAATGGCATTGTGGGGCTTAGCCGCATTTTACTGGATACTAAGCTTACCAAAGAACAATCAAGCTATTTAAAAACCATTCACGTCAGTGCCGTCACTTTAGGCAATATTTTTAATGATGTGATTGAAATGGACAAAATTGAGCGTCGCAAAGTCCAATTGGATAACCAACCTGTGACATTGCCTGAATTTGTGAACGATTTAGAAAACTTAAGCGGGCTACTGGTTCAGCCGAAAGGCTTGAAGTTTGTTATGGATGTCGCACACGGCTTACCTAAAACCATTCTGACGGATGGCACGCGTTTACGCCAAATTCTGTGGAACTTAATCGGTAATGCGGTGAAATTTACTCAGAAAGGTGAAGTTAAATTAAGCATTTGGCGTGAAGCGGATGACAAGCTGTTTTTCCAAGTCAAAGATAGTGGCATCGGTATTCCGAAAGATGAATTAGATAAAATCTTTGCTATGTATTATCAGGTCCGTGACTCCGCAGGTGGACGTCCTGCAACGGGAACGGGGATTGGGCTTTCTGTATCCCGTAGGTTAGCACAAAGTATGGGGGGCGATATTCGTGTGGAAAGCGATATTGGACATGGTTCAACATTTACTTTGTCGATTATAGCCCCTGAAGTTGAGGCTGAAATCGAAGAGCAGCAACAGCACGACGATGATTACCCATTACCAGCGCTCCATATCTTACTAGTGGAAGATATTGAACTAAACGTGGTTGTGGCGTGTTCTGTGCTGGAGAACCTTGGCAACACAGTTGATGTTGCAATGACAGGTAAAGACGCGCTAGAGATGTTTGCACCTGGGGAATATGACTTAGTTCTATTGGATATTCAACTTCCTGACATGACGGGGTTAGATATCTCTAAACAGCTTAAACAACAGTATGATAAGGATGATTTACCACCATTAATCGCCCTTACCGCGAATGTCCTCAAAGATAAGAAAGAGTACTTCGATGCGGGAATGGACGGTGTTCTGAGCAAACCATTATCGGTTCCTGCGCTCACTCAAGTGATTGAGCAATTCTGGGGCGAGAATGCATCTTCAAATGACAAGCATGAGGAGCAAGTGGATATGGCAGAAGTTGATGAGTCAATTTTAGATTGTGAAATGTTAGAGCAATACATTGAATTAGTTGGGCCAAAACTGATTTATGACGGCTTAGAGGTGTTTGAAAAAATGCTACCGGGCTATTTAGCGATTCTCGATTCCAATATGGTGGCTAAAGATCAGAAGGGAATTGTTGAGGAAGCTCACAAAATTAAAGGTGCCGCGGGTTCAGTTGGTCTGAAAAATTTACAGAAACTCGCTCAGCAAATCCAATCCCCTGAATTACCAGCATGGTGGGACAATGTGCAAGAGTGGGTTGATGAGTTAAAACAGGATTGGAAATCAGATATAGAAACATTAAGAAACTGGGTGGATGGTCGTACAAAAAAATAACCCCAACCTAAGTTGGGGTGCGCGAATACTGCGCCAACACCAGGGAAATCATTGATTCGCTTATAATTTTTATCTTAGGCGAATCATTAAAATGCATTTGTCACGACTCAGACGTTATCAAGATACCAAAATTTATCGAACCTGTTACAAGATTCATTAAAATCTGTGATGAAGATTGATGTTTGTCTGCTTTCGCTCTGGGGAGTAATTTACTACAAAAGGACGAAGATATGAAATCAATTGCGGTAATTTTAAGTGGCTGTGGTGTTTTTGATGGAAGCGAGATCCATGAATCAGTATTAACTATGCTTGCTTTAAGTAAAAATAATGCAGAAGTTCACTTTTATGCGCCAGATGATTATCAAGCTACTGTAATTAATCATGTTAATGGTGGATTAAAAACAGAAAAACGTAACCAAATGGAAGAGTCTGCACGTATTTCTCGTGGAAAAATAGCACCTTTGTCATCAGCAGATGCCTCTAAGCTAGATGCCCTTATAATTCCTGGTGGTTTTGGTGTGGCAAAAAATTTATGTGATTTTGCGGTGAAGGGAAGCGAATGTGAAATTAATAAACAACTATTAAGTTTAGTACAGGCAATGCACCAACAGAAAAAGCCGCTAGGGCTGATGTGTATTGCTCCTGTCATGCTACCGAAGATGTTAAATACATCAGTGAAATTGACGATTGGTAATGATACTGAAACGATTGCCCAAATTGAAAAGATGGGTGGACAGCATGTTGTTTGCACGGTTGATAACATTGTGGTTGATGAATATAACAAAGTTGTTACAACCCCTGCTTATATGCTGGCTCAATCCATTGCTGAGGCAAATATAGGTATCAATAAGCTGGTTGAGAAAGTATTAGAAATGGCGTAATTAACTCAATGCAAAAGTTTGTTTCTCGCTTGTGGTATTGGTTAAAGAAGATCACACTTTCATTACTTGCCCTCTGGCTAGTGTCTGTTGTGATCTTCAAATTTATACCTGTTCCCTTTTCTGCAGTGATGGTCGAAAGGCAGCTTTCTGCATGGCTAAACTTTAATTTTTCTTATGTTTCTCATTCGACTTGGGTGAGTGAAAAACAGATTTCTCCCTATCTTTATCTCGCTGTCATTGCTTCTGAAGATCAAAATTTTCCTCATCATTGGGGATTTGATCTTGATGCAATTGAGCGAGCATATAAACATAATTCGAGTAATAAACAGACAGTTAGGGGGGCTTCAACAATCTCTCAACAAACAGTGAAAAACTTATGGTTATGGGATGGACGAAGCTGGATAAGAAAAGGCCTTGAAACAGCAATGACGCCAGTTATGGAGTTGATGTGGTCAAAAACTCGGATCATTACTGTTTATCTTAATATTGCGGAGTTTGGAGAAGGGGTTTTTGGTGTTGAAGAGGCCGCAAATAAATTCTTCAATAAGCCTGCTAGTAAGCTTTCCCGGCAGGAAGCTGCACTTTTAGCCGCTGTTTTACCTAATCCTCATCGATTTCATGTGAAAAATCCATCTTCATATGTTTTAAAAAGGCAAGCGTGGATACTTAATCAGATGAGCTTATTAGGAGATAGGAATTATCTGAAAAATAACGATATAGGTGAGGAATAAAAAAAAAGCCATGAATTTGACTTCATGGCTTGATGCTTTGTAACAATAGGTTACTAATTATAATCAATTGAGATAAGTAAATGCCGTCGTTACACGACGAACGCCATCCGTTTCACTCGCAATTTTTGCTGCTGCAGCACCTTCTTGCTGAGTGAGTACACCTAATAAGAAGACTTCACCATTCTCAGTGATGACTTTAACGCTGCCTGATTTCACTTCGTCACTGGCTAAAATCTTAGATTTTACTTTGGTGGTTAACCAAGTGTCTTTTGACGCGGTACCTAAATCAACGGGCTGACCTTGTCGAACCTCGTTATACACTTTTTCTGTACCATCAACGTTACTGGCGATTTGTTTGGCTTTATCTGCCCATGACATGTCGGGAGATTGTCCAGTTAACAAGACATTACCTTTATACGCCGTTGCAATAATACGGGCTTTGCTGGTGATATCTTTATCTTTGTTAAGTTGACCACTGACTCGGGCTTCTAATGTGCCATCATCAACTTGCTGACCAACAGAACGAGGGTCTGTAGCGCTTTTGGTAGCTACTGCGGCAGTACCCACAACGGCAGCACCAATACAGCCTTGTAAAAGAACCGCGCTAAACACTATGGCAAAAATCGGAAGTAATCGCATTTTGTCTCCTTAGTCGTTCTGGTGAGGAAAGAGCGTGTTATCGATAAGGTCACACAAACAATTCACGGTGAGTAAGTGTACCTCTTGAATTCTGACACTATGCTGGGATGGAATACGAATTTCAACATCTTGTGGTCCTAAAAGACCCGCTAACTCGCCGCCATCATAGCCAGTGAGTGCGACAATGGTCATATCGCGCGTTACCGCGGCTTCTACGGCTTTAATGATGTCGGCACTGTTACCATGGGTTGAGATAGCCATTAATACATCGCCGTGCTAGCCTAGCGCTCGAACTTGTTTTGCATAGATTTCAGTTGGCTGCTTGCTTCCTGAAATCGCGGTGAGCACGGTATTATCCGTATTTAGCGCAAGAGCAGGTAAACTTGGGCGCTCAGTTTCAAAACGGTGGATCATGCTTGCTGCAAAACGCTGTGCTGTTGCTGCGGATGCGCCATTGCCACAACACAAAATTTTATTACCATTAAGCAGTGACTGTACCATCATCATTGCAGCACGAGAAATTGCATCGGGCAGGGCTTCAGCTGCGGCAATTTGAGTTTGGATGCTTTCAGTAAAGCAAACTTTTATTCTATCTAGCACTTACTTATATTCCTGTTCACTAAGATTAAATGCGTTTTGAATCCACTGAAATTGCTTGCCGGTGATTGCACAGATATCAAAGCGGCAGGGTGTTGTTTCAAAACTTTCTTGTCGTTGAGCAAGCCAATATTGTGCGGTGGACAATATTTTTCTGCGTTTGTGCCAGTTTACTGATAAAAGTGCGTCTCCGTAATCACTATTCTTGCGAAAACGAACCTCTACGAATACCCAGCCTGATGTATCTCGCATGATCAAATCGATTTCTCCCGCACGATTTCGAACATTGCGTGCAACAAAAGCGAGCCCTTGCTGCTTTAAATAGGATAGCGCTTGGTTTTCGTAATATCGACCAGTCAACCATTTTAATGATTTTTTAACGGTTTTCATGACATCCTTGTCTGAAAAATAGGCAGCAATAAAGCGACCTCGTTTAATTTATTGCGCAGACGCTACTTGCCCTTGCTTAAATTGCAGCCATGGCAATTCACGATAAATAACACAGTTATCATGCACGCTTAATGTACCGGATGCACCGTTAACACGGAACTGATCACTGTGCTGCTGCAAGTTATCGTAGTTATTCGCCAGCGACCATGCATCAATACCCATCGCATACAGGCGGAACAGCGAATAATCATTATTCACTTTGCCTTGAGCTTGTTTACGTAGGTTGTTGTTTGCGCCAGCAAGTAATGGAACTTCGCTGAATTTCACACCTTCCATTTCGAAACGATAATCCGCATTTGAGTTCCCTTGGTTACTGCGCGAACTGGCATATAAAGCAGGGCGCTGACGGGAACTGATTGCCATATCGATCATCGGTTTGACGAGGGTTAATTCATCGCGTGTTGCCACGATATAAACCGCATCAACACCGCCACTGGTTGGAGCCATTCCTTGGGTATCGATACTGATTGGGGTACCCGTCATACGGATCCCTTGACCACGGTTGATCGACTCTTTTAAGGATGCAGTAGAACCAAATGTTTGCATCAGTGCAGTGCCACCGCCTTTTGCTTGCCACTCTTCGGCAAATGCTTTTGCGATGCGATCACCAAATGGGGATGCAGGCACTAATACTAACGGCATCTGTTTACCGTCTAATTTCATTTGGTTAGCGGCATTTTTCGCTTCATCTTCAGGGGATAAAGAGAAATAACATAAATTTGCACGTGGCTGTAATTGGTTAGCGTCTAATTCATTCAGTGCCAATACATTGACGGGCGCATTCATTTGAGCAATAGCTTGCACCTCTGATTTCAGTAGAGGTCCAACAATTAAGTTATACCCTTCAGAAGTGGCTTGAGCGACTAACTGAGGGATCGCTTTGCCTTGGGTATCAAAGACTTTAACGCTTTGGGTATTGGTTGGCGCTGCATCAATGCGCACGCTGGATGAAGCCACTTCGGAATTGGTATTTTCATTAACCGTTGCAGCCACTTCTTGGTAAATCTGGTCTAGTACATCATTACCGGAGCTTTGTGGCGCAGTCGGTGCTGCGGCAGCTTGAGATGCAGGGCCTGAAGGTAAACCTTTTTGTGCATCAAGGAAGCCTTGCATGATGGCTTGACCAAAGACTTGGCCTTGCCCACTCATCGGTAAAAATAGCGCAATACGTGGGTTAGCACCGACTTTGGTGATGGTTCCTTGAACTAATGCGCTTGGCAGATTTTTGGCGCCTGGATTATGTGGGTAGCGAGTTTTCCAGTCTTCGATGCCAGTACGGAGTGCCTCTGGGTCATCTTTATTATTTTGGTAGATATCCAGAAGGTCGACCCAGCCCAGTAGAATATTTTCGTCAGCTTCGATTCCTTGAATCTGTTCTGGCTTCATCTGTGTTAACATCTGCCACAGAGAATCAATATTCGCCTGATGTTGTGCAGGATCGGTTAGCAGAGGTTCTTGGCTGATAAAAGCACGCAGGACATCCATTGATGGTTTGCCTTGAGCGGCATCGATAACGGACTGGTAATGGCTGGCATCAGAAACGCTAGGCTGCTGGGTTGTTGTCGAGGTTGTCGATGATTCGATTTGGCATCCTGTTAATGCCAACGTGGACAACATCGCAGTGCAGATTAATCTTTTTTTCAAATGCAAAAAAATTGAAGGACGCATACTGTATCCAATGGTGTATTTTTCAATTGCTTAATTTTAAACCGGCTATTCGGATGAAACAATGAATCAACCTAATCAAGCAGTGGTTATGGCATCTACGCTGTACATCGTGCCAACCCCAATTGGTAACATGGGAGATATCACGCAACGCGCGTTAGATGTGCTTAAACATGTTGACCTAATTGCTGCGGAAGACACAAGGCACTCAGGCATTCTCTTACAGAATTTTGCCATCAATGCGCGCATGTTTGCGCTACATGATCATAACGAGCAGCAAAAAGCAGATCAATTAATTAGCAAGCTTCAACAAGGGGATAGTATCGCATTAGTCTCGGATGCAGGTACACCTTTAATTAATGATCCTGGCTATCACTTAGTCAATCGCTGCCGTGAGGCTGGCATTCGCGTTGTCCCATTACCGGGCGCTTGTGCAGCCATCACTGCCTTGTCAGCGGCGGGTTTACCTTCAGACCGTTTCTGTTATGAAGGGTTCTTACCCGCGAAAACCAAGGGACGCAAAGATGTTTTGCAATCCTTAGAGCAAGAGACTCGAACACTGATTTTCTATGAATCTACTCATCGCTTGTTAGACAGTTTAGCAGACATGGTAGAAGTGTGGGGACCTGAGCGTCGTGTGGTTTTAGCCCGTGAATTGACCAAAACCTGGGAATCGATTGAAGGGCGCCCAGTTGGTGAATTACTCGAATGGGTAAAAGAAGACGAAAATCGTCATCGCGGTGAAATGGTACTCATTGTGGAAGGGTATAAGCCACAAACGGATGAATCGGCGATTACGCCAGATGTTATTCGTACGTTGGGTTTACTACAAAAAGAATTACCACCGAAAAAAGCGGCTGCGATCACCGCAGAAATTTATGGTCTGAAGAAAAATCAGTTATACAAATTGATGCTAGACCAACAAGACGGCGAGTGATTTTTGTTCAAGTGCCGTTTTTTTTGTCTAAGTATAGGTTTTGACGCAATTTGGCTGCCATTGAGTCTGTACAAGCTAGTGTAAAGTGCCTATAATTCGCCGCGGAGTTGGTCAGACAACCGCTGCTTTATCGTAGTCCCTTCGGGAGACGGGTAGAGGGGAGGAAAGTCCGGGCTCCATAGGGCAGGGTGCCAGATAACGTCTGGGAGGCGCGAGCCTACGACAAGTGCAACAGAGAGCAAACCGCCGATGGCCTGTTTACAGGATCAGGTAAGGGTGAAAGGGTGCGGTAAGAGCGCACCGCGCGACTGGCAACAGTTCGTGGCATGGTAAACTCCACCCGGAGCAAGACCAAATAGGGGTTCATATGGTGCGGCCCGCATTGAACTCGGGTAGGTTGCTGGAGCCAGTGCGCAAGTGCTGGCCTAGATGAATGGTTGTCCACGACAGAACCCGGCTTACCGACCAACTCCAATTTTTTCGTCATACTTCAAGTTGTGACTGCGTTGGCTTCATTCGTCAACCCTAGTCACATACTTGTGTATGCTCCTAGGGATTTCCTCATTTTGCCGCCTTGGCACACCTCGAATTATTTAGAAAAAATCTCGGCTTGAATTATATAAAGAAAACGACAAGTCAAATTATTTAGAAAAATCTCTATTTACTTATCTTCCTATCAACACGCCATATCCATCGCCAACATCGCAAGGCAGTGATGCAAATCAATATGTGTGCTGGGGACTTAAATACAATAATGGCATTTAAAATGCATGTTAAAGAGATAGGCGGACATGGCAAAGAAACCCTCAGTACGATACCCTCGCCGTCCTGGTACCATTGGCGGAAAACTCCCTTGGAATGATTGGCGTAACGCCTCGACATGGCGGAAAGTCGTGCAAATCACGCTTTTGGCTATCAACATTTATATCGGCATTACCTTCTATTACTGGGTGCGCTATTACGAAACGGGCGGTGCAACGTTCCATCTTCCTCGTCCGGGAGGCATCGAAGGCTGGCTGCCTATTGCGGGGTTAATGAACTTAAAATACACCATTGAAACAGGGGGATTACCTCCCATACATGCCGCAGCAATGTTTCTCTTGGCTTCCTTTATTATCATCAGTTTATTACTGAAAAAATCCTTTTGCTCATGGCTGTGCCCGATAGGCACAATATCGGAATATATCGGGAAAATAGGTCAGAAACTGTTTCGTTTTCAAATCAAAGTACCTAAATGGCTCGATATCCCCTTAAGAGGATTAAAATACCTACTCTTAGCTTTCTTCCTCTATATCTCGCTCTCCATGCCTGCGCAAATGATCCAATACTTTATGATGTCGCCTTATGGGATCATCATCGATGTGAAAATGCTGGATTTCTTTCGTTATATTAGTAGCGCCTCACTCATCACAGTTTCTGTTCTTGTCGTCGCTAGCCTGTTTATTCGTAATGCATGGTGTCGTTATCTTTGCCCTTATGGTGCATTACTAGGGATATTTTCGCTATTCTCGCCGGTTAAAATTCGCCGAAACGTAGAAAGCTGCATTGATTGCGGAAAATGTGCCAAAAATTGCCCATCACGCATTCCTGTTGACCAATTAATCAACGTCAGAACGGTAGAATGTACGGGGTGCATGACGTGCGTTGAATCTTGCCCAGTGGCATCAACATTGGCTTTCTCACTACAAACGCCGACTAAAAAACGCCAAATCCCTTTATCGGGAATGGTGATGGCCATTTTGACCCTAGGTATTTTATTCACCACTATTGCGGTTGCGGCTTACCTAGGCGTTTGGGATAGCCCGGTTCCTGATAACTATTGGTTTCATATCATACCGAATGCCAGAGGAATAGGTCATTGATTCAAAAGGAAGAGTAAAAAATAGAGAATAAAAATAAAAAGTAAAATGCCCCACGGCACAAAAAGTGAGTGGGGCATTGGCTGCTTTGTCATGGTTATGGCGGTAAGTACTTTAACGTCTCGCTAATATTTATTTTCTTATGTGTAGCTTATTGCTACATCAATTTACCGCTTTTTTAACCATGTTTAGCAATTGGCGGACATCCTCTGGGCGGGTATCTCCAGTGGCTTGATCAATAATAGAACTGTAAATATGTGGGATGATTTTCTTCACGCCAGCGTCGAGGGCGATTTGCAAAATCTCGGCGAAATTTTCTAAATCAATACCGCCCGTTGGCTCTAAAGAAAAATCAAACTTCGCGCAAGCTTCTGCGATAGCTTTATATTCCTCAATGTACTTCAAGCCCTGCATATTAAAGAACTTCACAGAATCTGCGCCCATATCTTTGAGCATCATAATGGCGGTTTCAATCGGCACGATACCATCAGGGGCTTGAGCGCTTAATGGGCCTGTTGAAATTTTCACCATGCCCACCGTACCCGTTGGGGAAATCAACGCATTCACAAACGTTTCATTCTGACCCAGTAGTGCGCGGCTAATCGGTGCGCCCGTAAACACTTGATTCACATGCTGAGGTTGAACTTCTTTCGAAATCAGAGACACCATGGTGGACTGCTTAGGGTCGCCAGCACCTAAACCGACAGACAGCGCATTATCCACTTCCTTGGCGTACACCTTCATATCCGCAATGGCACTTTCAAGGTCAGGATAATTTTTAGATAACACTCCAACCACCACAAAACTTTCCGCCGCGGCATAAATATCTTTTGCGTTTTGATGGCTCCCTGCTAGAACGTTCAGGCACACACGATCATGGTAAAAATTTGGTGACAACTTCATGTTAAATTCCTTCTACTAACGTACGAATTTGCTGCGAAATGACGTCAAGTTGCTCGGTGCTGACGCTGCGAATATCGGCTTCAACCTTTCCTTCATTGGCTTTGTACTCACGAAAATAAATCGCAGTATTGCCTTGCTTCAGCTCATCCATGATTTGGTAGGTGGTTTTGCCAATCGCTTTTTCATCGAAACTGATCTCGGCTCTGGCGATATCACGCCCAGCGGCATCCCAAACAATACGGGCTGAAATACCGGCTATCGTATTTAAATCTTTAAGGAATTTATCCATACGGCTGATCATTTCCGCCCCAGTTTCTTTGGTAGCGGTGAGGTACTGCTCGATAGCCAGTGTTAAGCCTAAAATGCCTTCTTTACCAACTTTCATCGCACGACCAATACCTTGAGATTGGCGTTTTACCCATTGAACATACTGTTTTTTACCGACAACTAAGCCACTGGTTGGTCCTTCAATTGCTTTGGCGCCACTGTAAATCACAATGTCGCCACCCGCTTGGTAATAGGCAGTTAAATCTTCTTCCGCGGCCGCATCCACGATCAAGGGAAGCTGATGGGCATGAGCGACTTTGGCGGCTTCCGCCACGGTTAACATGCTCTTTTGTACGGTATGGTGGGATTTGATATATAAAATGGCAGCGGTTTGCGGGGTGATTTTTGCCGCTAACTGCGCAGCGCTACATTCATTCGCAAAACCCGCTTCAATCACTTTACCGCCACCTAACGTGACCATGGTGTCCACGGGGGCGCCAAAGTTCACGTTATGCCCTTTTGGCAAAATAATTTCGCGAGGAACGGATTTGCTGGAGGAGTGCAAATTAAGCAGCAAATCCTCATCATCTTGCACAATCACCGCCGCCACCGCTTGAGCAATACCCGCAGAGGCGCAGGAAACCACAACCGCAGCTTCAACATTGAGCAGTTGAGCGATGTACTCCCCAGTTTTGTTCACTAAGTCTTTAATTTCAAAATAATGGTTCAGCCCATACGCTACGCGCTCGACGACTTCAGGTGTTGGGGTCGAAACGCCTAAAATAGTCATACGACCGGAGGCATTAATAACGTGTTTTAACTGATATTTTTCATAGATTGATTGCATGTTCAGATTCGCCTTGTGCAGGAATAATGTGCTTTCCACCAACGATGGCAGCAACAGGAACAAAACGATGGGTACCGATGCGATGCTCGCCGTCGGCATCCGTCAGCTCGGTTGCCTCTTCTTTGAGGTCAAATAGGGTGATGTCTGCATCAAAGCCCGGTTTTAAATAACCTTTAGCAGGAAGAGACAGTAAATCCGCGGCTTTCTCAGTGACACAGCGTAAAATTTGTTCGGCGCTAAAGCCCATACACAGGAATTTCGTCATCACGAATGCAAGGCTATAGACGGGACCATTCACTCGGTTACGGTGATAGATATCTGAGCTGATAATGTCTGGATAGGTGCCAATTCGCATGGCTTGCTCTGCGACTTTGAAGCTAAAGCTTTCACCGCCGTGACCCACATCGAGGATCACGCCACGGGCGAGGGCGCGGGCAATAGATGGTTTTAGGTATCCATCATCCCCTAAAATTTTATTTGGTTTGCCATTAAAACAGTGGGTAATGATGTCCCCACGGGTGAGTAAGTCGGCGACTTCATCAATATTGGGCGGGTTATTTCCAATGTGCACCATTAATGGAAGATGGTGTTTTTTCTGCATTTCTTTGGCTTTAACCAAAGGCGCAATACCATTCTCGCCCACCACACTTATGCTCATGCGCGCTTTCATGCCCACCACAAAGCCGGGATGGCGCTCAAGTGCAGCTTGGAAACTCGCATCGTCGATATTATCCATGTTGGACAGCTCATTCTGAGCAATAATGCCAATGCGTGAAATATTCAGCAGAGAGAAGACATTGGTTTTGGACTGAGTGGTGAGCCGATAAAACCTGTCAATATCATCAGCACCTACACTGCCCGCATCAACCAGTGAAGTGACACCACCAGCAGCACCAGCGAGATCAGGCTCATCGAAGTAAATTGGCGATTCGGTAAAACAGTGGGCGTGAGAATCAATCCATCCAGCGCTGACATACAGCTTTCCTTCAAGATCAATGATTTTTTCAGCTTGCTGATTGTGGGAAAGCTCAGGTCCCGCAGCTTGAATTTTTCCGTCTTTGATTAGGATATCGATAATTGAGCCATCGATACGCTTTCCTTGTTTGATGATTAGAGAATACATGATTACCTTCTTTATAGTCATACTCGTCATACTTCAAACCGCAGCGTTGTTGGCTGCTCTTCGCCCCCAAAGTAGGGGGCTTAGATATTTATTAAGCGGCGAGTGGGAAGAAATACCCAAACAACATCGCACCTAAGATAGCGCCACCTGCGACGGGTTTTTGCCATACATAGAAAATCAGTGAACCAATCAGTGCGCCGATACCAATCGGAATAGACGCGGCCATTGCGGCAAGGATAATCAATGGACCCAAGAAACGGCCGGATGTGTTACCAGCCCCCATCATCACGTCTGCGCCGAATGTGGAGTTCGCTTGTGCAATGGTAAACTTACGGGCGAACACGATAATTAAGCCGATAAGCACACCAAGGAATAAACCTGTGATCAGGGAGATCCAGAAATTAGTGACTAAAATATCCCAGCCAGCGGCTAAAAATAGGGCGGGAACCCCTAAGCCAATACCGGTTTGTAGTGCGCCACCGATATCTAAAATCCCCACTAATGACCCTTCGATAATCCGCGCAAACAGGAAGCTTGCACCGAAGGCGGCGACCGCACCGTAAACCCCCGTATCTAGCCCTGCACGTAACATGGCGACGAAAGCCACTTCGTTAAATGCGCCAAACCCGTACACGACATACATATGGGTACCCGCGAAGATCCCCGCTGATAGCAGCCCAACAAAGATAGGGAAAGACCATTCTGCGTACCAAAAGTCTTGTTTATTGATTTCAGTTGTCATGATTATTTCCCGCTCAGCAGTCCGTGGACATATTCAAGCCACAGTGGTTTGTCTAAGTTGAAAGAGGTGATCATCTTCAGGTCAAATTCGCGGAAGAAGCCACTGAGAACGAACAGCAGAATAACGGTGATCATCATGGTACGAGTGATGCGGTTCCAGCCATTGTCATCCACGCCTTTACCAATCAAGATCCCTAACACTAAACCTGGGATAGCGTTACCCATGATTAATTGTGCGCAACCACCAAATAAGGTTGCCCAGAAACCGGAACGACGACCAGCATCCATCGCGGCTAGCCAGAAAATGACGGGCATCACGGTGTTAACCAGTAAGTTAGCTGCCGGAACCAGCACGTTAATAGCGGTGGTTTGCAGCGCGGCTGGTACTGCGGACGCCGTGGTATTTAAGAAGGCGACCACCAATGCCCCGATAATGGCACAGGCAATCGCCATTTTTTTCGGGTTATGCAGGGTATCTGCCACACTGCGGTTTTTAGTTAATAGAGCAGCAGCACCCCAGTTAGGGATGATGCGGTGGTCAACGTCTTGGGTGAAGGCACCCGCAGCGACTGATGATGCCCATGCGTTGAAGAAGAATCCTAAGCCGAATGAGAAGTGTGATGCGGGGTCGCCCTCACAGGCGTTTAACTCACCAAGGGTACGGAATGCTCCCATACCTTGAACGGTTGGCGCGTGGAACATACGTGCTGCCCCTGCGCCTAAACCAAAGCCGCAGAGACCGCCGATAATGAGGGACATGCCCAATATTTCTAAGAAAGATGCAGTTTCACTCATGGAATTTACTCCAGACCTGATTGCTTTTATTGTTCTGTAAATGGAATTTCGTTGACAGAAAGTAAGGTAACATCCAGCGAAACGTCGAGAACAACTCGGAAATGTTCACGTTTGCGTGGCAAAAAGAGAAAGAGAAACTTTTCTGTCCGCGAATGAGAGTGAGCACTAACAACCTCAACATCCTTGGGTTCTATCCGCAGAATAATGTCGGTGCTGTTCTTAAGTACGGTTTTTTGAATCGAATTTAAGGCGTCAGCAATCGCTTTTTGCTTTGTGTCGCCTTGCCCTGTCACCCGTACAGTCGTTTCGATAGATTTTTTCATTAAGCGTTGCCGTATTTTTTATTAAAAGCTTTAACTAAGCGCTCGCCTAACTCTTCCTTGTCCATAAATCCGAAACCTAAAACATTGCAACCTTCAGCAATGGCGGTTTCTCCCTCTTCAATCGAACGCATCCCATAACGCGCTTTGTAGCCATATTTGGTTTGAGCTGTAATGGCGCCTGCACCACCGCTACCACAGAATGAAATGCCAAGATCAGCTTGTTCTTGGTTCATCACATCCCCCAGTTTCATGTCAGCAGCGACACCAGGAACAACAATGGCTTTTCCGCCAGCAGCTTCAACGCCCGCAGCCACTTTTTGCCCTTTACCTAAACGATCGCCGATAACAATAACTATCTGTTTCATAAAATATTCTCCAAAACTGAATGCTAAAAATTGAGTACTAAAAATAAGATGCTAAAAATTAATCATTAGAACGGGCAACTTCAAAGTGAACTGAGAGCAAATAAGTCTCTTCTGGTGCAAGCCCCGGCAAGGTATCGACGACACGTTGCGCTAATGCAATGGAATGGCTCGAAATTTCATCGAACAAACTGATATCCACTTCCGGTAAGGTTTCACCGGTTTTGGCTCGAGCGACCATGGCACGTAGATGAGATTCCAGCATTTGTTGCTGTACATCCGTGGTGTAGCAACCCTCCAGTTTGAGCCAGTCAGTAATCACTGCTAGCAGTTCTTGTGTGACCTGATGGATATCAAGGTCGTCTTCTAACATTTTGAAAACCACAACTGATTCATTCATAACTGTTTAAAATCCAAGGTAATATTTCAAATCAAATCACTTTTTTCTTCATGGCTAATACCTTAATCGCTTCTTGGATAATTTTGCAGACAGGGAATTTCCAGTTCAAAGTGGAAATATTTTGGAAGTGTAACCGGAAGGATGGTGGTTAATTTTCGATCTAACAGGAAGCTAACTGGAAAAACTAACACATTACGAGGGGGGTTTTGGTGTATCAAATAACGAGTGAGTAATTAAAATCATTTAAATTCAAATCATTAAGATCGATTTTTTATAAGTGAAAATAGCTCTCAGGTTAATAAATAAAAGTGGAAATGAATTTGTGGAAATCTATATAGAGTGGAAATCTTCACTTCCACTTACGTTGGTTTACGCATGAAATGGACAATTTGGATTAAAAATCATTTGGTGGAGTTGTGGTTAGGATCACGTAAATAGTGGCCACCTCCCTTTTTCCACTGAGAAGTGGAAATGATGGGAAGTGGGGGGGATGGTGGTGGGAATTATTGATAACTATAAAATTCGCGCGAGACTATCTTTAGCAATTGCTTGGAATTCATTGAAATTTTTGACATTCACTAGGCGGCGGGTGGTTTTCTCTTTGACGAAGGTGACAAACAAATCATAAATCGCCATGGCTTCTTCATAGTCAGTTTTGCTGATTGCCAATAAAAAAATCACATAGGCGTTCTCTTTGGTCTCTTTGTTCCACTCGATGCCTTGCGGGGCAAGGATAGTTGTCACAATAGTTTTATTGGCAAGTAACCCCAAGGAGTGAGGAAGGGCGATCCCTTCACCCAGCAATGTCGAGACAATCGATTCCCGCTCTTGTAGGGACGGGTAAAAATCTGCGGTGACATAGCCTTCTAATTGCAGTTTCTGGCAGACGGTTTTAAACAGCGTCTCTTGGCTAATTTTTTCATTGATAACCATAAAAAAACGCTCATCGAAGAAGCGCTCAATAATATAGGGACGAGTCTGATCCACCATCGCTAAGCGACCCACTTGTTCGAGCTGGTAGGGGGTTGGGAAGGGTGCAATTTTAATAACTGGTTTATTTTTCTCAGAGATCCGTACGGTGGTGATCACAAAGTCTTCTGCGACTTCATCTAACGATTCATACTCTTGCAGTGTTAACCCGCGGCTAAATTTGAGCTGTGGAAATTCACGCATAATTTTGGATTCCACCACACGAAAGGTGGAGTTACCCGCATCCGTGACCACTAACACTTCCGTTTGGCGTGCGGAGCCTGCCCCATAATTTCGTTCAAGGCTAACCCCAATGTGCACTGCTAAGTAACCCAGTTCATCTTCATTAATGGGATGTGGAAGTAGCTGCTTACTGGCGCTGGTTAAGGCGCTTAATGTGACATCATAGGCAAATGGATAATACTGTTTGATGTCTGAAAGCAGCGGGTTTGGGGTAGAAATATGGTATTGAAGGCGAGTCATTAAAGCAGAAAGATGGGTATTCAGATCTTTCTTTAGCTTTTCATCACTCCGCAAATCATAGTTATACAACTCGTTGATATAATTTAAGATATATTCAGATAACTCATTGTGATGATTATGCTTTTGTGTTGATGCGTGCTGATTGCTGATACGCTGCGCGATGATTTGATCGTGCAAAAAGCTCAATTCAGCTGAGGATAAATCATTACCCAGGAAGTAAATTAACCCTTTAGAAATTTCATCACAAGCTTGAGTAATGACTTCTTCTAACTCTTCGTTATTGACGCTGGCAGTGAGTTCATGACCGCGGGTAATACGCAAAATGGTGACGGCGCAGTTAAATACAAGATAAAGATGACCTTCATTGCTGATACGAATATCAAAGCGATTCAAGCTGTTATGAACTACTTTATCGATGTAGGTTAAATCGAGATTATCCAGACTTTCCGGGGTAAATGTGGCGAGATCGGGGGTGATTTGCTCACTAAATTGCCGCCAGAGTGCTTCGGTCATACAAGCACGAATAGCCCACTCACTGCCATTTAAGCGGATCCCTTGATGAGGAATGCTCTCCAGTTGAACTTGATAGCGATGAAGATGCTCCCGAACGGCTCCCATATCTTGCTGAATGGTACTGCGGCTAACAAACCACTCTTCGGCAATATCATCGAGCTTGACGGGCAGGGATAACATCAAGAGTTTGAGCAATAGGGCATCAATACGCTCTTTGCTGGTGCGTGGAATCTGGTTATTTTTGTCATTAAGCTTAGTAAATGCAGAAAAAATTTCATCATTTTCGATTTTTAATCGATATCCACGCCCGCGCTCATACACAATATGAGCACTATGATCTTTAATTAATTCATTGATTTCGTTGATGTCTGAACGAATAGTACGGGTGGAAACGGAAAACTGTTTCGCTAATTCATCTTGAGGGACAACCTCATTGAGGATCCGAGAGAAAATTTGATTGTGTCGCTGCAAAATGAATAAAGCCACAAGAACCCCTTTAAAATCAAAAAAATAAAGTTCGGAGTTAAAAACTGATGGTTTTTTAACTGTCTTATGGCTGGACTCTATCACAGTGATATCGGGATAGCGGAAATATAAATGATGAAATTTGCGAATCTATTCGCAAATTTTGCGCAATTTATGGAGTAAATTCACTTTTTCCGCCTCCTGAATAGGATTACAACGATTCGCCTAAATCAATTAATAAACCTCTAAATGCTCGGTAGCTGGTGAGCGTTAGGGAATTTTCATCTTGGATAAATAAGCCGTCGTTACAGCTCATTGATAAAGATTGCGATTCTTTCCCGCTAACCTGTAAACCACCATGAATGGATTGTAGATAGGCATTTTTACCTCGCAATGCGAGGGTTTTTGATTCATTAGGCTCAAGGTAAATCTGGCTTATCCAAATTTTTTGGCGAAGTTGTAGGCTATTATCGTCCCCATCGGGTGAGGCGATAAGCTTGTTATCTTTCTCCGCTAATGCCAACTTTTGGGGCGGCATAGATTCCTGTTGTGGGCACGCATTTAGCCACAGCTGGAGCCGTGTTAATGGCGTTGTCTCACTGGTATTGTGTTCACTGTAACTCAGGTCAGGGCGAGGCGAAAAGCTGACGCATTCCCCTGCTTTTGCACTGACGGTATTACCTAAATTATCGCGGTATTCAGCTTGACCTTGCAGGATGATGTTCACAATATCAACATGAGGATAAACTCTTGGTTGAAAAGCATTATCTGGCGCAAGCACTTCCTGATTGAGCACTTTTAGGGTTTTAAAACCCATTAGGTCTGGATCAAAATAGTGACCAAACGAAAAAGTATAGCGTGCTTGTAACCAACCGTAGTCTGCTTTCCCACAATGGTTAACTGATCTTAATTTCATCATAATGGTTAACCCTCACTCAAAATATATAGCTAGTAATATATTGTTATAATAAATATCTGGACGTTGAATTGTTAGCCAGTTAATCTGTTTCCATCATTCAAATTTCCTGAAAGAGATACATCATGAGCAAAGAGAGAGCATTAACACTTGAGTCGTTAAGGGTGATGGATGCAATCGATAGGCGTGGCAGCTTTGCGGCAGCGGCGGAAGAGCTAGGTCGCGTTCCTTCGGCATTGAGCTATACCATGCAGAAGTTAGAAGAAGAACTTGATGTTATTTTGTTTGACCGTTCAGGACATCGAACCAAGTTTACCAATGTAGGGCGCATGCTGTTAGAGCGTGGGCGCGTATTACTTGAAGCCGCAGATAAACTCACATCGGATGCGGAGGCGCTAGCTAAAGGTTGGGAAACTCATCTGACTATTGTGTGTGAAGCGCTGGTTCCGGCTGAGTCTTTATTCCCGCTGGTGGACAAACTGGCTGAGAAATCCGACACCCAGCTCTCTTTAATTACTGAGGTGCTAGCAGGGGCATGGGAGCGACTTGAATCAGGACGTGCGGATATTGTTATCGCACCAGATATGCATTTCCGTTCATCCTCTGAAATTAACTCCAAAGTGCTGTATACCTTGAACCATATTTATGTGGCAAGCCCGAACCATCCTATTCACCAAGAACCAGAACCGCTTTCTGAAACCACGCGAGTGAAATACCGAGGTATTGCGGTGGCAGATACCGCCCGTGAGCGCCCAGTGATCACCGTGCAACTGCTGGATAAACAACAAAGATTGACGGTATCGAGCATCGAAGATAAGCGCAAAGCACTAATTGCAGGGCTCGGGGTGGCGACAATGCCATACCCGCTGGTGGAGCAAGATATTAAGGAAGGGCGCCTGCAAGTGGTGGGGGCGGAGTTTAGCCATGAGTCGAATATGATTATGGCGTGGCGACGGGACAGCATGGGGGAGGCGAAGTCGTGGTGTCTCCGCGAAATCCCTAAATTATTTAGGGGGTGATCTCGTCATACTTCAAGCTGTAGCTGTGTTGGCTTCATAAAGTTACCCTAGTCACATACTTGTGTATGCTCCCAGGGATAACTTCACTTGCCGCCTTGCTACAACTCGAATTATTTAGAGATCACTCATCACCTATTCTTTAATTCTTTTTAAAGCGAAAAGCGAAAATAAAAAGAAAGCAAAGGTAAAAGCAAAAAAAAGCACCTCGGATGGGAGGTGCAAAGGCATTTAACTTATGGAAAAGGATGTTGACTTGAGGGTACTGTTAACTCCCTGCCTATAGGTCACTATAGGCGAGGAGATTGGAGCTCATTACCATTTCTTATTTAATAAATGGTCGATACTGAATTTGCCTGGGCCAGTCACTGCTAACAGAATATAGCCGCCTGCAATAGTCATATTTTTCATAAACATCAAGCTGTTTGGCTCAACGCTGAAATTCGTATGGAACAGCATCGCAGTTAAGAATGTGAACACAGCAGTGAAAATTGCGGTTGTACGTGTTAACAGACCGAATAACACTGCCAGCCCACCACCTAACTCAAGTAAAATTGTCAGTGGCAGTAAAAAGCCTGGGACGCCCATTGCTTGCATATATTGCTGAGTGCCTTCATATGCCCCACCTAATTTGCCGTAACCTGCAACGATGAACAGAATTGGCATCATAATACGTGCTAATAAAATAGCTCCACTTTCTAAATTTTTCATTGAGTCTCTCCAGATAATACGGTCATTAAATATAAATAAAGTGCGATATATATCGCGTTATAAGCTAAGTTTCAGCACGAAAAGGCTAGAAATCTTGGATGTGCGTATCTTATTACTTAGCTCATTCAATAAAAAGCTAAGCTTATTAACAAAGATAGACAAAAAAATTGAATGTGTATAATTGAGTGCGAAAAAAAGTGCTAAAGGGCACTTTTATCTATCATATTGACAAATAATGATTATTTTTATCTTAAGGGGATGGGTTATTTCTGATTTGAACTGTTTGAGCTGCTTCTTAGGGTACGAATAAGCCCCCAAGTCGCAATGGCTTTCTTGCTCAGTGAAATAAATCGATTGGGGTGCTTTAAGGTAAAAATAGAGATAAGACCCGTCGCAGCGATAACAATTGGGCGAAAGGTCATCAGGGTTTGCCATGCTCTGTCATAAGGGGTAGTGGCTTGTAGCCACTCTTTCTTACTGGCCGATAATTGGATGCGCTGCTGCTCAATATCAGAGACTAAGCGTGATTTTCTTTCTGCAAGTAACTGACGTTTACTTTTGCTCATCATCGGTTCCTGCCAGTGCTTTAGCGTCATTGCGAAGCTGTTCACGGGTTGCGCTTAGCAGCGTGGACTGTTTCGCTTTTTTTAACGTCCAAATAGCAAAGATAATCGCGAGTAAAATCAGTGTTCCGGTCGTGATAGCGAAAGCCTGATAACGATAGACGGGATCCACAGACCAAAAAATTAGTCCAATAAGGCACATCAGACCAAATGCAGAAAATAGAAGGGTCAGCCCTGCGAGTAATAATAACTGAACAAGGTTGAGTTTCTCTTCTTCTAATTCTACTGCAATAAGTTGAATGCGGGTTTCAACCATATTAACGGCGATACCCGCAATTCTTTGCAGAGAATCTAGAACCCGCTTAGCGGGTCCTTGACGTGGCGACTGTTCCATAAGCGGTGATTAGCGCTTGGTGAGCAGCATGCCTAAGACCACACCGACCGCTGCACCGATACCCACACTTTTCCATGGATTTTCACGTACATAGCAATCTGCTTGGCCTGCAATTTCTTTAGTTTGCTCGGTGATTTTATCACTGGCTTGACCGAGTTTAGCTTTTGAAGAGGAGAGGGCTTCACGGGCTTTCGCCTTTAAGTTTTCGATCTCTTCTTTTGATTTGTCTTGAGTACTATTCAGAATGGATTCGAGAGAGTCTGCGAGTGATTTAAGTTCAGCACGTAGATCTTCAGAAGAATGATTGGATGACATAGTAGAACCTCCTATCAATAGAAAAATAACGCAATGCCTTAATAAAGTATGGCCTTAATAACATTACAATAGCTTTTTTTAGCTTAAGTGCAATCACTAATTGGTATAGATTTCGAATTGAGATAGAGGAAAGCGGGAATCGCTAAATATTCCCGCTGTTCGATTTGATTCAGTGACGGCTATTTATTTGCGGGCGAATTTTTTCTTGATGACAACACCAATGCTGCCGATCAGACCCAAAATTAATAATCCAACTGGAATAAGCATCAAGACATTCATAATTTGATGCTCATATTGTTGGAAAATAGGGCTTTTACCGAATCCGTAGCCTATAGCGGTCAAAATTAGCACCCAAAGGAGCCCGCTTAACCAGTTAAACACTTGGAAACGCCCATTTTGCAAGCCCGCAAGCCCTGCGATAGTTGGTAGTAATGTTCTGACAAAAGCAAGGAATCGACCAATCAGTAATGCGGCTAAGCCGTGACGATGGAATAGCCCATGAGCACGCTGATGATAGTGTTCGGGGAGGTGTGATAACCAGCCTTTGACAATTTTTGTATTACCTAGCCAGCGACCTTGGATATAACCCACCCAGCAACCAATACTGGCGCCCGCAGTTAAAATCACTAAAGTTAATGGGTAGCTAAGAGCACCTTTTGCGATGAGTACGCCAACAAGGATCAGTAAACTATCACCGGGTAAGAATGCAGCTGGGAGCACGCCGTTCTCCAATAATAGGATCATAAACAGCATGAAATAAATCGACCATATCAACGATGGGTTAGATAAGGTTTCGTAATCTTGGTGCCAAAGGGCGAAAAAAAGTTCTCTAACTAATTCCATTAATGTTTCCTAAACGGCAATCACAGCAACAAACATGTTGTTGGGCAGAAATGGATTAAGTAAATGCCGGAAGAAAACAGCTGTTTCTTCGGGCTGTTAGTGTAAAACCCGATCACTTTAACAAAACAGAAAATAACTAAACAGTAAATTTTAAGCTTATTTTGAGAATTCATTTAAATTGCGGCTGATTTTTACATTTTAGGTTCTTAACTACTGGCTTTCTAAAATGGCAAAAAACGGGAATGGCGCTGAATAAGAGGATTTAATCTGACTATTTATCAATATATTTGTGTTTAGATAACGAAAAATAGCATGAACATATTGGTAGCTAATCATTGCTTTTTAAGACTAATTACCTTATTGTGTACGCATAGCAAAGGGGAGTAACTTCTTCTGTCGGATTATCGTCATTACGGTGCACACAATTGTACCCGGTAACCGAGCACCACAATTTCCTTGTCTTAGGTTATCTGTGTTGTAAGTGAGACCTTGCCAGAAGGCGAGGTTTGCTCATCGTTTACAACCGTATAGTGATAACTTAGGGTGAAAACAGTTTAAGCGGCTGATGTCTTCTGGATATCAGCCGTTTTTTGTTTTTTAAGGAATCAAAATGAACTCTGTTGGAAATCCTGTTTTATGGGGCAGCTTTGCTGTCATGATCCTTGTGATGCTACTCATCGATATGTTTTGGCAAGGAAAACATAAAGGCCAGGCGATGTCGATGAAGCAAGCAGCGGGTTGGAGCATCTTGTGGGTGACTCTGTCGCTGATTTTTGCGGGCGGCCTGTGGTGGTACTTCAATGATACCGTTGGACCTGAAGTTGCGAACACGCAAACTATGGCGTTCTTAACCGGTTATCTGTTAGAAAAAGCCCTTGCTGTGGATAACGTGTTTGTTTGGTTAATGCTATTTGGTTACTTTGCTATTCCGGCAAATTTACAGCGTCGCGTACTTGTTTACGGGGTGCTTGGAGCTATCGTCCTGCGTACGATTATGATTTTCGCAGGTAGCTGGTTAGTTACACAATTTAGCTGGATCCTCTATGTTTTCGGTGCGTTTTTACTGTTTACGGGGATCAAAATGGCGTTCGCTAAAGAGGATGATTCACCGATAAATGAAAAGCCATTGGTCAAATGGGTTCGTTCACACTTACGGATGACGGATGAGTTACATGGTGAAAAATTCTTTATTAAAAAGAATGGATTGCTGTTTGCTACCCCATTAATTTTGGTTCTGATCTTAGTGGAAATCAGTGATGTTATCTTTGCGGTAGACAGTATTCCCGCTATCTTTGCTGTGACCACCGACCCGTTTATTGTATTAACGTCTAACCTGTTTGCGATTTTAGGCTTACGTGCAATGTACTTCTTATTAGCGGGTGTTGCTGAGAAATTCTCAATGCTTAAGTACGGTTTAGCTATCATTTTAAGCTTTATCGGCGTGAAGATGTTGCTGATGGATATTTTCCATATTCCTACTGCGGTTTCGTTAGGGACTGTGGCTGCAATCTTAGTTCTGACATTGGTGGTTAACACGATCGTGAATAAGCGCAACGAAGCGAAAAAATTGATTAACGGATAATCTTTTTCCTAATTAGAAAAACTCCCATAATTTCATCATGACTTTGGGAGTTTTTTTATATCTAATGATTTATAGGCGTAAAGATGAGGCGGTTCTGTGCAACAAGTCATGCGGGTCTTACGAAAACTCTATAAGTATGAAAATAGCCAATATGATGGAGGTCGTGCGGTATCGACTTATCCATTGGACTCTTTATCTGATAAAGAACGGAAAATATTGAGTGATTCTCATTGGTTGCCGAATGAGATTGCATTTTTTACTGATCATGAAGATATCATTAATAAACTACACAGTTTAAAACAGGAAACAGCGCTTACTCGCCAGCGTTGTTTGGATGCTTTCGTGGCGGGAGTTGGAGGAAGTTATTTGCGAGGTCGATCAGTCTTGGGAGCTTATCACAAGCTACTTTCTCTGCCGGCTCATCAATATCTTGAAAAACCGCAATATGCATGTTGTTGGGTTTGTAGCGATCATAATAAGCATATTTATATTAATGATAGTTACTTCCAATACTGCTTATATTACGGAAATTCCTATACTGGGAATGTAAGTTACACTTATTTGAATCTCCGACATTTACTGACGGTTGCTGCTGTAGAACCTACCGATGAAGACAAAAAAGTCTTTAATCAACTATTAGATTTATTACGTCATGCCCCTGAAAATGAGACGCCAGGGCAGTTTGAAAAGCGGTTATCGCAGGCAAAATTGGTTAAAGGAGACAGATATACATTACGCGGAATATTGCATTCACTCGCATTGATTGGTGTTATTCCGAATACTTTTATCGCTTTGTCTCTTGATAGTTGGCGCGATTTTGGTGATATAACTAGTGCAGAAAACCAACTTAACAATACGAAAGGGCGTTCTGATATGGAAATGCCTTGGGCTGGTTGGAAAGGAAATTTAAAAGTAGATGAGGCAAAAATAGCAGATTACTTTGGTGACTATTTAATCAATCGTTAAATCTTACTCGCAGTAATCAATACAATTTTAAAAAACACCTTGGAGTCATCTGAGGTGTTTTTTTATTTTAACTATCTGAAAATCCTCACTCATTTTCTATGTCCTCTGTTTCCTATAAGAAACAAAACTCTATTGCGATCACAGATATGTAAAATTAATGTTAACTGCAATCAATCATTGTGTATATTTTGAATAATAGCCTTTTCAGGAGATTAATATTCCTTATACTGGCTCGGCAAACACATTTAATTCCTAAAAAAGATAAATTATAAAGGTCTATTATGGATACAAATAAAGCAGGGTTATGGCGAGTAATTAGTCAAGGTAGTTTGGTCAAACAAATCCTAGCAGGCTTGATTGCAGGTATCTTATTGGCATGGTTATGGCCATCGGCAGCAAAAAACGTTGGCTTACTGGGTGACCTGTTCGTCAGCGCGTTAAAAGCGGTTGCTCCAATTCTTGTTTGGGTGTTGGTTATGGCGTCCATAGCTAACCATCGCCAAGGGCAAAAAACCAGCATTCGTCCAATTTTAGTGCTGTATATTCTAGGGACATTCTTCGCGGCTGTTGTGGCGGTGATTGGCTCATTTATGTTCCCATCAAGCTTGATCTTAGCTGTAGGCGATACTCAACTGACGCCTCCGGGTAACATTGCTGAAGTGCTCAAAGGTTTGTTGATTAATATTTTCGCTAACCCAGTCGATGCTCTGATTAAAGGGAACTATATTGGTATCTTGGCATGGGCGATTGGTTTAGGTATTGCATTGCGTCATGCCAATGAATCCACCAAAACGATGATCCACGATTTCTCTTTAAGCGTGACTCAGTTGGTTCGTGTGGTTATTCGCTTAGCGCCATTAGGTATTTTCGGGTTAGTTTCTTCAACAATTGCGACAACCGGTTTTGAAACCTTAAAAGGTTACTTCCACGTATTGGCGGTATTGCTGGGCTGTATGATTATAGTGGCACTAGTCGTTAACCCGCTGATTGTTTACTGGAAAATCAAGCGTAACCCATACCCATTAGTCTTCGCTTGCTTACGTGAAAGTGGTGTAACCGCCTTCTTTACCCGTAGCTCCGCAGCTAACATTCCTGTGAACATGGGGATGTGTCGCCGTATGAACCTGCATGAAGATACGTATTCCGTTTCTATCCCGCTAGGCGCAACCATTAACATGGGCGGCGCGGCTGTCACCATTACAGTGTTAACACTGGCAGCGGTGCATACTCTGGGCATTCCTGTTGATATCCCGACGGCGCTGCTATTAAGCGTGGTTGCAGCGGTTTGTGCATGTGGTGCATCTGGGGTTGCTGGTGGTTCGTTATTATTGATCCCACTGGCGTGTAATATGTTCGGTATTTCGAATGAAGTGGCAATGCAAGTGGTTGCAGTGGGCGTGATGATTGGCGTACTTCAAGATTCTGCTGAAACTGCACTGAACTCTTCAACGGACGTGCTTTTCACTGCGGCGGTATGTTTATCGGAAGACGATAAACTGGCGCAAGCGGATTCTGAGTTATCTCAAACTCAAGACTAAGCTTTCACGTTGTTCAAAAAAGAAAACCCGCTGATTAGCGGGTTTTTTTATGGGTCAAGAAAACTTACAACTGATAAGCCACTTTCATACCTTGTTCAATGGCTCGGCGGGCATCTAACTCGGACGCCACATCCGCCCCTCCAATCACATGAGGGTGAATGCCAATATCTTCTAATTGCTCTTTCAATGGGCGATAAGGTTCTTGCCCAGCACAAAGGATGACATTATCAACGGCAAGGCAGATATATTCATCTTGATAGCGAATATGAAGCCCATCATCATCCACATTCATATATTCCACGCCATTAAACATCTGAACGCCACGTTTCATTAATGACAGGCGGTGCACCCATCCTGTGGTTTTTCCAAGTCCTGCGCCGACTTTGCTGTTTTTTCGCTGCAATAAATAGAGGTGGCGAGGCGTTGGTTCTAACTGTTTTTTCATCGGGAAAAGCCCGCCGCGAGTGGTGATGGCGGTATCAATATTCCATTCATGATTAAATTTATTATCATCTAAACTGCTGCTGATCCCTTGTTGGGTAAGGAGTTCCGCCACATCGAACCCAATCCCTCCGGCGCCAATAATAGCTACGTTTTTACCGACATTATCGGGCTGTTTTAAAGCCTCAATATAGGACATGACTTTGCGATGATCGGCGCCAGCTAGGTTGATAGTGCGGGGGATAACGCCTGTGGCGATAATAACCTCATCAAATTGAGTTAAATCATTCGCTTGTGCAATCTGCTCGAGTCGAACATCCACATTGAGTAGTTGCAGTTGTCGGGAAAAATAACGCAAAGTTTCATAAAACTCTTCTTTGCCGGGGATCCGTTTAGCGAGATTGAATTGCCCACCAATTTGGTTGCTGCGTTCAAATAGCGTGACTTGATGCCCTCGTTTGGCGGAATAGATTGCACAAGAAAGCCCCGCTGGACCCGCCCCGACAATTGCCACTTTTTTGGGTTTATCTGCTAATTCATTAGGATAGTCCATCTCGCGTACCGCTTGTGGATTCACTAAGCAGCCAGCCAGCTTGCCATTAAAAATCTGGTCAAGGCAGGCTTGATTGCAGCCAATACAGGTGTTTATTTCATCAAATCGACCGTCTTGGGCTTTTGACACAAACGCTTCATCAGCAAGGAAAGGGCGCGCCATGGACACCATATCAGCTTGACCGCTAGCAATGATTTGTTCCGCCACAAACGGGTCATTGATGCGATTGGTGGTAATCAGTGGAATATTCACCTTGCCCATTAATTTTTCGGTTACCCAGCTGAAGGCTTTGCGGGGGACCAGCGTCGCAATGGTCGGCACACGGGCTTCATGCCAGCCTATTCCTGTATTGATCATGGTGGCGCCCGCACTTTCAATCTCTTTAGCCAATAGCTCAATTTCATCCCAAGTTGAGCCCCCTTCAACAAGGTCAAGCATGGATAATCGATAGATAACAATGAAATTTTTCCCAACCGCTTGGCGAATGCGTTTAATGATTTCTATCGGAAAACGGATACGGTTTTGGTAGCTGCCGCCCCATTCATCAGTTCGACGATTGGTGCGCGATGTAATAAATTGGTTGATTAAATAACCTTCCGATCCCATCACTTCGACACCATCGTAGCCTGCTTGCTGGGCAAGTTTAGCGGTATTTACGAAGTCATCGATGGTTTTCTGAACTTCATCGGCAGTTAATTCACGGGGGGGAAATGGGGTGATCTCGGATTTAATCGGGCTAGGCGCCACTAACGCCGGATGTAGAGCGTAACGACCTGCATGCAAGATTTGTAATGCAATTTTTCCATCCGCTTGATGCACTGCATCGGTGATTTGTTGATGAAATGGCAATTGGTCTTGATGATTCAATACAGCACCATGAGGTGCTAAAGCTCCTTCGGGGTTCGGGGCTATTCCCCCGGTAATAATCAGACTGACTCCATTCTCTGCACGAAGTCGGTAAAAGTGGGCAAGGCGCTGGCTTCCTTGGGGATGTTCTTCTAAGCCGGTGTGCATTGAACCCATCAAAATACGGTTTTTAAGAACGGTATACCCCAAATCAAGTGGGGTAAAAAGATGTGGAAAATTGCTCATATTGGCTCCCATTTGGGACTATTAATAACAGGTCAGATGAGTTAACTGTAGCCTAATGGACAATTGAATTAAGAATAATGTTAAAAAATTGTGATTTTTATCATATGTTTTACGAGGAATAATTAAACTTACAGGACTATTTCTTTTGTTTTATTTTTCTGTCATAAAAAATGGTTACAACAAAGAAGAATGGTTATTCACATCATAATTTGATGGGGTTTCACTTCACACAACCGAGTTATTCAGGAAATACGCCGATGAAAGAGATTTGCCAAGCTGTCACCTTAGAAGGCAACCATGTTCGATTAGAGCTACTGACTCATCACCATGATGCTGTTTATGCTGAGATTATTGAACGAGATAAGCTACATCACCTGTGGTATACCTCGGTACCTGAACCGGAAAATGTCGCGAAAGATGTCGATATGCGCCTTGCGCGTTTTGCCCATAAAGAGATGGTGCCATTCGCGATTATTGATAAACGTACAGGCAAAGCCGTTGGCATGACCTCGTATATGCGGATCGACCAAGGGGTTCGCCGTGTTGAAATTGGGGCAACATGGTATGGAGCCGAAGCCCAGCGCACACCAATCAATACGGAAGCTAAGTACTTGTTATTAAAAAATGCATTTGAAGAATTAGAGTGTGTTGCCGTGGAGCTAAGAACACATTTTTTAAATCATCAAAGCCGTAAAGCGATTGAGCGTTTAGGGGCAAAACTCGATGGGATTTTACGTAACCATATGCTAACTCGTACGGGTGAGCTACGAGATACCTGCGTTTATAGCATCTTAAGTAATGAGTGGCCTGCAGTGCGTCGCCACTTAGAATGGCAGATGACAAAGCCTCGCTAAGTCAAAAAAATAGCCCACGGGATGTGGGCTATGTGATTAATATTCAATCAAGTCAGTTGATTATAAATATTCGTGCATCGGTTTGGTCATATACACGTTATTTGGCATTTTTTCTGTGGTGGTGTAGCCCGCAGGGCTGTTGATCAGCGCTGGGATACGGTTAACCAGGTTTGCGCAGGTGAGTTCCACGGTTGCTGGGTTATTCACTTCAATCGCCGTATCTGGCTCGCCAATGAGCTGCCAACTGTTTTTGTCGCACTCATCCGCCGTTAAAATTTTACCGATACATTCCGTTTCTAAGGTGACACCTTCTGCTGTTTCAGTGATCACCACGGCAGACAACCCTAAAACATCGCCTTTTTTCACCGTCATTTTTAAAGTATCTGAATAGATATCTTCTTTGGCAATTTGCGGCACGCAGCGCTGAGTTTGATTGGTAATGGTCAGACCTAAACGGCTGCACAGCCAACCATTTTGTGTCCACATGTACGGTGGTGCATATTCACCGCTCTCAATTTTCTCAGCGATAACCGCGTATGGCAGGTCGTTATAGTTACCAATTTGCTGATTGAATTCGTCGACAGTTAAACCTGCACCGTGACCTTTTGCCAGCGCGATGCCGTAATCTTCCACGTTATAGCAGCTAGAGCCTTTGATTTTGACCAGTTTGTGCATAGAACCCGCCAAGGTATCGATAAGCACGCCCCAGAACATATCTGGGTAGCCGCTGCCCGCTAAAGTGCAGTTATTCGCTTTAGCTAAAGCATCGAGTTTTTCAGTGATCTCAGGGGAAGAGTTCCACGGATAGAGAGCTTCTTCACCTGTTGATATTGCATTAACGCCATGGCGAGCGAAGAGGGAGAATGCATCTTCTAAATCGGTCATGGTACTGAGGGTCGCAATAATCCCCACGTCAGGTTTTAAGGTTTCTAGGGCTTTATCCGCTTCATTCAGTGGCTGGATTTTTACGCCAGTTGGCGCCGTGCCTGCAATTTCACCAATGTCTTTGCCAATCACGGCAGGGTTGATATCAAAAGCCGCCACAACTTCAGCACCGTGTTCTTGTAGGTAACGGATGAGAAATTTGCCCATCTTTCCACAACCATATTGAACTGCACGTACTTTTTTCATCATTATCGTCCTATAGCTGTTTGTCTAATATCATCATGTTCTATATGAAGTATAAAATTATTGTTTTATATCAATCAATTGAATAAAGAATGCTTAATAAATTAGAACAGGAAAACTCAATCTTTACGCCCGATTATTTACTATAGGGTAGTCGTTAACGCAGGTTTGTTCATAAATGGCGTTCTAATAAAGAATGGAATCCTAGAATAAAATTCGATAATTAAGATAGGAATGATGATTTTCGATGATGCCATGCCATTGAATTATATGGCATGGCTATGGCTTGGATACAAATTCACCATACAGTATTGAAATACTAGACCTTCACCAAAACAGCACGTATAATCGGCACCACTTTGGCCCCTTAGCTCAGTTGGTTAGAGCAGGCGACTCATAATCGCTTGGTCACTGGTTCAAGTCCAGTAGGGGCCACCAAATTTTAGCTGTTAAATCAGCGAAAAAAGCCACTTCGAAAGAAGTGGCTTTTTTGTGTCTGGAGCACAGGAAATAAACTACCTGCGAACAAATCCTCTCCCCGTAAACTCTTCAATCAACCGCTCGCCTTCATGCCATTCGCCATATCCTGCATCAGTATTTAAATGCTCACCGCCTTTAACCAACATAAGCTGGCTGCCCCATGTTTCGGCAAGCTGATGGGCTTTTTCAGTGCCAAGATGCGGATCATTATCGGTATAAATAAGCAAAGAAGGGCTTGGAAGCTTTTTATTGGGTAGCGGTCTCTGCTGTTGAATATCGAGTAAGGCAGAAGGGGAATCAACATCTGCTGGGGTGGCTAGGATCATTGCCTTTACTCGATGGTTGGGAAATTGGCTTGCCCATTGCGCCACACAAACGGCTCCGCAACTGTGTCCAATCAGTACCAATTCACCCTCTGTATTTTGAACCATGTCGTTTAGGCGCTCTATCCATTTATGGTTAGGGGCATTCCAGTCATCCTGAATGACGCGCACAACATTATGGTATTTTCTTTCTATATAGGATTGCCAATGTTGAGAGCCGGAATTGGTATAGCCGGGAACAATAATAAAAGTGGTGGTCATCTTGCTTCTCAGGTTGTCTGGGTGAATGTAATCTTAATCGGTGCGAACTAAAGTTAGCTAGCAATTTATCTGTTAGCGTTAAATCAAAATGTTATTTAAATGAGCCATTCGGAATAATACGAAATAGCTTCTGATGATTTTGCTTTTAACGCATTTAATGCGTTACTTATGAGTTTGTAATAAATAATTAAAAATAAAATCAATGTATTGCAGTTAATCCTATTTTCATCACACATTATGATTGTCACCATTGCAATTACTACTAAAGTCAAATTATTTAAGGTGGGATGAGTTTCAATTTGACTTATGGAAAGGTTACTCATATGAAGGATAATGCTTCACTAGATAATGAATTTTCGGGTTTCAATGCATTTCATCTGATTTGATAAAGGCTCAATGAATGCATTTGAGCCTTCGTGTTTCTTTTTACCTAAAGAGCATTTGCCATTCTAATTTCCTACCTAGCTATTCTTATATACCAGTCAATACATCCCTGAAATAATCACTATGGTCATCATATTTGAGTGTGAAATAGTACCTTAATGAAATACTGATTAGACCAGAATATATTTTATTCACATTGAATAATTCTCATTAGGTATAATAAATGAGACTGAGTTCTTATTTATTAGAAAAAATAGCGGATGGGGTTAAATTAGAATTAACCATTTTCTTTTTGATACATATAAATTTGGATTAAAACCGAAAAAAACTATTACGCTAAATTGTGGTAATTGGATAATTGAAGATAATAATACGCGTCAAAGATGTAACCAATTGCAAAAAAGTAATGTCCGATGTATGTGAAAGAAATGTTGTTAAGTATGAATCAATGACACATTATCTGTAACTGATTGATTTATATAGTATCAAAATAATCTTAATATGAGTAAATGTATCAAAAAATAACTGCCTATTGAACTTCTTGTTTTCGATAGGTGATGGCGACTTTACAGCTTTTAAGTGTAATTATAGTATTTGTGTGAACCAAAGCTCAAAAGGCAAAAAGATTTAATTAACGTATTCATAAATATATCGTGGTTTTACCTAAGTATATTTAACTATGTCTCGTATCTGAAATTTAAGCTTCTATTGTAATTAATAATTAATTACAGGAATTCTTATTATCTTTTTTCTTTAAATTACGACTTAATTGAGGATTTACCAAATGAAATTAAATAAAACTCTTATGGCTATCGCAGCAACGACATTAATTGGTTTTGGTGCAAACGCAGCACCAGTTAACCACGGTAATGGTAAAGTTACTTTCACTGGTAGCATCATCACTGCACCTTGTTCTATTGACCCATCTTCTATTGACCAAACTGTAGATTTAGGTCAAATCGCTGATGTGGTGTTAAAAAATGGTGGTACTTCAGACGGTCAATCTTCACCAGTTATGTTCGATATTAAATTAATTGACTGTACTGTAGAAACAGGTGATTCCGTGAATATTACATTTTCAGGCGCGGCCGCTACAAATGATCCTAAATCACTATTAGCTATTACAGGTACTGCTGCAGGTGCAGGTATCCAGATCGTAGATAGCAACAATGACCCAATCGTATTAAATGAAGTCACTAAATCTGAGCACAAACTGCAAGGAACAACTAATACCCTGCAATTTGCTGCATATGTGAAAGGTTTAGGTAGCCAAGGTAAACCAGAAGCTCCGGTTGATATTGTTGCAGGTGAATTCCAAGCGGTAACTGATTTCGTATTGTCGTATAACTAATTTAATGCATTAGTTATTAACGGTAAGCTGAAGTAATGAGACCAATCATTACTTCAGCTTAGAAAATTTATTAAAATTTAAGGACATCGTAATGAAAAAAGTTAATAATAAAATTATGTGTTCTGTGTTTTTAAATGTTAATAAAAAATAAAGTCATGAAAAAACTCATCACGGTATCTTTATTGCTGCTGAATCCATTAATTGCTCTCTCTGAAGAGGCTGTGGACTTCAATATTAATATATTGAACGCAGAAGATAGAGAAAATATTAATTTGGCAGTTTTTTCACAAGATCTTTATATTGTTCCTGGCATTTACCCCTTTAAACTAAGTATAAATAATGCGTATATACCTGAGCAGAAAATAACCGTTGTGAGTTATGAAGAAAAATCACAAGCGTGTTTAACGGATGAAATTGTCGAGAAATTTGACTTAAATTCGGAAGCTGAAAGTGTATTACAGTGGAATACTATTGATGGCTTAGAGTGTTTAGATATTGCTAGCTTAGAAGGAATGTCAGTAACACCTAATTTATCGACCGGAACATTAATTATTAATATTCCTAAAAGTTACCAGGAATATTCAGCCAACGACTGGGAATCAGCATCTCGTTGGGAAGATGGCATTAAAGGTATTATTTTTGACTATAATCTGACCTCACAATATAACCATAGTTTAGGTGATAACAAATCGAACAATACTTTTTTCCTTTCAGGATTAGGGGCGGTTGGCGCTAATTTTGATAGCTGGCGTTTACGGGGTTTTTGGCAAGGTTCATATAACCATGCACAAAATAGTCGAGTTGATGATACTCATGATATTAAATGGACGAATATTTATGCTTATCGAGCTATTCGCAGCTTAAAATCGAAATTAACTCTAGGTGAAGATTTTCTGCAAACAGATTTGTTTGATAGCTTCAAGTTTATTGGGATTTCATTACGTTCTGACGACAATATGTTACCGCCGAGCTTACGTTCATATGCACCAGAGGTGACGGGTTTTGCAGAAACGAACGCGGTAGTCAAAATTAGCCAAGATGGACGCGTTATTTATGAAAGCTTAGTTCCTGCGGGTCCATTTAGAATCCAAAATTTAAATAGCGGTATTTCAGGGACGTTACAAGTCAGAGTTGAAGAAAGTGATGGGCGTGTTTCAGAATTTGAAGTAGAAGCTGGAAACATTCCTTTTTTATCTCGTCCAGGTTCTGTGCGTTATAAAGTGAGCGCAGGTAGACCAACGGATATGGATCGCCATGTTATGGGGGATGCATTCGCACAAAGCGAGGTTTCATGGGGCGTTAGCAATGGTTGGTCAGTTTTTGGTGGCGCACTAAATAGTAGTCGATTTAACTCTTTTGCTGCTGGTGTTGGACGTGATTTGTTTCAATTTGGTGCAATCTCATTTTCATTTAATCATTCAATAGCAGCATTGACAGATGGACCGACCTTAAAAGGCAAAGCATTTAAAGTCGATTATTATAAAAGCTTCGAAGGAAGTAATAGTCAAATTCAATTGTCCGCATACCGTTTTATGGATCGTGAATTTATGACGATGAGTGACTTCCTTACTTATAATGACCAAAAAGATATTATGTATGCAGGACACAATAAAGGCTCTTATTCTGCATCACTAAGTAAAAACTTTACTGATTGGCGTTCATCCATAAATTTAAACTACACGCACCAAACCTATTGGAATCGCCCAAATAGTTATCGCTATAACATGACCTTTTCAAAATATTTTGATACCAGCAAGTTTCATAATATCGGTCTGTCTATCAACATGTTTAATAGCAAAATGCAGGGTTATCAAGATAACGGAGTTTATGTCAGCCTTTCAGTTCCATTAGCATCAGGAACTTATGTCAATTATTCAACGTATAATGGTAAGAACGATAATACGAATAAAGTGACAGTGAATGAGCGTCTTGAAAATAAAGATAACCTTTCACTTTCTATCGGTAATAATCGACATAGCGGAATATTTAGTAGCTATTATAGCCATAAAGGCAATATGAATGATTTTAATACCAGCTATAACTATATAAGTAATAACTCAATGTCATTATCTGCGAATGTCCAAGGCGGCATAACATTGACGGGGTACGGAATAGGAATGCATCCAGTCACATCAACAGGTGGAACACGAGTTTTTGTTGATACAAATGGCGTTAAAGATGTCCCTGTAAAATATAACGGCACACATTTACGCTCTAGTGGTTCTGGAAAAGTCGTTGTACCAGATATTAATAGCTACTATAAGACAGACGTCGTTGTTGATATTAATAAATTACCTAAGAATGTTGAGGTTGCGGATTCCGTAACACGAACCACACTCACTGAAGGGGCAATAGGTTATCGTAGTTTTGATGTTATTTCTGGGATCAAAATGATGGTGATGTTGAGATTACAAGATGGAAGTTACCCACCATTTGCTGCGGATATTAAAAATAATGCTGGCAAGACAACCGGTATTGTGGGTGACCAAGGTGAAGCTTACATCGGTGGAATAAGACCGGGTGAGGCAATGAAAGTATTATGGCAAGGTTCTGAATGTACGATTACATTCCCACAAAATATCGAAGAGCATAATATTTACGACAAACTGCTCTTACCATGTAATTAATAATAATCTTAAAAGAAGGCTAATGTTTATGATGAAAAAATTATCCGTATTATTACTTAGCTGCTTCGTGACTGCGAATGCTTATTCTGCAATTTCAATGGACAGAACGCGTATTATTTATAATGGCGATAGCAATTCAGTCTCATTAACGGTAAGTAATAAAAATAACCAACTGCCTTATTTGGCGCAAGGCTGGTTTCAAGATGAAAAAGGCGAAAAGCTAACCTCTTATTTTACGATTTTACCACCAATCCAAAGAATTAATGCGGGGCAAACAAGCCAATTGCGTATTGAAGCTTTACCAGACATAGTGAAATTGCCTCAAGATAGAGAAAGCCTGTTTTTCTTTAATTTAAGAGAAATTCCACCTACAAGTAAAAAATCTAACGTACTGCAAATTGCATTACAAACACGTGTGAAGTTGTTCTATCGTCCAGCTTCTTTAGCGGTTGATTCCACGCAAATGAAAAATGCGCCGTGGCAGAATAAATTAGTGCTAGTCAAAAAAGGCGGTGCTATTTATGCCAAAAACCCAACGGCTTACTACGTGGTATTAAACAACATTAGAAAAAGTGCCAACGCAGAGAAAGCAAAAAGTTTTGTTGCTGTAGACGTTGCGCCATTTGCTGAGCAAAAACTGTCAATTACCGCAGATCAATTAGGTTCATCGCCAGTGATTAATTACATCAATGACTACGGCGGTCAGGTTGATGTTCCGTTTGTCTGTTCTGCAACAGAGTGTCACGCTCAAGCGGCTAACTAATCCCATAAGCAAATGAGAGAAATGGATAAATCGAATGTTTAAATTTAAGAACCTGTTTTGTCTTAGTTTACTGTTTTTTTTATCTGTGACTGCATTTGCGGATGGGAAGTTTGTGACAGTCAGAGTGAATGTTTTATCTGGCGGATGTGTATTGAATGATAACGAAGATATCTATGTGGATTTTGGCGATGACATCGTTATTGGGCAAATTGAGTCAGGTAAATACACAGAGGAAATTCCTTATAGTTTAAGTTGTGATTCGCGATTTGATGAGCTGTATATTGCTTTTGAAGGCGTTAAAGGGGAAACCTCAAACAGCCTGAAAGTCGCGGATACACCGGGTTTGAATATCAAACTGTATATTGATAACAAGCCTATGGATATCGGTTCTCAATATGAGATTGATAATATCCAATCTTTACCTTCTTTAACCGCAGAACTGGCACTGGCTAATGGGATAAGACCTGTTGGAGGTGAGTTTTCTACTGCTGCAACACTAACTGTAGGATATCATTAAGGTATTATCTTATGAAAAAGCTCTTGTTATCATTCGTTTTATTTCTGGCATACACAAGTGTGGCACAGGCTGTCAAAGTGAGCTTTAGAGGAAATTTGATAGAGGGAACGCCATGTGTCATCAATAATAATCGCCCGATTGAGGTAGATTTTGGTGATGACTTGGTGGTTTCGTTAGTGCCGACCAAAGATGGTACAAAATATATAGAAGATATCGATTTTGAATGGGAATGCGACAATATCTCATCTGGAATGGATGTGATTTTCAGTTTTGAAGGCAAACGTTCTTACTTTGATAATGATTTATTAGCAATTAATGAACAAAGAGATATTGCACTGCAAATTTATTATGATTCAGACACATTGAAAGTGAACGATACGTTTGTATACACCTATGAATCTGACTATAAAAAACCTGATCTGAAGGCGGCATTAGTAAAAAGTAGCTCAAGTTCTGCTCGTGTCGAGCCGGGCGAGTTTACCGCTAGCGCGACATTAACGGTTGCTTATCCATGAAGATAATCTTCTTTACTCTATTACTTTATTTCTCCGGGAATGCGTTCGCGGATGAGGTGAATTTTTCTGGAGTATTGAGACACGCCATTCCTTGTATCGTCAATGGCGGCGAGGAGCTTGTGGTGCCATTTCATGAGGTCAATGATAAAGACCTTTATCGTCAAAGAGATATCTCTGAAGTCTTTGAAATTACACTCTCTGAGTGCGAGTTTTTACCTGATTTTTCATTTTCGATGTCATTTACGGGAATCAGTAACCCGAAAATTAAAGGTTCGCTGCGAATTGATGGTGACCCCGGTGATCTGGGCTATGCCATCGTGTTGAGTAGCGATAATGGCAATGTGGATATTAATAGCCAATACCCTATTGTTGGAATGAACGGTAGTAAATTCCCTAGCGTGATCCCGCTGAAAGCTTCCATTTTGGGGGAAGAAGACGCAATCAAAAATAAAAGTATTAAACTCGGGGATTTTAGCGCCACCACCACTTTTAATATCTATTACGAATAACTCGGTTGTTAAGGATATTATGAAAAAACTTATTCTTATCTGTTTGTTAGCGATATCGTCTTTTCAATTTGCTCGGGCTGAATTTGCAGCGCAAGGTGAGCTTGTTACTGACCATGGCGCATGGATGGACACACGATATATTTTACGCGGGGACTTACAACACGATAATCGCCCGATGGCTGTGCAAACGACAGGCAGTTGTCCTTGTGATATAGAGTTAGGATCTTGGGGAACCTATGCAGATGGTGGGTATGGTGCGGGTACCTCACACATTGTTAACTTTGATACTCACTCAGTGAGATTAAGAGAGCGAAGTTCATGGGACGAAAGCCCCGTTACGTTCAGTGAAGTGGCTAGAGCATTAGAAAAAGATAACGTTTTAAATAGGCAAATTCCGGGACGTTGGCAGTTTTATCCGAGAAGGCCTGGAGTTGGATACTGCTTCAATTTAGGTATTTTGTATCGACAAAAAATGCAGCGTGAGCAAACCGCAGATAACCCAATAATTCTCTGTTCACCATTAGACCCTGCTATTACTAACTGTGATATTGAAGGTCCAGACTACATTGACCACGGCACATTATCCAATAGCTCGATGAATGGTCATACTGTGAGAGAAAACTTTACGATCAGCTGCACAAATCCAACGGATGTTAAAATTTCTGCTGTCGCAGGATTAGATAACGATAACTTTATTTTTATGGCGGATGGGCTAGAGTCTGAAATTAAAGTCAATGGTGCGCCATCAACCATACTTTCGGTAGATTCATTTGTGAAACAAACTTTTGATGTTTCCAGCACATTAAGAAAAACCAAAGATCTTGCTCCGGATGAATATTCAGGTATTTTCCTGTTATCAGTTGAGCTCCCTTAGTATTCAAGCATAAAAGACAATGGCAGGGTTTTGGTCAATACATCGAGACTGAAACCCTGCCATTTTATCTATCAATGGTAATAAAACGAATTGCACCCAAGAAAACACGATTGATTGATGAAGTTTGACTATTCCATCCTGTAAACCCGATAAATTGTTCTCCCGATGGGATTTGGTAGACATAAGTTTGTGGATTAGTGCAGGTATTATGTGCTTCTCCAATCACCTGGTTACTTGTGGGCTTGTAGAAGGTTAATTGACCGATGACCAGTACGCCTTGGAAGCGGCACACAATAACATCAATTTTTGTCACCGAATCTGTGTTAGTTATGGTCGTGGCCGTTCCTCCCGTTCCACCGGAATTTCCGATAGAATCCACGACCCAATCCCCTTGACCCGTTAACGTATATCCAGGAGGCTCTATCAAGTATTCAGAGGCTGAATTGGGTTTGCTGGTGGAATCACCATATATTGGTGACATGTTCAATTCACTGACGGTCAATTTTGCGGGTATGACGGTGACAGGGACACCTTTATAACCTGTACCAGTACTGCTAACGCTAATATCGACGATCCCTTTCTGTAGACCTTGAATTTCTCCCGGAGATATTGGTCTCGCCACACTGGTATTACTGGATATCCAATTGACTTGGTTAGCATTTAATTGAATTTCACTTTCTACACCATCGCTGGATTTAACGAATAATTGATAATCATATAGGGCGGTCACTCCTATTTTATGATCTAAATTGCTTAACCTGAATATATAGGTATACACGCTAATTGTTGGTGACTGGGCAGTATAAGTTGAATACAGCACTGTTGCGGTGATCTGGTAATCACCAACAGTGGAAGAGGTGACAACCGCCGTATATTGACCAGGAAGGGTTTCTGTCACATTGCTTATCTTAAGTTCGTTATTATTGGCGGTAAATTTCACATCATTTTTAACCCCTGTAATCGGTTGATTATTCTTATCGAGCATAGTGAGCGTGATTGTGGCTCTTCCATCCTCTGTTGCACCCGATGAATTGACGATACGTGTTTTATCTAGCGTGAGAGTTGATTTGCTCGGGTCAATAGCACTGGTAAATGTGACGGTGACATCTTGGGTACTATTATTAATCGACAGGGCAATGACGCTGGGTCCCGGCAGACTACTGGTCAAGGAAATAATGGTTTCACCATTAATATCGGTTTCTGGAATTGGACCAATGCCAATATGGGGATCCGCAGTCACAGTGACTCTTTGACCTTTTATAGGGTTATTATTGGCATCGATGATTTTGACTTTTATTTGATTAATTTCGATTTTATCGGCTTTAGCATCATTTTTGACGACAGTAATCGCACTTTTATCTAATTGGGCTGTACTGGTATCTGCAATAAAATCAACTGAAACAGATTGTGAGCTTCCGTTTAGCTCTGCCGTTATTTTGTATTGCTTAGCCTCAGTGCTTGTGATGGAGAATTCAGTTTCCCCCGCAGTATTCGTTGGTGAAACAGTACCTACAATCACGCCAGTATCGGTACTCACTGTAATGATTTGGTCTGCAAGTGGATTACCATTTTTATCCGTCACGATAACCTTGACGCGATCGGTATCAACACTATTGGCTTTAGCATTATTTTTGGTGATTACCATGTCATTTTTATCAATTTTCGCAGAGTTGTTATCCCCAACAAATGTCACGTTTAGGGATTGGGTACTGCCATTAATTTCAGTGGTTACTCGATATTGAGCCGCTTTGAGGCTCGTGAGCGTAAATTCTGTTTCTCCCTGACTATTGGTTGGCGAGATTGCGCTGATAATTGCACCATTTTCTGCTGTCACTGTAATTACTTGATTTGGAAGCGGGTTGTTATGGGCATCCGTAACGATAACTTTAATTTTATTCGTATCAACACCATTAGCCGTCGCGTTATCCTTCACCAAAATCATATTGGCACTATCAATTTGAGCCGTGCTCTTATCGGGCATAAACATCACGTTGACGGTATGGTGACTGCCATTAAATGTTATTGTGATTTCACTATTACCCGCATTAAAACTGGTTAAAGAGAAAATCGTATCGCCATTTGCATCGGTAGGGGTAATGTTACCCACTGTTGCGCCATTATTTGCTGATACACTAATCAATTGATTTTCTAGTGAATTTCCAAATTTATCCGTGATGTGTACAGAAATTCGGTTAGTGGCTTTGTTATTGGCGACGGCATTATCTTCAATAACGACAATATCAGATGATATGATTTGGGCGGTGGAACTGTCAGCGATAAATTGGAGAGGCTTGCTGGATTGATAACCATCTTCTAATTTAGCAATCAATAATCCTTGTTGGGCTTTTTGCCCCCAAATATTGATAATAATCTGTCCGTTACTGTCCGTTGGTAATGTGAGCGGAGAAGCACTGGAAATATTATTGCCAGATAAAGTAAATGCGGATAATGGCGAGAAACCTGATAACGTAAATTCGACATTGGTATTTGAGAGCGCTTTTCCGGCAGCATCGGTGACTGTCACGGTTGCTTCATAGTTATCTGAATCATTGGCTGTCACAGAGCCTTGAGGAACGACGGTAAAAATAGAAATCATTCCTGACATCGGTTTTACATTTAAACGGGTTGTCGCCGTATTCGATTTATTCCCATTATTATCGATTGCAATAGCCGTTACCGTATAGGTTTTAGGGTTGTTTTGAATGGGAGGTAAAACAATTTTGATACTGTTTACGGAGGTTTTAATAAAGCTTCCTCCATCAGCAATCAGTTCAGGGGCTGACCATTGAATGTCTTTGACGCCATATTTAGACTTTATAATTGTTGCGGTTAGATTGATCTGTTGCTTTGATTGCACCTCTAATTCATTAGGTAATGAAATGGTGAGCAATTCTTGTTTCTTATATTGCATGACGATGTCGTAGTTTCGGTCGACAAAGTCGTAACGTAATCCTGTAAGAGAACGCATACTTTTGACTGAGTCAGCAGATAATTGGCGATTCAGTGGAAGATCAAACCGATAATTAATCTGGAGCATCGCAGATGTATCGCTGGAGCTGCCTACGGACTGGTTTAATTTCATCGTTACAAGCGGTATTGGTGTATAAGAAACGCCAACACTATAAAGGCTTGGGTTATTTTTTAAGTCTCTTAAATATGAACCATTGTTAATATTTACATTCTTTCCATAATAATGCTCGTATTTTAAATTTGCCCCAAATTGAGGATAGTCTGGAAGAAACCCTTCGAATCGAACATCAAAACCATTAGCTGGACGCTCATCAAAATCACGCCAATTATCTAATTTAGAACCATGCCAATCACTCAAGCGAAAATAACCATTGCTTGATAGTTTAATAAAATCAGCGGATGCTTCAGCGCCTAAACCTAAGCGTCTATTTGAAGATGTTGAATCATAAAACGAGTTAACTCCCCACATCCAATCATTATTAAGCTGACGATAACCGAATCCCATATTCGTTGTTGTACGATCTTCATTAATTTGTAATCCCAATTGGGTGAAGACAATATGGCTATCTTTATCATATAAGGGATAGAGGATAGCGGCATTACCGCTTTTATCCGTGTTAAATTGAATGCGGGCATAAGCAACCTGATTAAACCAATTATTAATATCACGGTTAATCTTCTGCATTAATGTATTTTCTAACATATTTCTAGCAGTATTGGTGCTATTTTCACTACTCAGGATTGTACCTAACTTGCTTCCTTTTTCAGCAATAAATTTCTGATTGTTATCTTGTTTATTTATTGGCTCTGTTGGCAGTTCAGGAAGGTCATTAATAGATTGCTCTGATGTGTTTTCTAAGATAAGCCAGTGTTCTTGTTTATTTTCATTAGCATTACCAATAGGAAAAAAACTCCAAAAAATAAAAAAAGATATTTGAAGTAAAATTAATGATGTGAATTTTTTATTCATTGTATTCATTTTCATTGTCTATGCTTACATTAATGACAATCAAATATTGATATTATTTATCTGTCTGGGTTGATTTCGTTTTTTTTAAAATTTATTTTTGATTTTTAATTATAGGGTACATTTATTTTTATTGGTGGAATAATGATTAATTTATTTTCGTCTTTTAATTGATTATTTGAAAATGAATGAAACGTTATTTTTAAAATAAAGTTTCGAACTCATATGCCATAAGAAAACTTAAAAACGCTTTATTTTTTGATCTGAACTCAGGTTATTTATACGTAGAAGCGCGAGAATAGCATCTCAGTCACCAGAGGGCATTAGAGTGAAAAACGGCATACAGTTACGTATCAAAGGAAAGGTTCAAGGGGTTGGATTCCGACCTTATGTCTGGCAACTTGCCCATCAATGTGCCTTGAATGGTGACGTCTGTAATGATGGCGAAGGTGTGCTGGTACGCCTGCTAGAGACTGCGGATATCCCTTTATTTACTCAGCTTTTATATCAACACTGCCCGCCGCTTGCACATATTGAATCTATTCAATCCCAACCTTTTCAATGGGATGAGTTGCCAGAAAAATTCACGATTCGTCATAGTGGTGCAGGACGAATGGATACTCAGGTTATCCCCGATGCAGCAACCTGCAAAGCCTGCCGTGACGAGCTGTTTGACCCTGCGAATCGTCGCTATCATTACCCGTTTGCAAACTGCACCCATTGCGGTCCTCGTTTTACTATTATTCGTCAAATGCCCTATGACCGACCAAATACCTCAATGGCGGCATTTCCTTTATGCCCTGAATGTCAGCAAGAATATGAAAACCCAGCAGACAGACGTTTTCATGCTCAGCCAAATGCTTGTGCAACCTGTGGTCCTGAAATCCAGCTGTGTGACAAAAATGGCAAGGTTCTAGCGGTTCACCATCAAGCCTTAGAACAAACGGCGACGGACTTATTGAATGGCAAAATTGCAGCAATTAAAGGGCTTGGCGGTTTTCACCTTGCGTGTGATGCCACTAATTTCCATGTAGTTGAACAATTGCGTCAACGTAAACACCGTCCCAGCAAACCTCTGGCGGTAATGATCCCATCTCTCAACTGGCTAAAAGACCAAGGAGTTGATGTCACTGAAGGTTTACGTGCATTACTTGAAAGTGCGGCGGCACCGATTGTCCTTATTCACGCATGGGAGAATAGCGTATTAAGCGAAAATATCGCACCACATTTGCGGGAAGTGGGGGTAATGCTACCTTCCAACCCGCTGCAACATTTGCTGATGGCGCAGGTGAATAGGCCATTAGTGATGACCTCAGGAAATGCATCGGGCAAACCTCCGGTACTGACGGAGCAAACGGCTTTCACGGATTTAGCAAATATTGCAGACATTTGGCTGATGCATAATCGTGATATTGTGCAACGGGCGGATGACTCTTTAGTGCGTTACCATGCCGGAAAAGCGGAAATGTTACGCCGAGCCCGAGGTTATGTACCGGATGCTATTGACCTTCCAGCGGGCTTTGAAAACTCACCATCTATTTTGGCGCTAGGTGCGGATTTAAAAAATACCTTTTGTTTGCTTAGAGATAAAAGTGCGGTGATGAGCCAGCATTTAGGTGATTTGGACGATATCGATATTTATCAACAATATCAGCAATCTATTGCACTATTTGAGTCGATTTATCGATTTAAACCTGAATACCTAGTAGGGGATATGCACCCCAATTATGTTAGTCATCGTTACGGTAATACCTTAAGTGACCAGTTGAATATCCCGATGATGCACGTTCAGCATCATCATGCTCATATTGCGGCGGTGATGGCGGAATATGGAATTCCGTTAGGTAATGAAAAAGTAATTGGTTTGGCGCTGGATGGTCTCGGTTTTGGTGATGATAACCGGCTGTGGGGTGGTGAGTGCTTACTTGTCGATTATGCCTCTAGCCAGCACCTTGGTGGATTACCGCCAGTTGCCATGCCTGGGGGGGATCTAGCATCTCGCCAACCATGGCGTAACTTATTGGCCCATCTAGAAAAATTTGTGCCTGATTGGCAAACAAAGCCCATTGCTTCGGCGCTCGCTCCTTTTGCTTATCCACTATTACAAAAAGCGATTGCTAGAAAGCTTAACTGCCCAACCGCTTCATCGGCAGGACGATTATTTGATGCTATCGCAGCGGCATTAGGGATTTGTCCTCAGCAAACTAGTTGGGAAGGCGAGGGGGCTTGTCAGTTAGAAGCGCTAGCATTGCAAAGCTCAGTTCAGCAGCATCCTGTCACAATGCCGGTGGTGGATAATCAATTGGATTTAACCACCTTTTGGCATGAATGGTTGGCTTATGATGCGCCGAGAGCGGAACGAGCCCATGCTTTTCATCAAGCCTTGGCGCAAGGATTTGCGGATTTAGCGCTGCAACAAGCGAAACGGTATAGCATTCCACAAGTGGTGCTGTCTGGTGGCGTTCTGCATAACCAATTATTACGTCATTTGCTAATAGAGAATCTACAGCCTCTTGAGGTATTACATGCTCGTCAATTACCGATGGGAGATGGTGGACTTGCATTGGGGCAAGTTGCGATCGCTGCCGCAATATTGAAAAAAAATAACTGAGAATAATAGTCAGGCTTTATTTGTTTTTATTAGACATATATTAATAAATAAATTTAGCTTTATTTATTTTTGATATTCATTCGTATTTAATTTAATTGATATTAATTCTTATTTGTTTTTACCACAATAGTCATTATTGAAATAAGACGTTACTCGAAATTCGGTTAATTATACTTATCTATAAGACCTAATGGATGGATTTTTATTTTAACATCATGATATAACAACCTTTTGTTATCTTTTTTTAACATTTTATCTCCTATTTTTTTAAACAAATTGAAATCAGTATGAAAAGTTAAATAATCTTTTAACTCGTCGCTGAATCGATTTTTCTATCATAAATTTAAAAAAGACCAAATTTCTTATTGGCTCTTGATGAAGATCAAGTGATTAAAAAGCGGTAGGACTAGGATCTCATTTATATTTACACATCAGGTAATTCTAATAAGGTCTCAGCTTATTAGGTGTAATTGGTGAAGCGATTTTGAATACAAATAATACCTAAATTCCTATGCATATTTCTAATATGTGGCGGATTTTATTTATTTTTTGAATGCAAAATCGTAAAGAAAAATAGCCTAATAAATAGGCTCTAAGCCACTCATAATAGGAAATAGAAATGGCAGGAGATAACTCTATTCTTTCTCCCCATGGCATTAATCGCCGTGACTTTATGAAGTTGTGTACAGCGCTTGCTGCGACAATGGGGTTAAGTGGAAAAGCCGCCGCTCAAATGGCTGATGCGGTGAGTGATCCAGAACGTCCACCCGTCATTTGGATTGGTGCTCAAGAGTGTACAGGATGCACAGAATCGTTGCTGTGTGCGACTCACCCAACCCTCGAAAATTTAATTCTCGATACCATTTCTCTCGAATATCACGAAGTTCTCTCTGCGGCTTTTGGTGAGCAGGTTGAAGAGAACAAGCACAATGCTATTGAAAAATATAAAGGTAAGTATGTTTTAGTGGTCGATGGTTCGATTCCACTGAAAGATGATGGCATTTACTGCATGGTGGCAGGAAAACCTATCGTTGAGCATATCCGCATGGCAGCTGAAGGCGCGGCTGCGATTATTGCTATCGGTTCTTGCGCTTCTTGGGGCGGGGTTGCGGCAGCTGGGGATAACCCAACAGGCGCGGTTGGCTTAAATGAAGTTATCAAAGATAAAACCGTTATCAACATTCCGGGTTGCCCGCCAAACCCACATAACTTCTTAGCAACAGTTGCCCACCTGATCACCTATAACCGTCCACCAGCGTTGGATAGCAAAAATCGTCCAATGTTCGCGTACGGTCGATTAATTCATGAACACTGTGAACGCCGTCCACACTTTGATGCGGGGCGCTTCGCAAAAGAGTTCGGCGATGCTGGTCACCGTGAAGGTTGGTGTTTATACCATTTAGGCTGTAAAGGGCCAGAAACTTACGGCAACTGTTCAACCCTACAATTTTGTGACGTTGGCGGCGTGTGGCCAGTGGCAATCGGGCATCCATGCTACGGCTGTAACGAAGAAAATGTGGGCTTCCACAAAGGTATCCACCAATTAGCGAATGTGGAAAACCAAACACCACGTTCCGAAAAACCGGATTTGAATAACAAAGAAGGTGGACAAGTTTCTGCAACTGCCGTGGGCTTAATCGGTGGTGTAGTCGGTCTGGTGGCAGGTGTCAGTGTGATGGCTGTACGTGAGTTAGGGCGTCAAAAACGTCAAAATGATACCAACTCACGGGGAGAATAACCGTGGATAGACGAAATTTCCTTAAGCTCTCAGCTGGGGGAGCGCTGCTTGCAAGCACCACTTCGCCGAGCTTGGCGGGAGCGGAAAATAGGCCGCCAATTCCAAATGCGTTGGGCATGTTGTATGACTCGACACTCTGTGTTGGGTGCCAGGCGTGCGTCACCAAGTGTCAGGATATTAACCATCCTGAGCGCAACCCTGTTGGTCCTCAAACATGGTCAAACAATGACAAACTGACGCCATACACCAACAACGTGATTCAAGTGTGGAGCGATGGCTCAGGCTTGCATAAAGATCAGGAAAAAGATGGCTACGCCTACATTAAAAAACAGTGTATGCACTGCGTTGATCCTAACTGCGTCTCTGTTTGCCCTGTTTCTGCGCTCACCAAAGATCCGAAAACAGGCATCGTGCATTACGACCCTGATATCTGTACGGGTTGCCGTTATTGCATGGTGGGTTGTCCATTCAACATCCCTAAATATGCTTATGACGACAAATTTGGTGCCATCCATAAATGTGAACTGTGTAACCAAAAAGGCGTAGAACGCTTAGATAAAGGCGGTTTACCTGGTTGTGTTGAAGTGTGCCCAACAGGTGCGGTGATTTTTGGTACCCGTGAAGAGCTTCTCGCCGAAGCGAAAAAACGTTTATCGCTGAAAGCGGGTGAAGAGTATGGCTTCCCTCGCCAAACTGTACATCACAATGACCCGAACGTGATGCCAGCACCGAAATACCAACAGCATATTTACGGTGAATTGGAAGGCGGTGGTACTCAGGTCATGGTGCTTTCTGGTGTGCCATATCAAAATCTGGGACTGCCAGAGCTAGATGAACTGGCAACCGGTGCACGCTCTGAAAATGTTCAGCACACCTTGTATAAAGGCATGGTTCTGCCTCTCGCGGCATTAGCGGGACTGAGTTTCTTAGTGTATCGCAATACCAAGAATCATGATTCTCATGACGACAAGTCTCATGGCAATAAAACGCATGACGACCAAAATCATGACGACCAAAATCCTAAGGACAAGGGGGACGACTCTAATGGCAACGCATGATAAAGAACAGCCGCTAGGTGGGCGTTTAGTCAGTTGGCCAGTGATTGTCTTCGGACCGTTTGTCATCCTGTGCCTGATTTTGATTGTAAAACGTTTAGTGTTTGGTCTGGGTTCAGTCTCTGACCTGAACGGCGGATACCCATGGGGGATCTGGATTGCCTTCGACTTACTGATTGGTACCGGTTTTGCCTGTGGTGGATGGGCGTTAGCATGGGCAGTGTATGTCTTTAACCGCGGTGAATATCACCCGTTAGTACGTCCTGCACTGTTGGCGAGTCTATTTGGTTACTCTCTCGGTGGTTTATCTATCACTATCGACGTGGGTCGCTACTGGAACCTGCCTTATTTCTATATTCCAGGGTACTTTAATACCAACTCTGTGCTGTTTGAAACCGCAGTGTGTATGACTATCTACATCGGTGTCATGGCGCTGGAGTTTGCCCCTGCAATTTGTGAACGCTTTAATTGGAAAGTGTCATTAAAACGCCTGAATAAAGTGATGTTTTTCATCATCGCATTGGGCGCGTTACTGCCAATGATGCACCAATCTTCTATGGGTTCACTGATGATTGCCGCAGGGCACAAGGTTCATCCGATTTGGCAAAGCTATGAAATGTTGCCGTTATTATCGCTACTGACCGCCTTTATTATGGGTTTCTCCATTGTGATTTTTGAAGGCTCTTTATTGCAGTCAGCGTTAAAAGGGCAAGGGGCTGATGAACGACCTCTGTTTGTTAAGTTAACCAATATCCTTCAAGTGTTCTTAGTGCTGTTTTTGGTTTGCCGTTTCGGTGAACTGATTTACCGCGGCAAGATGCACTATGTGATGGCGATGGATTTCTACGCCATGATGTTCTGGATTGAGACTGCATTAATGGTGATCCCGCTGATTATCTTCCGTATGCCATCCCTGCGTACTGACTCAAGATGGTTATATATCAGTGGATTAAGCATGTTACTGGGTTCTGCGCTATGGCGTATGAGCTACTCACTGATCGCCTTCAATCCTGGCGGTGGATATGACTATTTCCCAACCGCAGAAGAGATATTAATTTCCATCGGTTTTGTGGCCATCGAGGTGTGCGCATACATCTTGTTAGTTCGCCTATTACCGATTATTCCAGCAATAAAAAAATCTAATTCAAGTCCTTCTCAGGCCCGAGGTAAAGCATGAGCCAACGTATAACTATCGACCCGGTAACTCGTATCGAAGGTCACTTACGCATTGATTGCGAAATCGAAGATGGAAAAGTCACTAAAGCGTGGGCATCCGGCACCATGTGGCGTGGTATGGAAGAGATTGTAAAAGGGAAAGATGCCCGCGATGCATGGATGATCATGCAGCGTATTTGTGGGGTTTGTACCACAGTTCACGGAATTATTTCTGTGCGTACCATTGAAAGCGCACTGAATCTTGAAGTGCCTGTTAACGCGCAATATATCCGTAATATGATTTTGGCGGCGCATACTATTCAAGACCATATTGTGCATTTTTATCAGTTATCTGCGCTGGACTGGGTAGACATTACTTCTGCATTAAAAGCTGACCCAACCAAAGCGGCGAATATGCTTAAAGGGGTCTCTACATGGTCGTTAAACAGCCCTGAAGAGTTCACCCGTGTTCAAAACAAAATCAAAGATTTAGTCGCCAGCGGTCAGTTAGGTATTTTCGCTAACGGCTATTGGGGTCACCCTGCGATGAAATTGTCGCCAGAAGTGAACTTAATTGCGGTGGCTCACTACCTGCAAGCGCTGGAATGTCAGCGTGATGCCAACCGTATCGTGGCACTGCTGGGCGGTAAAACACCGCATATTCAAAACTTAGCGGTGGGCGGTGTTGCTAACCCAATCAACCTTGATGGTCTTGGTGTACTTAACCTTGAGCGCTTAATGTACGTGAAATCCTTTATTGACCGTTTAGGGGATTTTATCGAGCAAGTGTACAAAATCGACGCGGCAGTGATCGCATCGGGTTATCCAGAATGGTTAGAAATGGGTAAAGGTGCCAAACATTATATGTGTGTACCTGAAATGCCAATGGACAACAAAAATGGCAGCTTCTTGTTACCGGGTGGTTATCTGGAAAATGGGGATTTCAGTACTTATCGCCCAATCACTAGCCACACTGATGAATACCTGATTAACGGTATTAAAGAGAGCAGCAAGCACGCATGGTACAAAGATAACGAGCCGCAAGCCCCTTGGGAAGGCACCACTATTCCTGACTACACTGGCTGGGAAGATGACGGTAAATACTCTTGGGTTAAAGCACCAACCTTCTACGACAAAACCGTGGAAGTGGGTCCATTGGCTGACTTGCTGTGCAAACTGGCAGCGAAACATGAGCCAACTGAAAAACACTTTAACGATGTCGTCGGTTTATACCAAACCTTAACAGGCAACACGATCACTAAAGACCAGCTCGAATCAACATTAGGTCGCATTATTGGTCGTACAGTTCGTTGCTGCGTATTAAACGAAACCTTGTCTATTCAATGGCAAGCTCTGGTGGATAATATCGGTAAAGGCGATCACACCACCTTTATCAAACCAAACTTCCCACAAGATACGGTGATCAAAGGGGTTGGTTTTGGTGAAGTGCCTCGTGGTCTGTTATCCCACTGGGTGGTGGTAAAAGACGGTAAAATTGAAAACTATCAAGCGGTTGTTCCATCTACATGGAACTCGGGTCCACGTAATTTCAATGATGAACCAGGTCCTTATGAGCAAGCGCTAGTCGGAACTACGGTGGCTGACCCATCTAAACCATTGGAAGTCGTCAGAACGATCCACTCCTTCGACCCATGCATGTCTTGTGCGGTGCATATCGTCGATACAGAAGGCTCCGAAGTGACCAAGGTGAAGGTGCTGTAATGCGTATATTAGTCTTAGGTGTTGGCAATATTTTGCTGAGTGATGAAGGCATCGGTGTGCGCATTGTTGAAGCACTCGAAGAGCGTTATCACTTACCAGAATGTGTTGAGGTATTGGATGGTGGAACGGCAGGCATGGAGCTGATTGGCGCTATGGCGGATCGTGACCATTTGATTATTGCGGATGTGGTGCTGTCGAGTCAGCAGCCCGGTAGCATTTTGGTACTGCGCGATGCTGAAGTACCCGCGCTGTTTACCCGTAAAATCTCACCCCATCAGTTAGGGCTTTCCGATGTGTTATCGGCGCTGCACCTAACCGATGAATTTCCGAAGCGTCTGACACTGGTGGGGATTGTGCCTGAGTCGTTAGAACCAGCAATTGGTTTAACAGAAACGGGGCAAGCCGCATTAGAGCCTGCATTGCAAAAAGTGATTGAAGTGCTACGCAGTGAAGGGTTAGAGATTATCGCAAAAGAAGAGAGTCTCCATGCCTAGTGAATCCATGCCAAAAGAAATCCAAGGTTACTCTCAAAACCCGCAGCCTCTGGTTCAGGCTGCTTTTGAACGAGTCGCTCAGCAATCGATGCATGATTTGTCCTTCTTGCATCCGACAATGGGCATCTATGCCAGTGCATTTTCGTTATTTGAAAATCAATGGGTAGGGGCGGTTATCACCCCTTGGATGTTGAGTGCGATCATCCTGCCGGGTCCTGACCAATATTGGGAGCATCGTGTTGTTGGGGAGAAACTTGGTTTGATTCTCCCTTACGGCGAAATGACATACACCGTTGGGGAACTGGAAGGGCTAACTCAATATTTGGCGTGTTCATTAATGTCGCCATTAGACAGAAAGCTAACTGCAACGCAGGGTGAACATCTGGCTGATGACTGCGCGCGGATGTTGCTCTCTTTACCTGTGACGGATCCTAATGTCCCTAAATCGCCGGAACGTCGCGCTGTGTTCGCTCGTTATCTGGGAGACCAATAATGCATGAAGTCTCTTTATGCCAAAGTGCTGTTGAGATCATTGAACAGCAAGCTAGACAGCATCAGGTGAAAAAGGTGACCGGCGTTTGGTTGGAAATTGGCGCGCTCTCTTGTATTGAAGAGAGTGCCCTTCGTTTTTGTTTTGATATCGCGTGCCGCGGAACCGTGGCACACGGTAGTCAATTGCACATCCTGTATCGTCCTGCTCAAGCATGGTGTTGGGATTGTAGTGAAAGTGTTGATGTCCACACTCACGACGCCGCTTGCCCTAAATGTCACGGTTTTAACCTCAAAGTTGAGAACGGTGACAGCCTGCGAATCAAAGAATTAGAAATCGAATAGATTTTTGATCTAAGAACCTTTTGTGTGATTTAGAGCGAAAATTGTGAATTGACCTTGCGGTGAATCAACCTATTTTTCTGATGTTGCACTAAGCTAACTTCATCACTCACTTATGGAGTAATCATTATGTGTAGTACTTGTGGCTGTGCTTCGGGAGAGCGCAGAATTGAAGGTGATGAGCACCAACATCACCATGATCATGACCACCACCATGGACATGATCACCATCACCCTCATGACCATGATCATCACCATGATCACCATTCTCATGGACATGACCATGATCATCATGACCACGACCATCATCACCATGACCACTCTCATGCAGCAGAACATAGTGGTAAAACGGTGATTATTCATCATCATTATTATCATCAAGGTGATGTGAACCACTACTATCAATCTGAGCCCGAAACCTGTGGCGTGAAGATTGAAAAACATAAGCATAAACATAAGCACGAGCATCCGCATTCCCATGATCATGATCATCGTCATGAAGCGGAATCCACTTTTGCCCCCGCAGGTGATCACCATGACCTCGATTATGGACAAGGTGAAGCGGGAACTCATGCGCCGGGCATTAGCCAAAAACGCATGCTACAAATTGAGATGGATGTTCTGGATAAAAATAACCATCTAGCCGAGCACAATCGTGAAGATTTTGTGGCAAAAAATATTTTGGCATTGAACCTCGTTTCAAGCCCTGGCTCCGGTAAAACCACCTTACTGACTGAAACCCTGTTGCGTCTGCGTGATAAATTGAACTGCGCGGTGATTGAAGGGGATCAGCAGACTACCAATGATGCTCAGCGTATTCGTGAAACGGGCGTGCCGGCGATTCAAGTGAACACAGGCAAAGGTTGCCATTTAGATGCACAAATGGTGCATGATGCGGTTGACCGTTTAGGTTTGGATGAGAACAGCCTGCTATTTATTGAAAACGTTGGGAACTTAGTCTGTCCAGCGAGTTTTGATTTGGGTGAACGTCATAAAGTTGCGGTGCTGTCTGTCACTGAAGGTGAAGACAAGCCTTTGAAATACCCGCATATGTTTGCGGCGTCAGACATTATGATCCTTAATAAAATCGACTTACTGCCGTACCTGCATTTTGATGTAGACGCTTGTATTGCCAATGCAAAACGGGTGAATCCGAATATCCAAGTGATCAAAGTCTCTGCCACTAGCGGTGAAGGGATGGATGCTTGGTTAGCATGGTTGGAGACTCAACTATGTGCTTAGGAATTCCGGGCAAAATCGTCGCGGTGGGCGAAGATGTCCACCAATTAGCGCAAGTTGACGTCTGTGGAGTAAAACGCGATGTGAACATTGGGCTGATTTGTGAAGGGGACACCGCGGACCTGCTAGGTCAATGGGTCTTGGTACACGTTGGCTTTGCGATGAGTGTGATTAACGAAGAAGAGGCTCAAGCCACCCTTGATGCGCTAACGGCAATGAGCCAGTTAGACCATGAAGTGGGAGACTTTACAGGGCTAAATTCGGGAGCAACAGATGCAGTACGTCGATGAGTTTCGCGACCCTGCCTTGGCAAAAGCCTTATTGGCGCATATCCGCAAGCGTATTGCGGATATCCCAAGAGCCAAGCAGCGCCCATTACAGTTAATGGAAGTGTGTGGTGGTCACACCCACGCCATCTTCAAATTTGGTATTGACCAGCTTCTTCCTCCTGAAATTGAATTTGTGCACGGACCGGGTTGCCCAGTCTGTGTACTGCCGATGGGACGAATTGATGGCTGCATTGAAATTGCTGAACGTCCTGAAGTGATTTTCTGCACCTATGGCGATGCGATGCGTGTGCCGGGTAAAAATGGCTCTTTGCTGGATGCGAAACGCCGTGGTGCGGATGTGCGGATCGTTTATTCACCCTTAGATGCGTTAAATCTTGCCCAGCAAAATCCTGAACGTGAAGTGGTATTTTTCGGTTTGGGATTTGAAACCACCATGCCGAGTACCGCGCTGACACTACAACAAGCGCGTCTGCGCCAAGTGAAAAACTTTTCGGTATTTTGCCAACATATCACCATTATCCCAACCCTTCGTAGCCTGCTTGAACAGCCTGATGTGCGAATTGATGGCTTCCTTGCGCCGGGGCACGTCAGTATGGTGATTGGCGCTCATCCTTATCAATTTATTACCCAAGAATTCCATAAACCGCTGGTGGTCACTGGGTTTGAGCCTCTCGATATTTTGCAATCTCTTGCTATGTTGGTGGATCAAATTGCGGATGGTCGCTGTGAGGTGGAAAACCAATATAAGCGCATTGTGGCGGATGAAGGCAATCTGTTAGCGCTAAAAGCCTTGAACGATGTGTTTGAATTGAAAGCCACCAGTGAGTGGCGTGGATTGGGGGAAATTGCAGGTTCAGGTGTGCAGCTAACCCTTGATTACCAAAGATTTGATGCGGAGCTACGTTTTAATATCCAGCCTCATCAAGTGTCGGATGACCCTCAAGCACGTTGTGGTGATGTGCTCACGGGGCGCTGTAAACCAAATGAATGCCCGCTGTTTGGGCAACGCTGTACACCACAAACGGCATTTGGCGCGTTGATGGTCTCTTCTGAAGGAGCCTGCGCCGCGTATTACCAATATCGTCGGGAGGCGTAAAATGAGCTCGGATTCTAAAAACGTGGTCACTATGGCTCATGGTAGTGGGGGCTTAGCCATGCAGCAGCTGATTGAACAGCTGTTTTTACAGGCTTTTGCTAACCAAGCTCTCGATGAACGCGAAGACCAAGCACGCCTTTCTCTCGCGGAAATGACCGCATTAGGTAACCGTTTAGCATTCAGTACCGATAGCTATGTGATTGACCCTATTTTTTTCCCCGGCGGCAATATAGGGAAACTGGCAGTTTGCGGTACGGTGAATGATGTAGCGGTTAGCGGTGCTATTCCTAAATACCTCTCCTGTGGTTTTATCCTTGAAGAAGGTCTGCCACTGTCAGATTTGCAAACCATTGTGGAATCCATGGCGGCAACCGCTAAAGCGGCGGGAGTGCAGATCGTGACGGGAGATACCAAGGTTGTACAGCGTGGCGCGGCGGATAAAGTGCTTATCAATACTGCGGGTATTGGCGTGATCCCAACCGAAATTCATTGGGGTGCGCAGCAAATTCAAGCGGGAGATAAAGTGATTGTCAGTGGAACACTGGGCGATCATGGTGCGACCATTTTAAACTTGCGTGAACAGCTCGGCTTAGAAGGGCAACTCAGCAGCGATTGCGCGGTTTTAACCCCGATCATTGAGCCTTTACGTGATATTGATGGTGTGCGTGCTCTGCGTGATGCCACTCGTGGTGGTGTAAATGCTATTTTGCATGAATTTGCGCAAGCCAGTGGTTGCGGTATTTCCATCAATGAAGGGGATTTACCCGTTTCTTCCGCCGTTCGTGGCGTGTGTGAGTTATTAGGTTTAGAACCCCTTAATTTTGCCAACGAAGGCAAATTAGTGATTGTGGTGAAACCCGATGCGGAACAGCAAGTTTTAGCCGTATTGCGTCAACATCCATTAGGCGTTAATGCCAAAACCATTGGTTGTGTGACAGAGAATAAACAGGTGAAGCTGGTGGGCATTTTTGGCGCTTCCCGACTGTTAGATCTGCCGCATAGCGAGCCATTACCTCGAATTTGTTAGTTATTTGTACCCTAAAAACGGTACCTGAAAAGGGTACCGAAATGAAAAAATCACCGGTTAGAGGGATATATGATTAAAAAATTAGCGGTTGCCATGTGTTTAATGGGATTTACCCTGCAAGCACAAGCGGCTGAGCCAGCATCATCTACACACACTTTACGACTTGCCATTGGCGCAGAACCCACTGAAGGTTTTGACCCAATGTTGGGTTGGAGCCACGGTAGTTACTTGCTCCTGCATAGTCCACTCTTAAAGCAAAAAGCGGATCTTTCTTGGCACAGTTATATGCTCGAAAGCTACACGCATAATGCGGATGGTAAAGAGTGGATACTGACCTTGAAAAAGGATCTGAAATTCTCGGATGGTTCACCGCTAATGGCAAAAGATGTGGTCTTCAGCTACAACAATGCGGCGGCGAGCGGCGGTAAAGTGGATATGGGTAATTTCGCGAAAGCCGAAGAAGTTAATCCGCTGACCGTGAAAATCACGTTATCCTCCCCACAAAGTACCTTTATCAATGTGTTGGGATCGTTAGGGATCGTCTCTGCGGATAAGTACGATGCAAAAACTTACGCGCACAAGCCGATTGGGGCAGGTCCATACCGTTTAGTGGCTTTCCAACCGGGTCAACAATTGATTGTTGAGCAAAACCCATACTATGCCGGTCCTAAAAATGATTACGGCAAAATGGTGTTTGTGTTCCTTGATGAAGATGCCGCATTTGCTGCTGCCCAGAGCGCTCAGCTTGAAGTTGTGCGCATTCCACCTGCCGTGGCAAGCAATGCTAATAATGTCCCTAACATGAAGCTAATTGAGCGTTACAGCGTCGAAAACCGCGGGATCTCATTCCCAATTCCACCTGCTGGTGAAAAAGATGCTCAGGGTAACCCAATCGGTAACGATATCACTTCCGATGTCGCCATTCGTAAAGCTATAAACTACGCCTTAGACCGCAAGCTGCTGGCGGAATCTGTTCTTGAAGGCTTTGCTGTTCCGGCTTATACCGGTGTTGCCGGGTTACCTTGGAATAACCCTAAATCGTCATTCAAAGATGGGGATTTAGACAAAGCGAAGGCCATTTTGGAAGAGGCTGGCTGGAAACTGAATAAAGACGGTTTAAGAGAGAAAAATGGCAAAGTGGCGAAACTCACTCTGTGGTATGCCAGTGGTGACACGACTCGCCGCGATTTAGCCCAAGCCATTCGCTCAAGCTTAAAACCGCTCGGTATTGAAATGGATTTAAAATCAGGTAGCTGGGAAACGGTTGAATTGCATATGCATGCTAACCCGACACTGTTTGGCTGGGGCAGCCTCGACCCAATGGAGTTAGTCCATAACTACAGCAGCAAAGCTGCGGGTGTCGGTTTCTATAACGCCGGTTACTATAAAAATCCTGCAGTGGATGAAATTATCGAAGAAGCATTGCGTCAGCCAGACCAGGATGCCGCCATCCCGTTATGGCAGCAAGTGGACTGGAATGGCAAAGTGGGCGTTGGCATTCAAGGGGATGCAGCATGGGCATGGTTGATGAATGTTCAGCATATTTACTTATCAAATCAATGTGTTGATTTAGGTAAAAGTGCTCCTGAAATTCACGGCTCTTGGTCTGTGTTGAATAACGTCGATGAATGGAAGTGGACTTGTAAGTAATGCGAACAACCTTTGGGCTTTTATTGCGATTTATCTGCTTATTAACGGTAACCGTGCTGGGGATTTTTATCCTACTAAGTTACTCGCCGATTGATCCGATCAAAGCCTATATTGGTAACGACTTGATGCATGTGCCCCCGGAGCAATACCCGCTGATTGCAGCGCGTTGGGGGCTTGACCAACCGCTCTGGATGCAGTTCTGGCGCTGGCTTTCACAAATGCTTCAAGGGGATTTGGGGTATTCGATGTTGTACAATACCCCTGTTTTACAAGTGATTTCTGACCGTATTGTTCCGTCACTGGCTTTGCTCGGCAGTGCGTGGGTATTTTCCGGCGTGGTCGGGTTCGGGCTTGGGTTAGTTGCAGGGCGCTACTTAAACCGCTGGCCTGACAAAATCATTTCGGCATTTTGTTATTTACTCGCCTCAATCCCGGTCTTTTGGATAGGCTTATTGCTGCTGTCTCTGTTCGCGGTTTCTTTAAAATGGGCGCCAATTTGCTGCGCATGGCCAATAGGCTTAGATGAACAGACCGCCACATTCTCACAAAAAGTTCAGCATTTAATTTTACCCGTCATTGCCCTTGGCATGTTGGGCGTGGGTACCATTGCCTTACACACCCGCGCCAAAGTGGCTGAAGTGATGAATAGCGAATTTATTCATTACGCACAAGCGCAAGGGGATAAAGGCTGGTCAATGATGGGCTTCCATGTGCTTAAACACGCTATCACCCCTGCGATTTGCTTGCAGTTTGCCTCTGTCGGCGAGCTTTTTAGTGGCGCATTGTTGGCGGAGAAAGTGTTTGCGTACCCAGGGTTAGGACAAGCCACCATTGATGCTGGATTACGCGGAGATGTGCCATTGTTAATGGGGATTGTGATGCTGTGCGCCGTGCTGATTTTCTTCAGTAATACGATGGCGGATTTGCTATTGAAACGGGTGAATAAGGGAGTGATAAGAGAATCATGACCTATAATCCTAATCTCGCACTGATTAAATTAATCCTTTCATTAAGTTGCCTGATTTTATTAGGTGGCTACGCTTTTTGGTTGCTTTCGTCTGATATTGAAATGAGCTTGCTCGATAGGCGACAGGCGCCGTCATTACTGCACTTATTTGGGACAGATAATTTAGGGCGCGATTTATTTGAGCGTACATTTCAAGGGCTTGCTACCAGTTTACAAATTGGTTTAACCGCGTCGATAACCAGCGGCATTATCGCCTTGGTGATGGCGGGGTTATCTTCACTCAATAAAAGCATGGATTATGTAGTACGCGGTATTATTGATGCGCTCCTTGCTCTACCACATTTACTGCTATTGGTGCTGATCTGCTTTACGCTGGGTGGCGGAAAGATGGGGGTGATTTGGGCGGTGGCATTAACCCACTGGCCTAAACTGACATTAATCTTGCGTTCAGAACTGCTACGGGTTCAGCAAACTGATTACATCATGCTATCCCATCGTATAGGTAACAGCGCGTTTGAGCGTTTACGCTACCATTATTTACCGATGTTACTTCCTCAATGGATGGTTGGGACATTATTAATGTTTCCGCATTCTGTGTTACACAGCGCCGCACTAAGTTTCCTCGGGTTCGGGCTCGCACCCCATGAGCCATCACTGGGTATCCTGCTTTCTGAAGCGTTACGTTATTTGAGTACTGGTGCATGGTGGATGGTCGTTTTCCCCGGTGCGGCATTGATGGGGTTAGTTCTACTATTTGACCAATTTGCGAAATCGGCTCAACAATTGTGGTTAAGGGGAGCAACATGCTGAAATTTGAAAATCTGACCATTGATGTGGCGCAATATCGTTGGTTGGGCAAAAAGCAATGGTCTCCATTACTGCAAGATATTTCATTGGATATTCAACCTGGTGAAATGGTGGCGCTGATTGGCGGCAGTGGTGAAGGCAAAAGTTTATTACTACAAAGCGCATTAGGATTATTGCCAGAGAATATGCGCTGCAAAGGGAATATCGAACTGAATGGTCAAGCCCTGACGGAGAAAACCAAATCTCAGTATCGCGGGAATTCGTTGTGCTATGTGCCCCAAGGGGTGAGTGCGTTAAATCCATTAATTCAGATTGGTCCTCAGCTCGAACGCGCCGCGGTACTCAGTGGGCAGCATATAAAAATGCACGATGTGGCACGACACCTACAAGAATACAGTTTGCAATCGAGCCTAGTGAATCACTACCCAAGCCAGCTCTCAGGAGGAATGGCAAAAAGGGTATTGGCGAGCAGCGCCACACTTTCGCGTGCGGAATATATTCTCGCCGATGAGATCTCTTCATGGCTGGATGATGAGCATGCTGCGCAGTTGCTCGATAATATCAAATCCTTATGCCGCGATGGCCGCGGTGTGTTATGGGTAACTCATGACCTTTCTATGGCGGTGCGTTTCGCCGATCGCGTGGCACTACTGCGTAATGGTGCGCTTGAAGAAGTACTGAGTAGCCAAAAACTCAAACAAGGTGGTGGCGGACAATGGATCCAATCTTTATGGAATGCCCTGCCTGAACATCAATTTATGATGTTGGATGAGTGGAGGTAGCCAGATGCTAGAGATTCAAAATCTGCGTATTGAGCAAGCGGGTAGGACATTGTGGGATAACCTGAATTTGTCATTAGCAGACAATGAACGGCTGGGTATTTCCGCTCCCAGTGGATTTGGGAAAACGACGCTAGGACGTGTGCTGGGTCAGTGGCAACAACCAACACATGGACAAATTTTATTGAATGGTGCGCCAGTTCCCCATCGCGGTTATTGCCCAATCCAGCTAGTCCCCCAGCACCCAGAAAAAAGCTTTAATCCCTATCGTACCGTGGGTTCCAGTGTTCGTGATGCGTGGGAACCGGATGCCCAATGGTTAGATTATTTTTCCATCAAACCGCAATGGTTAGAGCGACGCCCCAGCGAGTTATCGGGCGGAGAACTGGCGCGGGTAGCTTTACTTCGCGCCCTCGATCCTCGTACCAAAGTGTTGATCGCCGATGAAATCACAGCCCAATTAGATGCCCATCTTCAAAAGGAAGTGTGGCAGCATTTGATCCGTATTTCACAGCAACGCCCTCTTGCGATGATTGTTTTTAGCCACAATAAAGCGCTGCTAGAGAAAGTGTGTACCAAGGTGTGGACAGTGGCTCCACAATAGCGGTATTAGAGGTTTCGATATTGATTGGTTTATTTTAAAAAGGTTATGATGCCCTAGAAATGCGAAACCCCGAGAGGGACAATATGCCTATCTCGGGGCTCTAAATAGATTGTTGAGGGTGCATGTTTTACAGAGGGACCACATCAACTGCTCTGATAGGGATTCTAGAGGGATATGGCAGAAAGTCAAGTCACTTATATTTATGATAGTAATATAAATACAATAAAAGAAAATATTTCGGATAATCGATTTTCGGCTTATTTAAAGAAAGCGGGCTTTAATGAAATATATGCATTTAATTTATATTTATATAATGCCCGAATTTCCAAAGCCTTTTTATTTCCATTACATATGTTAGAGGTGTCATTAAGAAATCGAATCAATAGAATATTTAAAATATTATATGGCGATGATTGGGCTAATCAACAGGCATTTCGTTCTAATCTAACATCGGAAAGTTTAAATAGTCTTGATACCGCATTTAGACGGTGTGATATGAAGCATACTGAAAATGTCATTGCTGAGTTATCTTTCGATTTTTGGTCTAATTTATTTAGAGCAGAATATGACAGAGTGTTTTGGCAGAAAAATATGAAAGTATTGACGCCCCATCACATAACCACAAGAAAAGAATTTCAAAAGATAATTAAAAATATTAATAAACTTAGAAATAGAATTGCTCACTACGAGCCTATTCATGATTTAGATATTTCAACATTGCACTCTCAAGTAATTGACGTTATTAATTGGATTTCTTTAGAAACAAGTAGATGGGTTAAGCACTATTCCACTGTGAATGAAATGCTGCGTACATCACCTAGTCCGACTGGTGAGCCTAGACCACATTTTAGTGAACGATGTGATAATGACTTTATTGAAATAAATGAGAATATCTTTTTATCAGAAATACCTAAAGCAAGATTTATTTTAGTGAAGAATAAAGATGGCAAAGTTTTATCAGTTCTAGAACATAAAGATATTTTTAATTTTATAATAAATTTAATCGATGTTGATGGAAAAAGTATCGCTATAGATTTAACTGACTATAAATTTAAAAATATCTGTAAAGAATTAAGTTTAAATAATAATTATCATGAATGTGGGCATGAAGAGAGTTTCAGTAAAACAGCTATGATTTTTAAAAAATCAAAATCTCAGTTCATTTTAGTGAAAAGAACAGATGAAATTATAGGTGTCATTTCTAAATCTCATCGTAGATATTAATTATTCTTTTAACTTTCCCACCAAAAACTCAATAAATGCCCGTGTCTTGGCGGGTAGAGTTTGGGTATTGGGATAAAGCAATTGAATGTTTTGTTTCGGTAGCTCGAATTCAGGCAACAACCGCACTAATCGCTGTGCTTTTAAATCTTCTTCAATCAGCCACGCGGGGCAAATAGCCGCACCTAATGAGGCTAATGCCAACTGGCGGATGGTTTCTGCTGAATTGGATTCATATTGGCTGTTTAATAAGGGCAACCCAAACTTTTCGCCGTGACAATTCTGCAGAATATATTGGCTATCTTGCAAATTCAGTAACGAATGTGTGACCCACGGAATATGCGCTAAGTCCTCGATATTTTTAATGGAGCATTGATTGGCAAACTGGGGTGTGGCGACCAAATAAATTGCATATTCTCCGAGCTTACGGGATTTTAATGAGGAGTTTTTTAAATTTCCTAATCGAATCGCAATATCGAGCTTTTCAGCTAATAGGTCATCAAAAGAAGAGTTAAAACTGTATTGTAGGCGTAGTTGAGGGTATTGCCGGCAAAATGCTGGGAGTAAAGGCAAAATATAGCGTTGCCCAAATTCATTGGTTGAAGAGAAACGTAATGTGCCAGTTATGTTGGTTGCTAAATTTTGGCTTCTCTCAAAGGCTTCCTCTATCTGTAATTGAATCCGTTTAAAATCATCATAAAAATATTTCCCCACTTCAGTGAGTGCAATATTGCGGGTATTTCGCACCAATAAGCTGACATTTAAGCTCTTTTCAAGCTGTTTAACATCAATACTGACCATCGAACGGCTTAGCTCTAAGATCTCTGCGGCTTTGGTAAATGAACCCGAGTCTACAACTTGAAGAAAGCTGGTAATTTGCTTGAGATTTTTTTGCATAATCCATTCGATTGTTTGATTGTGTTAAACAATGATTTTACTTCCTTTGCATCGACAGGAGAAGGGAGGCACTCTACTCTTGGCGACTGGAGGTAGCTATGTCATACCGTTATCAAATCGCTACAGTATTTCTTCTCGGCTTTTTCATTGATTGTATTAATATTTTTATGTCTGCCATTGCATTGCCAGATATCGCTTCGGCATTTTCGGCGAGCCAGTCGATGGTCTCTTGGGTGGCGAATGCCTATATTTTAGGGCTCGTGCTGATTATGCCTGTTAGCCTGTGGTTAGCGGGTCGTTTGGGGGTGCGTAAGCTACTTGCTTACTCAATGCTGTTATTTTCCCTTTCCGTTGGGCTATGTGGATTTAGTGATTCTATTTATAGTTTGATTTTCTGGCGCTTTATTCAGGGAATTGCTGGGGGGTTATTAATTCCAGTTGGGCAGGCTTTAGTGTTTGCTCTATTTCCTAATCAAGAACGCCAAAAGATATCCACGATGATCATGACGGTTGCTTTAATTGCCCCAGCATTTTCTCCGGCAATTGGTGGCATGATTATCGATTCTCTTTCTTGGCGGTGGGTATTCTTTGCTAATCTTCCGTTCTCATTGCTGGCGGCATTGTTGGCTTGGTGCTGGGTAAAATCCAGTGAAAAGCAGGTGCGAGAAAAGCCCGATATTATTGGCTTGCTGTTAGTCAGTTTCAGTTTACTGAGCTTATTGATGTCATTTTCCTTTTATAATGATTACCAAAGTTTAGCCCTTGCATTATTGAGTTTTGCGCTTTCTGCCGCTTTGCTGATTGTATATTTACAGTACGCAAAGAAATGCCGAGCACCGATTTTAAACCTGCAATTACTCAAGAATTATAATTTACGTAATGGTTTTATTGTTTATTACGCGGTGCCGGGAATTTTTACGGGCGTTAATTTACTGAATATTTTTAATCTACAAAATAATATCGGATTTAATGCACAACAAACGGGCATGTTTATGCTGGTATATGCGGCGGGTGCTTTGATTTCCATGGTAACTGGCGGTTATTTTTATCATCGTCTAGGTAAGCGAAGCCTATTTATTGCGGGTATCGTTGTGCATTGCATTGGGATCTTGACTCTGTTTTGGGTCGATAACCAAAGCCAATTAATGTTGCTCATTATGGCTTATTTATTAATGGGAACAGGCGGTGGGATCAGTGCGAATACGGCGCAAATTAGTGCATTAATAGACTTTAAAGATAAGGATTTATTGCAAGGTAGTGTGTTGTGGAATATTAACCGTCAGGTGGCTTTTAGTGTGGGAACGGTGGTATTAATTTCCCTCTTTAACCTTGTTTCATTTTCTTCAGAGTTAGTTCGTTACCAATATACGTTTTTCATTGCAGCTATTCTGGGGCTGCTATCGTTAATTTCAGTCATTAAGGGAAAATAGATGGACGCTAAAATGTCGCTGGCAGTACAAAGTGTGATTGATTTACATGTGGTCATTGAGGATGTATTTACAGGGCGCAATCAGGGGGAGAGTTTAACGCTTTTACTGAATAGCTTTGCTCCTGATTTTAAAATGGTCACGATCCAAGGGCAGGGGATCGCCCACAAAGATGTCATTGCGTTGTTTAGTCAACTTGCTGGCAAAAAGCCTCATTTGACCATCGCAATTCAGAATATAGTGCCAATACAGCAGGTAGAGAGTGATTGCTGGATACAGTACCAAGAATTACAGACCAATGAAGGCGTTTCATCGTTACGAATCTCAACTGCGTGTATTCATGTTGAAAATGAAAAGTGCACTTGGAAATACCTGCATGAAACACCAGTAAAATAACCTAAGTTTTGAAAGAATAGTTACTTAGTGGAATATGAAACGGTCAATAGACCGTTTTTTTATACTTAGCTAACAAAGAATTTCTCATTTTAATTACAAATGATTTTTATTCTCAATATTGATTGACCGTCGGTCAGTTGCGATCTAACATGCGGAAAAGATCGAAAATGGGAATAAGAGAATGAAACGAATTTTTTTGATTATCGCGGTGTGCTTGGGAACGTTTATGGCGACGCTCGATATTAGTATTGTGAATGTCGCGCTCCCTGCAATAGGGCAAGAACTGTCCACTAATCTTTCAATGTTACAATGGGTTATAGATGCTTATGCATTGTGTTTATCGGCATTGATCCTCTCCGTCGGGCCTCTAAGTGATCGTTATGGACGTAAGAGAGTGTGGTTGATGGGGATCGCAATATTCACATTGGGATCGTTAATTTGTGCTTTGGCGTCAAATATCCAATGGCTGCTATTTGGACGTGCTGTCCAAGGCATTGCCGCCGCGGCGCTGATCCCAGGGGCGCTATCTATTATTACGCAGGCATTTAGTAATGATATTGAGCGAATTAAAGTCATTGGTATCTGGTCGGCAGTTAGCGCGTTATCACTGATCATTGGCCCTATCTTAGGGGGTTTTCTGGTAGATACCTTTGATTGGACAACCATCTTTATCATCAATATTCCGATTGGTTTGCTGACTTTGGTGTTGGGGGTATTAGGGATTACGGAAAGTGCTGATCCTGATAAAGCGGCGTTGGATCCGGTTGGTCAGTTGCTGAGTATTGTTGCTCTTGGGGGGATCACCTATGGGTTAATTGAAGCAGGGGACCTCGGTTGGAATAACCCATCGACTTTGGGAAGCTTAGCGCTTGGCACAGTGGCATTATTAGGTTTTGTTGCTGTGGAAATGAAAGTGCCACGCCCTTTATTGCCGTTGTATCTATTCAAGAAAAATTCTGATTTTTTTCAATATAATATGGCGTCATTTGCTCTCGGGTTTGCCACCTACAGTAATGTATTTTTTATCGCGCTGTTCTTACAGAAAGGGCAAGGTTGGGGAGCATTTGAAGCGGGTTTACGGATGGCGCCAGAATTTATCGCGATGGCACTGTTTTCATTCCGTTTTGGTCGGCTTTCCGGGCGATACAGTGTCCGTAACATTATGATTATTGGCTTCTTGCTGATAGCTCTGTCATCCATATTATTGACGCGAGTGAATGCGGATACCGACTATTTCCTTATTGCCGTTACGTTATTTATTTTGGGGGCGGGCATGGGAATGGCGACGCCGGCAATAGGTGCATTGGTGATGTCGAGTGTTGAAAAGGCTTATTCAGGGATAGCATCTGCGGTGATGAATGCCTTGAGACAAACGGGCATGACTCTGGGCATCGCCTTATTGGGAACACTAATGACTCACCGAGCGGTTGATTTACTATTGAGTAATCAACAGATTAATACTCAGCTTTCCACTGAGCAGATTATCGAGCTCGTTAACCAACATGGAAATATTTCATCGACGATGATTGAGCAAGCAACGCGCTCAGCCTTTGTTTCGGGATTTAATTTAGCGATGTTTGGTGGAGCGTTGGCCATTTTGCTTTCATTAGCGTTAATGTTTAAACGTCAGCAAAAAATTAAGTGTGAGTGACAGATAAAAAAAACACCTGCCGAAGCAGGTGTTTGATTTTGTAGACTTAAAGACGTTTACGGCTTATTCGTCTAAGAAGCTGCGCAGAACTTCTGAGCGGCTAGGGTGACGTAATTTACGCAGCGCTTTCGCTTCAATCTGACGGATACGCTCACGGGTAACATCAAACTGTTTGCCCACTTCCTCTAAGGTGTGGTCAGTGTTCATGTCGATACCAAAACGCATACGCAGGACTTTCGCTTCACGCGCGGTTAAGCCAGCCAGAACCTCATGAGTTGCCGAACGTAAGCTTTCTGACGTTGCAGAATCTAACGGTAACTCTAATGTGGTATCTTCAATGAAATCGCCTAAATGTGAATCTTCATCATCACCGATTGGCGTTTCCATGGAGATTGGCTCTTTCGCAATCTTCAGTACTTTACGGATTTTATCTTCCGGCATTAGCATGCGTTCTGCCAGTTCTTCTGGCGATGGCTCACGGCCCATCTCTTGCAGCATTTGACGAGAGATACGGTTCAGTTTGTTGATGGTCTCAATCATGTGAACCGGAATACGGATTGTACGTGCTTGGTCAGCGATAGAACGGGTAATAGCCTGACGGATCCACCATGTTGCATAAGTTGAGAACTTATAACCACGGCGGTATTCAAACTTATCAACCGCTTTCATCAGACCGATGTTACCTTCTTGAATCAAATCAAGGAACTGCAGACCACGGTTGGTGTATTTCTTCGCGATAGAAATAACCAGACGTAAGTTTGCTTCAACCATCTCTTTCTTCGCACGACGAGCCTTAGCTTCACCGATAGACATGCGACGGTTGATGTCTTTAACCTGTTCGATAGTCAGGCCAGTTTCTTCTTCGATTTGACGCAGTCTTTGCAGACAACGCAGAACTTCTTCTTCCACTTCCAGCAGTTTTTCAGACCACGGCTTGTTCATCGCTTTTGCTGCGGTTAACCAAGTTTCGCTGGTTTCATTGCCACTGAATAAGGTGATGAAGTTCTTCTTAGGCATTTTGCACTGTTCAACACACAGTTTCATGATGGTACGTTCTTGCATACGAACGCGGTCCATCATTTCACGCATGTTGTTGACCAGATAGTCAAACTGCTTAGGTACTAAACGGAACTCTTTGAAAACTTCGGACAATTGCTCGATAGCAGCCGCAGTTTTCGCATCGCTACGACCATATTGTTTAATATGGGTGCGAGTTTTTTCATATTGTTCGCGAAGATCAGAGAATTTCTGACGCGCTAACTCAGGATCGATGCTGTTATCGTCATCGCTATCGCTGTCATCGCCGTCTTCATCTTCTTCGTCTTCGTCGTCTTTATCTAACTCTTCTTGTGGAAGTTCAGAACCTACGTGGGTTGCTGTAGGGGCTAAATCTTCTTCCGCATTTGGGTCAACGAACCCAGTGATGAGGTCAGATAAGCGGCTTTCGCCAGCTTCGACGCGGTCATACTGTTCAAGTAAGTAGGTGATAGCCTCAGGGTATTCAGCAACAGAGCACTGAACCTGATTGATACCATCTTCGATACGTTTTGCGATGTCGATCTCACCTTCACGGGTAAGAAGTTCGACAGTTCCCATTTCACGCATATACATGCGCACTGGGTCAGTGGTACGGCCGATTTCACTTTCAACACTGGACAATACTTGAGCTGCAGCTTCAGCCGCATCTTCATCCGTGTCGGAAGTATTTTCAGCCAAAATTAAATCATCGGCATCAGGTGCTTCTTCCATGACTTGGATGCCCATGTCATTAATCATCTGGATGATATCTTCAATCTGATCTGAATCGACGATATCTTCCGGCAGATGGTCGTTTACCTCAGCATAGGTTAAATAACCTTGCTCTTTACCCTTGGTGACGAGTAGCTTAAGCTGTGACTGCGGGTTTTGCTCCATAAGACGGTATCCACACTTCTGAGTATTTAAATTGGTGTCGGTCGGCGAAACTAACGGCCAACAAGAACATTTAAAGGGACATTTGACTACGCGCTACGCCCTTTATATTTCGTAGCATTTACAGGCATTTGCCTTGTTATTTGCGGCACTTAAGCCGTTTTGTATACTATTTTTTGGATGCTTTAAGTTTTCACTCGTGAAAGAGTGATTAGACGGACTTCTTCGCGCTCTTCAGGTGTCAGCCTTTGTGTTCGTTCTTTCGCTATCAGATAGTCGAAACGCTCATCGAGGGCGCTATTAAATAGATGATTTAGAGCATCTATAAAGGTATTTTCCGCTATTTCCTCTATTTCTATATCGTTCCATGTTGCGAGTTTTTCAAGTTGTTTCGCGAAATTATTATCACGATAACGTTCTAGCAACTGCCCAGTGGTCATTCCGGGGGTGGAACGGCAAACTTCAACCAATTCCTGAAATAGAGAAAGCCCCGGCATTTGGATATGGGCAATTCCCTCTAGCGAGGGAACAAGCTCCGAAAAGTTCGGATTTTGCACCAACAACGCGATAAGTATGCGCATTGTTGTTGGTTTCAGTTTGGGTGCCTGATAGTTAACTGGCTCAGTACTCTCTCTATCAATCATAGCAAGAACTTGGGAAATATCCGGTATACCAATGAAATTTCCTAGCTCTTGTGCCATATAAAGACGTAGAGTTTCACCCGGAATCTGTTTTATCAATGGGATAGCAAGTTTACTAATTTTTGCTCGACCCTCTTGGGTTTTTAAATCCACTTGGGGAACTAAAGAGTCAAACAAAAAGGTGGAAAGACTTTGCGCATTTTCCATACGTTGCTCAAAGGCGTCTTTTCCTTCTTTGCGTACCAATGAGTCTGGGTCTTCGCCATCAGGCAAAAACATAAAACGGAGTTGTCGACCATCGGTCAGATAGGGAAGGGCGTTTTCAAGCGCGCGCCAAGCGGCTTCTCTTCCTGCTCTATCTCCGTCATAACAGCAAATTACCGTATCTGTTGAGCGATAGAGCAATTGAATATGCTCAGAGGTTGTAGAGGTGCCAAGTGATGCAACCGCATAGCGGATGTCATACTGTGCGAGTGCTACAACGTCCATATAGCCTTCAACAACAAGTAATTTTGCAAGCTCACTACTATTTTGTGTGGCTTCATAAAGACCGAAAAGTTGGCGACCTTTATGGAATATATCGGTTTCTGGAGAGTTTAAATATTTCGGCAACGCATCGCCTAACACCCGTCCACCAAATGCAATTACGCGACCGCGACGATCCCGAATCGGGAACATGACTCGCTCTCTAAAGCGATCATAAACGCGACCATTATCATTAGTGACCAGCATGCCCGCTTCATCAAGTTGCTGACGGCTTTCTGGGTTCACGGCAAATTTCTTGAGAAGGTTGTCCCAGCCTGCGGGCGCAAAACCAATCGAAAAATGCGAGATAATATCTGCACTTAAACCACGTTGGCTTAAATAATCTTTGGCTTTATTGGCCGATGGATGATTTAAGGCAGCGCAGTAAAACTGATTTATTTTTTCCATCAATTGGTACAAATTTTGACGCTGATGGAGTTCAATTTGGCTGGTTCCGGTTCCTTTTTCGTAAGGAACATCCAGACCATGTAATGCGGATAACTCTTCTATCGCTTCGACAAAATCTAATTTGTCGTAATTCATCAGAAAATCGATGGCGTTACCATGGGCACCACAACCAAAACAATAGTAAAACTGTCTCTCACCATTGACAGTAAATGATGGTGTTTTTTCGTTATGAAAAGGACAGCAAGCGTGATGGTTCTTACCCTGTTTTTTTAACGGGACTTTTGCATCGACTAAATCAATGATATCGGTACGAGCGAGTAAGTCATTGATAAATGAACGCGGAATTCGTCCAGCCATAAGCCTCTTTTTCGCCTGTTGATGAACGATAATAAGCCGCGCTTCCGTTAGGAAAGCACGGCCTTTAACTGCTAACTACTTACTTGTCTGTATTGGCTGCGATTAAAATCGCAATCAATTAGTACAGACGAGTACGGCGTGCGTTTTCGCGAGCCAGTTTTTTAGCGTGACGCTTTACAGCTGATGCTTTAGCGCGTTTACGTTCAGTTGTTGGTTTTTCATAGAATTCACGACGACGAACTTCTGCTAAAACTCCTGCTTTTTCACAAGAACGTTTGAAACGACGCAGTGCTACGTCGAATGGCTCGTTTTCACGTACTTTAATTACCGGCATGTGCCTCTCACCTCAATAGAAATCGGTTTGTTGCTGGTTTTTGTTCACCAGCCGTCATTTAAAATGGTGCGGAATTTTACTTCAATGAGTACGGGTTTGTAAAGTGCCGTATAAAATTGAATCACGCAAGATCACCTGTTTCACCTCAACTTTATTCAATAAAGTGAGAAAAACCAGATAATAATGAGAATTTGCCACACGAAATTTTTATTACAGGGGTCTGATTATAGACTATACAACTTGGAAAGTCAGCCTTTTGCTGGGATTAATTGTGGGGTTTCATGACATTTTATTGCGCAATGACGCAAATTTAGGCGCGATGACGCAAATTTAGTGGTAGACTTGCCCCCATGCAACAAACAAGGGTAGTGCAATGCGTGTTTTAGGTATCGAAACATCTTGCGATGAAACCGGAATCGCAATCTATGATGATAAACTGGGTTTACTCGCGAACCAGTTATATAGCCAAATTAAAGTTCATGCTGATTACGGCGGTGTTGTACCCGAATTAGCCTCTCGTGATCATATCCGCAAAACAGTACCGCTAATTCAAGCGGCGCTCAAAGAAGCCAATTTAACCCGTGAAGACATCGATGCTGTTGCGTACACCGCAGGCCCCGGTTTAGTGGGTGCATTGATGGTGGGAGCGACAGTGGGTCGTGCACTGGCATTTGCGTGGGATGTACCTGCGGTTGCTGTGCATCATATGGAAGGGCATTTGCTCGCCCCAATGCTGGAAGAAAAAAGCCCTGAATTCCCATTTGTGGCGCTGTTAGTGTCTGGTGGTCATACCCAGCTAATTAGCGTGACGGGCATTGGTGAATACGAACTTCTTGGCGAATCCATCGATGATGCGGCAGGCGAAGCATTTGATAAAACGGCGAAGTTACTTGGTTTAGATTATCCGGGGGGCCCCGTGTTGTCTCGTATGGCGCAGCAAGGTGTAGCAGGGCGTTTTGTTTTCCCTCGCCCGATGACTGACCGTCCGGGGTTAGATTTTAGTTTTTCTGGCTTGAAAACTTTTGCGGCAAATACGATTCGTGATAACCCAGATGATCCTCAAACTCGCGCTGATATCGCCCGTGCTTTCGAAGATGCAGTTGTGGATACACTCGCCATTAAATGTAAGCGCGCGCTTGAGCAAACGGGCTTTAAACGTTTAGTGATGGCCGGTGGCGTGAGTGCTAACCGTACTTTACGCGCCAAAATGGAAGAAGTTTTGAAGCAGCGTGGCGGCGAAGCATTTTATGCGCGCCCTGAGTTTTGCACAGACAATGGCGCAATGATTGCTCTCGCGGGCTTAATTCGCTTAAAAGGCGGAGCAAATGCAGATTTAGGCGTGACCGTTCGTCCTCGCTGGCCGCTTGCAGAGCTGCCACCGTTAGATGAAGGTGCTGTTAAATAAATTATTATGTTTTAAACATAATGAAAACAGGGGGCTAGCGTATTACGTTAGCCCCCTGTTTTATGGTAAAACGTGCTTAGTGCAAGACGTTTTTAGTGCAAGATAGTCACTGCATCCTCTAAGCGAATGGAACGATCTTTAACGTGATTCGCGGTCTCGGTGCTCTGCTCAACGAGTAAGCTACTTTGTTGAGTGATGGACTCCAATTCACTGACGGCTTGTGTGATATCCGAAATCCCAGAAGCTTGCTCCGTTGTAGCATGGCTAATATGGGTAATCAGCTGCGTTACGTTTTGCACTTGATCCACGATTTCTTTCATCGTGTTCCCCGCCGCGTAGACTTGGTCTTTACCGGAACTCACTTTCTTCTCACAGTTATTGATAAGCTCGCGAATATCGTTCACTGCACTGGCGCTGCGGCTTGCTAAGCTACGCACTTCATTGGCGACGACGGCAAAACCTTTGCCTTGTTCACCCGCTCTAGCGGCTTCTACGGCGGCATTTAGCGCCAAAATATTGGTTTGGAATGCAATATCTTTAATCACATCGGTGATCGAATTGATTTTACTGGTGCTGTGTACGATTTCGTCCATAGTGATGACCACCGCATCCATCATTGCACCGCCATTCACCGCTGTTTCACTGGTTTCATTCGATAGCACATCGGCTTTATGGGTATTGTCTGCATTCATCTTAACGGAGACTGCCATTTGGTTCATGGTGGCGGCGGTTTGCTGCATATAGCCTACGGTACGCTGTGTATGGCTATCGAGTTCACCACAATCGCTCACTAACGATTGGCTGCCTTTACGAACGTTATCCACTTGCTCAGAGACATCGTTAATTAGCCAACGACACACTAAGCCCAGCTGACCAATGGAGCGCAGGATCTGCCCAATTTCATCAACGCGGCTCATGTGGTCAATGCTATTACGGTTACCTCGCGCTACGCTTAATGCCTGAGACATAATATTTTCGAGCGGCTTCGCAAAACTGCGCTCTAGCATTACATTGCCGAGTAGCAGGGTTATTAAAGTGAATAAGCTGGTTAGTAGTAGTGCATTACCGGAGAGACCCGATAAACCTGCCATCGCCATCCACAAAACAAATAAGCTGCTGGAAATTAAACGGCAACGCCAGCGAACAGACAGGGTTGAAAGTGAGAATCGACGGCGTTTTGGCAGCACGATCCCCTTATAAATTCGGCGATTGCTGCGATTTTCGACTAGGGCTTTATACAGCGGCTCAACGGCGGCGATTTCTTCTCGGGTGGCGCGTAGGCGAATGGACATATAACCGGTGATGACACCTTTTCGCTGCATAGGGATGATATTGGCACGAACCCAGTAATGGTCACCATTTTTACGGCGGTTCTTGACGATCCCAGTCCACGGCTCTCCCATTTTTAAGGTACGCCACATATCCGCAAAGGCGGCTTTTGGCATATCAGGATGACGAATAATACTGTGAGGCTGTCCCATTAATTCATCGAGATCATACCCACTGACCTGCACAAAGAAATCATTAGCGTGAATAATATTCCCTTGAAGGTCGCTTGTGGTCATCAAGGTGATATCTTCATCTAAGATATGTTCATTTTGAGTTACATATGGAGTTCTGCTCATTTTATATTCACTTTTATAGTTAAGTTTTCCTTTATATAGTCGACAGCTTTTAATTATTCATTAGTAATAAATTTGCAATATTTTAACTATTTTTTAAAAGTGTGCGCTGCGTTGCGAATAAGTGTAAGTACGTACCAAAATGAGTGAGGTGAGTGTGAGTCAATGCAGTAAAAAATAGGGAAAGTTTTTGATGGTATAGAAGGATGCGATTGAAGAGAAAGGGAAGATAATGGAAACAAAAAAGGCTGAAATTCAGCCCTTATTGTTTATCAAAGTAATGACTTATTAGAAGAGTGATTCGTGAAGGAAGCTAATCGTCGTTATCCTCACGTTGCTCTTGAGCTATCTCTTTGGTGGTTTTTTGCTTTTTATTTTTCAATTTCTGCCAAATTCGACTTTCTTGTCCGCGCCATAGACGCTGAATATTGCCATGATGGCGAACAAGTACTAAGCACGACAGCATAGCAACCGGGAAGGTGAATTCAGGCTTAAACCACCACACATAAAATGGTGCCATTAGTGCGCTGACAATCGCTCCAAGGGATGAGTAGCCACTGAGCAATACGGTGAGCAGCCAAGTGCCTGCTACCAGTCCCGAAAGATCCCAGCCGATTGCTGCGATGGATCCAAATGCGGTAGCAACGCCTTTTCCACCTTTAAAGTGGAAGAAAACTGGATAAATATGCCCAAGGCAGGCTGCAATCGCGACCAAGCCAAGATAGAATGGTTGCACATTTAAATAATAAGCAAGCCATACAGGGATCATCCCTTTCAGTACGTCACAGATCAGTACTGAGGCAGCGGCGACTTTGCCGCCGACGCGTAAGACGTTAGTTGCACCGGGGTTACCAGAGCCGTGTTGACGAGGGTCGGGTAATCTTGCCAGACGGCAGATCAAAATAGCACTCGATATTGATCCGCAAAGATAGGCGAAGATTATCATGCCAAGCGCGATAGCACTCATAACTAACTCCAAAAACGGTTTAGGCTATTTATATGTAATTCACTTCAGTCTTGGATAATACGCACATTTTTCCTGAAGTGGTATCAATTCAGCACATAAACGAGAAAATGACGTGATGGATATCGTATTTATTGAACAATTATCAGTCATCACCACTATTGGTGTATATGACTGGGAACAAGATATTGAACAAAAACTTTTGCTCGATATCGAAATGGGATGGGACAATAAACAGGCCGCGATGAGCGATAATGTTGAATTATGTTTGAATTATGCCGATGTCAGCGAACGCGTTGTTAGCTATTTAGAACAGAACAAGTTTGGATTAGTAGAACGGGTTGCGGAAGAGGTTGCTCAACTTCTACTGAATGAATTTTTAACGCCTTGGGTACGTATCCGAGTGTCTAAGCCAGGGGCTGTAGCTCGTGCTGCTAATATGGGCGTGTTGATTGAACGTGGTACGAAAACCAGCTAATGGGGATTGCCTCGTGAATGTTGGCGGTCTATGTGCCGCCAATATTTTCAGCTATTTTAAATCATCACTTTTTGTATTTTTAGCCACTCTTCAACAGCTTGAACACGCTGTTTAGTTAGTTCCTCTCGGATTTGTGCGCCTTGGAAGCCCTGCTCGATAATCGATTTTACGGCAACCGCTTTGGCTATCTCATAGGATTGGCGTAAAAATATTCCTTGAGGATAGGCTTGGTTTTCTAACCCGCCGCGACCTCTGGCATCAGCTTCACTCACTAAACTAAGCTGAAAAATACGCTCAGGTTTACGCCAGCTATCTAATCCATCAAAGATCCCCACAATATCGGCAGCGTTGAGCTTGTTAATCACATGGATCATATCGTGATATTTTGCAGCAAGGCAGGCGAGATCTTTGGTGCTGGTTGGGATCCTGTATCGCTCGCATAAATCGATGATCAGGGGGATCCCTGCTTCCCCATGCTGTGGATGACTCGGCCAGACCGCTTTTGGCGTAAGACCTTTACCTAAGTCATGACATAACGCAGCAAAACGCACATCAATATCTTTCGATAATGTTGCCACCACGCGCATTACCATCAAAATATGGATCCCAGTGTCCACTTCTGGATGCCATTTCTCCGGAGCTGGTACGCCGAAGAGGTTATCAATTTCAGGGAATAGGACGGCAAGTGCGTCACATTCACGTAAAACTTCAAAGTAAACTTGCGGTGAATTGGACATCAATGCTTTGTGCGTTTCTGTCCAGACACGCTCAGGGGTGAGATGGGATAGCTCTCCCGATTCCGACATGGATTGCATCAACGCCATAGTTTCTGGGGCAATTCGAAAGCCTTGTTCATAATAGCGAGCGGCAAAACGTGCCACACGCAATACGCGCAACGGATCTTCCAAAAAAGCATCAGAGACATGGCGCAGAACGCGATTTTTGAGATCACGCACACCATGATGAGGGTCGACCAACTCCCCCGTATCACTTTGTGCGATGGCGTTGATGGTCAAATCTCGGCGAAGTAAGTCATCCTCGATGGTGACGTCTGGCGCGCTATAACAGCTAAATCCTGTATAGCCAGAACCGATTTTTCGTTCAGTTCTGGCAAGGGCATACTCTTCGTGAGTCTTTGGATGTAAAAAGACAGGGAAATCTTTGCCTACCTGTTGAAAGCCTTGGGCTAGCATCGCCTCTGGCGTGGTACCCACCACCACATAATCTCTATCCGAGATGGGTAATCCAAGTAATTTGTCACGTACCGCTCCACCGACGAGATAGACTTTCATTTAGGCTCTCTTACATCCAACCATCATTACGTTTTTTACGGCGTGGAATAATGTGAGGCAGAAGTAACCCTAAAATTAATCCAGCACCCGCCACACCACCACCATACATAAACCACTGTAAAATTAACTCACGACGGCGATCATCCAGATTCACTTCAGCAATGTCTAACTTTTTACCCGCTTTGATAAGCTCGTTTTTCAGTTTTTCATTTTCTGCTTTAAGTTGACGCACTTCGCTATCATTATCAGCCACTTTTTGCTGCATGTCCGCGGTGCGGGTATTCCAAGTATTATCAATGTTATCTAACTGTTGACGAAGCTTTTGATTTTCAGCTTCTAACTGTGGAATTCGACTTTTCATACTTGGGATGTCGCTGAGCTGATCCGTTGGTAACCAAACGGTGCGACCTTTGCCATCTTTAATCTGAGCAAATTTATTATCCACTGAAATCAGTTCAACGGATTCACCTGCGTTTAGAGAGCCAACAATGCGGTAGTTGGTACCCGGACCACTACGGACATAAGTCGATAAATCTTCAGAAACGTAGCGTGTTTCAGCGTTTGCTGTGATTGAAAGGCCTAACCCCATGATTGAAACAAGTAAAAGTGGAATTTTTCGCATAGTGTTTTTATCTTTTCACGGTGAATGAGTGTCTTATTAATTAAATACTAATAAGTAAAGCCTATTGGTGCAAACGTTAAAGCATAGAGTTGTGTAAATGTTGAATGAGAATGAGAACCTTCCTAAGTCACTGGATAATACAATTTTTAAGCATTTTATTGAAACAACCCTCTAAGGGAATTTATGTTTGTAGAATTTTTGGTTTCCGTGCGGTTTCTTTTCTCTGCTCTCAGGGATTGGGGTAATATGGATGGAGTAAAATTATTAAATAAGGAAATGTATGAACCACATAGAAGTTGAACTCAAGTTAGCGGCTCAGAGTTCTGCTATTGATGCTGTTCGCCAGTGTATTTCGACGCTTTCACCGCAACATTCGGCCCCTCGCAAGCTGACTAATATCTATTTTGATACGGCACAAAGACAGCTACGCCAATGGGATATGGGATTGCGCATTCGGGGCTGTGATGGTCGTTATGAGATGACGATGAAAACGGCTGGGCAAGTGATTAGCGGATTACACCAGCGTCCAGAGTTCAACGTGGAAATTGATTCCCCTGAAATCAATCTCGCGGCATTTCCAGCAGAAATCTGGCCAGAAGGAACGGATATTGCTCAACTCGAGGATGAGTTGGAAGTTTTGTTTAGCACCAATTTCACTCGTGAAACATGGTTGGTGAAATTCGAAGATAGTGAAATTGAAATTGTCTTCGACCAAGGGGAAGTCTCTGCAGGTGCGAAAGATTTACCGATTCAAGAATTTGAACTGGAACTAAAACAAGGCTTTGTGGCGGATGTACTGAATTTAGCGAAGAAATTCGCAGATATCGATGGCCTGAATCTATCCTCCCTGAGTAAAGCGGCGCGAGGCTACTCATTATTGGCGAATGAGCCAGTACCTTTAGTCCGTCCTGAGTCTGTGTTTGATTATGAAGAACAACCTATTGAAAAATCACTATTGCACATGCAGCAACTTTGCCAGCAGCATGAACAGTATTGGCTAGCGGATGGTGAACACGCGCGTCATGGGCTCAGTGAATTCTTACGCTTTGTTCAGGCTTTCTTAGTGCATTATCAAAACTCTGCACCGCATTTTGTTCATGATCTCCCTCTGGAACAATTACGTTTGGATGTGACTGACGAGACGGTCAGCGCAGAAGGTTTTTGTTACAGTAGTCAATGGCTAAAATGCAAACTAGCCTTTATTCAGTGGTTAACCGCCTTAACATATACCGATGTCGAATAGGTACTGAATCTATGCCGCTTTCTTCCAAGCTTTTGCAGAACCAACACCAACGTATTATTCAGCAGTTTACGGAGCAATCTTCTGAGTTGCTTCCGTTAAATGAATCTGAACTGAATTTCCTGTCATTCAGTGATTTTGCGTTGAAACAGGTTCTCACCCATTCCCGATTTTTACAGCATATTCGAACACTGCCGCCAGTAGGCGATGAATGGGCTCGCTATGGGGAATGGCTGGAAGAAGCGCTAGCATCGGTGACGGATGAAGACTATTTGATGCAAGTTTTACGCACTTTTCGTCATCATATGTTAGTGCGTATCGCTTGGATGCAAACCTTAGAATTATGTACTCAGCGCGATACCATTGTGCAACTGAGCGAATTGGCTGAGGTATTGATTGTTGCGGCGCGAGACTGGCTATACAAAACCTATTGCCTCTTGTGGGGAACGCCGTGTGATCGTGCGGGAAATCCGCAGCCACTATTAGTACTTGGAATGGGGAAACTGGGTGGTAGAGAATTAAATTTTTCTTCTGATATCGACCTGATTTTTGCTTATCCCGAAAATGGGGTTACTCAAGGCGGACGTAAAGAGCTGGATAACGCGCAGTTTTTTACGCGCTTAGGTCAGAAGCTTATCCGCGTTCTTGACCAAGTCACCATTCACGGTTTCGTGTATCGCGTTGATATGCGTTTACGCCCATTTGGCGATAGCGGTCCATTGGTCTTCAGTTTTTCTGCTTTGGAAGATTACTACCAAGAACAAGGGCGTGACTGGGAACGCTATGCTATGGTCAAAGCCCGTATCATGGGGCCTGACAGCGTCCACTATGCGGATACGTTGCGTAAATTATTGCGCCCGTTTGTCTACCGTCGCTATATTGATTTCAGCGTCATCCAATCCCTACGTAATATGAAAAACATGATTGAGCGGGAAGTCCGCCGCCGTGGATTGGTCAACAACATCAAATTAGGCGCAGGAGGCATTCGTGAAATTGAGTTTATCTCCCAAGTTTTTCAGTTGATCCGAGGTGGGCGAGAACCTGCATTACAGTCACAATCTTTATTTACGGCATTGCAAGGCATTGAAGAACTTGCATTATTACCTGCGCAGCAAGTCACTCAACTGCAAGACAGCTATATCTTCCTGCGTCGGTTAGAGAATTTATTGCAAAGTATCGATGACCAACAAACCCAAACATTACCCGATGATGCTTTAAACCAGGCGCGTTTAGCGTGGGGGATGGGGTTTGCAAACTGGGCTGATTTTTATCAGCAACTGAGTACGAAAATGGCCACGGTACACCAAATCTTCGCAGAACAAATTGGTAGCGATGATGAGGAAGACCAAGTAGAAGAGTGCCATGAAGCATATATTACGCTCTGGCAAAGCGAGCTTTCCAAAGAGGAGCTGGCAAGTTATTTACCGTCAAAAGATGAACTCGTCGCAGAAAAAATGATCCACGGAATTAACCTATTCCGCCATGATCTTAATAAGCGCACTATCGGTCCTCGTGGACGTGATGTTCTTGATGAATTAATGCCAAAATTGTTGGCTAAAGTGGGTGAGCGCGAAGATGCAGGGAGAGTGATTGAGCGCATCACGCCATTACTGCTGAGCATTGTTAGCCGAACAACTTATTTAGAGCTTATGCTCGAATTTGACGAAGTGCTGACCCACGTTATTCGTTTGTGTGCGGCTTCACCAATGATTGCCGAGCAGTTAGCCCGCCATCCACTTTTGTTGGATGAATTACTCGACCCGCAATCCTTGTATCAGCCATTACCGCTCACCGCTTACCGTGATGAATTACGCCAATATTTAATGCGTGTACCTGAAGATGACGAAGAGCAGCTATTAGAAGCACTCCGCCAATTTAAACAGGCACAATTATTACGCATTGCCGCGGAGGATATCTCTGGGGTACTCCCTGTGATGAAAGTGAGTGACCACTTAACGTATTTGGCTGAAGCGATTATTGATGCGGTGGTACGCCAAGCATGGCAAATGATGGTCAAGCGTTATGGTGAGCCAGATCACTTAGCGCAGTTTGATGAAAAACAGTACGGATTTGCGGTACTGGGTTATGGAAAATTAGGCGGCTGGGAGTTGGGTTATAGCTCAGATTTGGATTTGGTTTTTCTGTTTGACTGCCCGATGAATGCGGTGACAACAGGGGATCGTTCCATCGAGGCTCGCCAATTTTATCTGCGTGTTGCGCAGCGTATTATTCATCTTTTTAGCACCCGCACGGCTTCGGGGGTATTGTACGAAGTGGATGCGCGCCTAAGACCTTCTGGTGAATCGGGCATGTTGGTCAGCACAATTCAATCTTTCGATGACTACCAAAAAAATGATGCGTGGACATGGGAACACCAAGCGCTGATCCGTGCTCGTATGGTATTTGGTGATAATTCTCTACAACAAAAATTCACGCAAATTCGTCATGAAACCTTATGTTTGCCGAGAGAGCCAGATGTGCTGCGTGAGCAGGTGCGGGATATGCGCCTGAAAATGCATCGGCATTTGGGAAGCCATCAGGAAAACGAGTTTGATTTAAAAGCGGATCCGGGCGGGATCACTGACATTGAATTTATTGCTCAATACTTAGTGCTGCGTTTTGCTATTGATAACCCAGCGCTGACTCGCTGGTCTGATAATGTGCGTATTTTTGAGTTAATGGCACAGTATGATTTTATGCCAGAAGAAGAGGCGTATGGCTTAACGCAGGCGTATGTCACGATGCGTAACGAGCTACACCATTTAGCGCTACAATCTTTACCGAGTCGGGTAGATAGCCAGCAATTTGCGAATCAACGAGCTTTGGTGCTTGCCTGCTGGAAAAAATGGCTTGAGTAATTGATTAGCTAGCAAATTATTTAGGCGATATCGCGCAGTATGCTAGTATTAGCGGCAATTAATTTCAGATTTTCTTTTCATAACTGGAGTGCGGGATGAAAGTAACCCTTCCTGATTATAAGCAAGCAGGTGTATTGGTTGTTGGTGATGTCATGTTAGATCGCTACTGGCATGGACCTACGAATCGCATTTCACCTGAAGCGCCGGTTCCGGTTGTTAAAGTGACCATGGTGGAAGAGCGCCCAGGTGGCGCTGCAAACGTGGCAATGAACATTGCATCACTCGGTGCAAATTCTCGCTTAGTGGGTTTAACAGGGATTGATGATGCGGCAAAAGCGCTGACCGAGAACCTGAATGGCGTGAATGTGCGCTGTGATTTTGTAGCAATTCCAACGCATCCAACCATTACTAAGTTACGTGTTTTATCCCGTAACCAGCAGCTGATCCGCCTCGACTTTGAAGAAGGGTTCGAAAATGTGGATGCACAGCCAATGTTAGAGCGCATCGAACAAGCTCTGCCACATATTGGCGCGTTGGTGCTGTCTGACTATGCGAAAGGTGCATTAACCGAAGTTGAGAAGATGATTGCGCTGGCGAATAAAGCAGGCGTGCCTGTTCTTATCGACCCGAAAGGCAACAACTTCGAACGTTATCGCGGAGCAACCCTGTTAACGCCAAATATGTCTGAATTTGAAGCGATAGTGGGTCGCTGCAAGGATAATAAAGATGTTGAAGAAAAAGGGATGCAGCTTCTTGAGTCTTTAGAGTTATCAGCACTGTTGATTACTCGCTCAGAGCAAGGGATGAGCTTGATCCGTCGCAATGAGGCACCTCTACATTTACCGACTGAAGCACAGGAAGTCTTTGATGTGACAGGGGCTGGCGATACGGTCATTGGCGTATTGGCGGCATCAATTGCATCAGGTCGTCCATTGCATGAAGCTTGTGCATTAGCGAATGCAGCGGCGGGTGTTGTGGTTGGTAAATTAGGGACTTCAACGGTTTCCCCTATTGAATTAGAAAATGCGATCCGTGGTCGCGCAGAGAATGGTTTCGGCGTAATGACCGAAAGCCAGCTTAAGCAAGCCGTAGCCGATGCGCGTGCTCGCGGTGAGCGCGTAGTGATGACCAATGGCTGTTTCGATATTCTGCATGCAGGACATGTTTCCTATTTGGCAAATGCACGTAAATTGGGTGATCGCCTGATTGTTGCGGTAAACAGCGATGCATCGACTCGTCGCTTGAAAGGCGAAACTCGCCCAGTTAATCCATTAGACCAGCGTATGATTGTGTTGGGCGCATTAGGTGCCGTGGATTGGGTTGTGCCATTCGAGGAAGATACACCTCAGCGTTTGATCTCCGAAATTCTGCCTGACATTTTAGTAAAAGGTGGTGATTATCAGCCAGATGAGATTGCCGGTAGCAAGGAAGTGTGGGCTGCTGGTGGGCAAGTGATGGTTCTGAATTTCGAAGATGGTATTTCAACCACTAATATCATCAAAAATATTATGAAAACCAAATAATTAAACATTATTTGGTGTCAGTGAATTAGCCTAGCTTTTTGTTTGCATTTAAATGCGTACAGAAGTTAGGCTTTTTTGTTTGTGATAGTTTTTCTTAAATGTTAGCTTATTGTGACGTCAATAATTGACGTCACTCTATCATCATTTATTCTATAACCACTAGATTGGATGTCATAGGATAGATGATGATAAAAATGATGGAACTGTCTTCTAAGCACCGTAAGACAATGGTGGATATACTCACTATACCGCCAAAATCTGGAATTAAATGGGATGATGTCTTAAGCCTAATTTGTAATTTAGGTGGAAAAGTTAAAAATGGTAATGGTTCACGGCGAAAATTTATTTTGTTCGGCTCTTTGTTTCAGACGCATGAACCCCATCCAGGTAATGTAATGGATAAAGGTGCTATTAGTGGCTTACGTGAATGGTTTGAGAATGTAATTGGAGTGAAATATGATTAAAGGAAGCAATGTCATGATAATCGACGGGCATCCGGCGTCTGTCGCTTATGAATCTGAAATTAAAGCATTTAGAGGTAAGTTTTTAGATGTAACAGGCTATTGTGATTTTGTCTCAGATAGTATCGAGGGATTAATACAAGAAGCGAAAATTTCACTGGGGGAATATGTACTGACTTGTCAGGAAGAGGGAATTAAACCCTTTAAAGACCAAGAGACGATTAGGTCTTTTACTTTGCGATATCCCAGCCATTTGGAGCCACGTCTAGATGCAATAGCAACCGCTAATAATTTATCTAAAAATCAATATATTGTTCAATTATTAGAGCGTGAGCTTATTTCGAAGTAAAAAGGTATTTGCAAGGTAAACGTGCCCTGAAATTTAATTAAAACATTCAGGGCACTGTAATTTTTGAATCAATCTTCTTGTTTTTCTTCAATCACTTTTTCATCTGAAAAACGGGCTTCAAGTGCGCTAACGCGCTGCTCCATTTTCATCAGTTTTTCGCGAGTGCGCAGTAAAACTTGTGTTTGAATATCAAACTCTTCTCGGCTGACTAAATCTAATTTACCAAGCTGAGATTGCAGCAGTGAACGAAGCTTTTTATCAAAGTCTTCACCTAAGTCACGCACGCCTTTTGGTAATGCACCTTGAATTTGGCGGGCAACTTGTTCAATTTTTTTCGGATCGAGCATTCGCGGGTCCTTCAGTTTCAATATAACATCAGCTTTAAGATAGCGTCAGTTTCACAATAAATAATGTGGGGTAGTGTAATACCTGCGGCGTTATGAATAAACCACCTTCTTCTATTATTATGGAAACACACTGCTTCATCTTGTTTTTATTGGCGAAAAGTGTGAGTAAGTTTCCAGTTTATCGTTTGTTCGTTGCACCATTGAATTATTGGAGTTATATTGATTGCGTAATCTCAGGGCGGGGTGAAAGTCCCCACCGGCGGTAACATGCATCGCGCATGAAGCCCGCGAGCGCTTTGTTATCTTTGGCATTATTGTCATGGATAGGAAAGGTCAGCAGATCCAGTGTGAATCTGGAGCCGACGGTTATAGTCCGGATGGGAGAGAATCACTGTATCTGCATGTTTGTACCTATTGGGTGCAACATTGTTCTACATATTGAATGGCGAAACGGCTGTGAAGTCGTTATGTTTATTCATTTCTCGTACTCCTAAGACTGCCCTGGTTCTGGTAACTCAAATATTGTTAATTTAAGAAGGTTTTTACCATGAATCAGACGCTACTTTCCGAATTCGGTAATCCAACCGAGCGTGTTGAAAATGCAATTGAAGCCCTGCGCCAAGGCAAAGGTATCTTAGTTCTCGATGATGAAGATCGTGAGAATGAAGGTGACTTAGTGTTTGCAGCAGAAACCATGACCACCGAGCAAATGGCAATGACCATTCGCTATAGCAGCGGCATTGTGTGCCTGTGTATTACGGAAGAACGCCGTAAGCAGCTTGATATTCCGATGATGGTGGAGAAAAACACCAGCCAAAACCAAACCGGTTTTACGGTCACTATCGAAGCGGCAAAAGGCGTAACAACAGGCGTTTCTGCGGCTGACCGTATCACAACGATTAAAACCGCAATTGCGGATAACGCGGTACCTGCGGACATTAACCGTCCAGGTCACGTATTCCCTCTGCGCGCTCGTGAGGGTGGGGTATTAACTCGCCGTGGTCATACTGAAGCGACAATCGACTTAGCTGTACTGGCAGGTTTCAAACCTGCTGGAGTACTGTGTGAGTTAACCAACGATGATGGCAGCATGGCGCGTGCGCCAGATGTGGTGAAGTTTGCTCGTGAGCACAACATGACCGTTGTGACTATCGAAGACTTAGTGAACTACCGCCTTCAGTTGGAAAAAAAAGCCAGCTAATTTGCTAGGTTTTTAAAACGTTTTGCTTATAGAGTCATCGGCCACAAAGTTGCACACCTTTGTGGCCTCTTCAAATTTTTTGATGATCATTCTCATAATTCTCCCACTGTGTTTTTTCTAAAAAAGGGTATGCTGATACTCATTATCCTTTTTGTGGAATTGAGGTCATCATGTCGACAAATAACCAACACTTAGCCCATCGAATGCCTGCGGTATTTATCGGTCATGGTAGTCCGATGAACGCGATTAACCATAATTCATACACTGAAGCATGGGAAAAACTGGGCAAAACCTTGCCTAGACCGCGTGCGATTTTGGTGATCTCAGCACACTGGTATACCCGTGGAACGGCGATCACCGCGATGGTTAAACCGAAAACTATCCATGATTTTGGTGGTTTCCCTGAAGCTTTATACCAAATAGAGTATCCAGCACCAGGCTCTCCAGAACTGGCTAAACAGGTGGCTGAATTACTGTCTCCAGAACCAATTTATCAAGATAAAGAGGAGTGGGGGCTTGATCACGGTACATGGGAAATTTTAGTCCGTATGTATCCTCAAGCGGATATCCCCGTTATTCAGCTCAGTATTGATGGGTTGAAATCGGCGGCTTGGCATTATGAGCTGGGGAAAAAGCTGGCGACATTACGAAATGAAGGGGTATTGATTATGGGCAGCGGTAACGTGGTTCATAATTTAAGAGCGATGGATTGGCAAAATGCTAATGCAGCACCTTATCCTTGGGCAACCTCTTTTGAGCAGTTCGTGTATGACAATTTACGCAGTCACGAGCAGCCGCATCCGCTTACAAAAGGGTTAGATCGTGAAGATGGTAAATTATCGAATCCATCTCCGGAACACTTTTTACCTATTTTACCTATTTTAGGAACTTGGGATGGTGAAGAAGGGATAACTACGCCTGTGGAAGGCATTGTTTCTGCATCGCTGAGTATGTTGTCAGTGCAAATTGGCTAATATTTTCGAATCGATTAATGCTTTAAAGTTGGTTAATACTGAGTATAAAAAATAAGAAAGCGGCACGAAATAGCTCGTTGCCGCTTTCTTTTTATCAGATACCCTATTTTTATCAAACTACGAAATATTAGTCGATAATGATATGTGGGTAGAAACGTGATAAATCCTGAGTAATCAGTTCTTTATCTTCGCGAATACAGATGCCCGCAGGTTGGTCGTTAACTAACCAGCTGCCCACTAATGTATAGCTGCCTTCAAATTTTGGCAGTGAGTGGAATTGCTGGATAATCATCCCTTCTTCACCATAAGGACCATCTGCAGAAGCGATTTCTTTACCATTTTCGATGACGCGAATATTCGCACCTTCACGAGAAAATAGCGGTTTAATCACATAGCTTTCAAGCTCTGGTTTGTTACCATCCGCAAAGTAGGCTGGTAACAAGTTTGGATGATCAGGGAACATTTCCCATAACATTGGCAGCAACGCTTTGTTGGAAATAATACTTTTCCATGCTGGCTCTAACCAACGTACACCCGCATCTTGCAGCTTGGTTGAGAAGATTTCTCTGAGCATAAATTCCCATGGATACAGTTTGAACAGGTTACTAATGACCTGATCTTGTGTATCGGTGAATTCACCTTTTTCACCCAGCCCGATTTCATCTATATATAGGAATTCGGTCGCTACGCCAGCTTCATTCGCACAGTCTTGCAGATATTGGACTGTGCCACGATCTTCTTCGGTATCTTGGCAGCAAGCCATATGTAGCAAGCGGAAACCATATTGATCTTTCAGCTCACCAAAACGCTCAATCAGCTGCTCTTGGATGCTGTTAAACTGGTCAGCATTTTCTGGCAGTTTTCCAGCTTGGATTTGGTCTTCTAACCAAATCCATTGGAAGAACGCTGACTCATACAGTGATGTTGGTGTATCCGCATTATTTTCCAGTAGCTTAGGTGGATTTACGCCATCGTAAGCTAAGTCTAGGCGGGAATATAATGAAGGCTGCTCACTTTTCCACGAACTACGGACAAATTCCCAACAGTGTTTAGGAATTTGGAAGCGAGCGAGTAATTCGTCGCTTTCAACAACGCGCTCAACCACTTTTAAACACATTTGGTGAATTTCAGCGGTAGCTTCTTCAATTTCTTCAACTTGCGCTAGCGTGAATTGGTAATAGGCATCTTCAGACCAGTACGGTTCGCCGTACATAGTGTGGAAGTGAAAACCAAACTCATCCGCTTTTTCGCGCCAGTTAGGACGCTCTACAATAGGAACACGTTTCATTACTTATCAACCACCCATTGAACGGGAAGAGGATGAGCTGGATTTCGCGGACGAAGATGAGCGTTGCGCTGTCGCTTGTTTGTTGACTGTGTCACCGAAGCCGCCACGAGTAATAGTAGAGGTGGTGGCAGGTTTTGGTGCCATCGCAGTTTTTGGTACGCTCATTGAACGACCGCCGGCAACGGCTGGACCATAACTTTTACCCGTTGCATCAACAAATTTACCATTTGCTGGGCTTGCTGGGTTTTTAGAGCTAAACAGCGGTTGAGATGGTGCGCTACCGCCCATCATACGACCCATCATGTAGCCCATCATTAATGGCATCCACATGCTGCCACTGCTTTGTGATTGAGCCGCTGGCTCGCCGGCTGCTGGTGTGCTTGTACCTGCGATACCTGCTTGAGCTGGAGCCTGAGTACACATTGCTTCACCAAATTCCGCTACGCAATCTTCTTGAGTTGCGTATTTTGGCGCTGTTTTAGCAGCTTCATTCAATGCGTTGTTATACGCAAGGGTGCATTGATCTGCTTGAGATGGATTTGCTTGGCTACAGTCTTGAGCGTTAGTGTACAGAGACACAGTTTCATCGCTCTCTTCACACGCAGAGAGCATAAATACAGCACTGACCGCTACAGCGACAGGGGCTAAACGGTATGAGCGCCAAGACTTACGGAAGGCGTTCTGATTAATATTTTTGGTACGCTTCATGGTCATGGTAATTACCTTGAATAAATAATAAGTAAGAGGTTCGAGATGTTGCCCTTAGAATAGGGGATATAGGATAAAAATTAAAGTACAAATGCTGCACAAATAATGGGAAATGATGGAATTAGCGAAATTGATTCCATTTTTGCATGTTGTTGGTGAAATCTAATGCCGAGTAATTCCTATTTTTCTTTGATATCAATAAATTAATTATGACGATTTTTTGACTATAGTCTCAATTAACCTCAGTCAGAATTGACTGAATTTTAAGAATTAGATGAATAAATAATACGGTAAGTTATTCATTATTTAGAGAACAGACAAATTCGCGTTATTTTAAAATAAGTGTCTGGATGATCGAGCTAAAAAAATAGCCCGCCATTTGGGCGAGCTATCTTCATCGACTAAATTAAATGATTATTTAATTTGGGGTGCAGTCGAGTTGCGAATAATGCTGTCAGGTGAAGTTTGGATCTCTTTACCTAAGCTAGCATTTAAACGAGCAATATCATCTTCGTTTAACGTACCACGCGCAAATTCGATGTTCAGTTGGTTGATCATATAATCGTAACGGGCGTTAGACAGGTTTTGCTTCGCTTGATACAGCGCAGTTGTTGCTGTTAACACGTCAACGATAGTACGAGTACCCACTTGGTAGCCAGCTTCCATTGCATCTAATGAGCTCTGGGCTGAAACAACAACTTGTTTATAAGCATTGATGCTACTGATTGATGATGTCACGTTGTTATACGATGAACGAACCAATTGGATGACGTTACGGTAAACGCTTTCCAGTTGTTCACTCGCACTTTGGAAACCATATTGTGCCTGTTCAACTTGTGAACTAACCATTCCACCTGAATATAATGGCAGGCTTAAGGTTAAACCAATGCTGTTTTGGCCATTGTAGCTGTTATTTGCGCCACCGGTACGATCGTAACCGCTACCGTGGTTATAAGTGTTTGCTACGCTAGTTGATGCATCTAAGCCTACAGTTGGCATATGACCAGTTTCTGCTAAACGGATGTTTTCACGAGAAACGTCTTGCGCTAAGCGGGCGCTCAGTAAGCTCAGGTTACGTTGTTCGGCTTCTTTTAAGATAGATTCAACATCGTCTGGATTAGCAGTTTTGAAGCGGTCGATATTTAAAGACGCTAACTGGCTGTAGTAAACACCACTGACTTGGCGAAGTTTTTCAACCGCGTTAACTAAATCATTGCGACCTGCGACTTCTTGTGCAATCACGCTATCGTAATTTGCACGGGCGTTTTGCACGTCAGTGATTGCGACTAAACCGACGTTAAAACGTTGCGTTGTTTGGTCTAACTGGCGGTAAACCGCTTCTTTGTTGGCTTGGATGTAAGATAACGCATCAATGGCTTTCAATACGTTAAAATAAGCCGTTGCGGTATCTAAAATAAGCTGTTGCTGGCTTGTCTGATAGGTAACATCAGAAATTCCTGCGGTTTTTTCTTGAAGATCCAACTGACGCCATTTTGACATATCAAATACAATCTGGGTCAATTTCAATGATGCATTAAGACCTGTGCTTTCTGTGTTGCTAGCATCACGGTAACCGCTGCCATAGGTTGCTCCAGCGCCTAAGCCTAATTGCGGTAACAGCGGGCTACGTGCTTCATTGATTTTCTCAAAAGCTTGATTACGCTCAGCAAATGATTTTCTGAGTTCCGGGTTACTCTCTTTGGATTTTTGGTAAACCTGAAGTAAATCTTCTGCGTAACTATTAGCACTGAGACCCACAAAACTCATCGCAATAAAAAGGGGAAGCAGTTTCTTCATTTTGATTCCTTGATTAAACAGCAAATTATATGGAGCCTGTTGTCTAAAACTTATCATGTTAAGGACGATGATAGGCTGTTGGAACTCTGAAAAGAGAGACCGTTCTCAAAACAGACCCTATTGTTGCTCATAAATTTGAATAATGGCGCACATTGTAACAGAGGTGTGGCACGGAAAACGGTAGCCTTTTGTGCCATTTAGTCTCAATTTGTTTAAACATTACCTCATCTAAGGTTAAAAAACCTTAAAAACTGATTTAATCCTTTCATCTTTGTTAGTATAAAAATGAAAGGATTAGGAGACTATCAATGAATAATAAAATCGAAAATCCGATTAAATACAGTAAAAATGATATTGAAATTATATCTAAGCGTAAATTATTTAACGGTTTTTTTCAAATGATTGAATATCGATTTAAACATCGATTATTTGAGGGGGGCTGGAGCAAAGAAATTGTTCGCGAAGTGTTTGAAAGAGGGCATGCGGGGGCAATACTGCCTTATGATCCACAAACCGATAATGTCGTATTAATCGAGCAAATTCGATTCCCTGCTTTTGAATCAAGCGAAACGCCATGGTTGTTAGAGATAGTGGCGGGAATGATTGAAGACAACGAATCCCCTGAAGAGGTGGTTCGTCGCGAATCAACGGAAGAAGCGGGTCTCACTATTGAACGCATAGAAAAATCGATTAGCTATTTATCAAGCCCTGGTGGCACCAGCGAGCGGATTCATGTTTTTGTTGGAGAGGTCGATAGCTCGTTGGCAAAAGGCATTCATGGCTTAGCCTCAGAAAATGAAGATATCCGAGTGCATGTCGTGAGCCGAGAGCAAGCTTATCAATGGGTTGAAGAGGGCAAAATTGATAATGCGGCAACCGTGATAGCCATTCAATGGCTACAACTGAATCACCAAAAGCTGCAAGAAAAATGGGTGAAACTGATTTAAATAACCATTAATCTAGTGAAGTGTGTGCTGATTAGCAGATATTGAATGGATAGTTAGGTTAAAATCAGTGACCTATGTACTTGATGGTTTAGGTGATAATACTTAGCGCTATTTTTAAGGATAAAGGAATACTTTGGACAGCCAGCTTAAAGTGACTGCTAATAACCCTAAAGTTATTAGAATCTTACAAGTTACTGATACGCATCTTTTTGCTGATACGGAAAACACCCTTTTAGGGATCAATACTTACCGAAGCTATCAGGCGGTACTTGATGCGATTGCAGAACAAAACTTACCTGTCGATTTAATCGTCGCCACAGGGGATCTCGTTCAAGACCAATCACCTAAAGCCTATCAACATTTTGCGGCTGGGATTGAACGCATTCCTGCACCTTGTGTTTGGCTACCTGGAAATCACGATTATCCCCCTGCGATGGTCGGTACCTTAAAAATTGCCGGTATTTCGAGTGCGAAGCAGGTCTTTATTGGTGATGACTGGCAAATTTTAATGCTAGATAGCCAATTACAAGATGTTGCTCATGGCGAGCTTTCTGAGCAGCAACTGGAATGGATGAAGCAGTGTTTAGACGAGCAGCCGACACGCACGACACTGATTATGCTGCATCATCATCCATTACCTTCAGGCTGCACTTGGCTAGATCAGCACAGTTTACGAAATTCACATATTTTGGCGGACTATCTTAAAAGCTACCCCAATGTGAAAGCGATGCTATGTGGACATATTCACCAAGAGATGGATGAAAACTGGCACGGCATCCGCCTGTTAGCAACGCCATCGACCTGTGTACAGTTCAAGCCACACTGTACCAACTTTGCTTTAGATACGGTTGCTCCAGGCTGGCGCTATCTAGAATTAACGGTGAATGAGCAAGGGGAAAAAGTGATTGAAACCCAAGTTTATCGTTTAAATACTCAGGAATTTAGTCCTGACTTTGATTCAGATGGTTACTAATGGCAACATTACTGTATATTCATGGATTCAATAGCTCTCCACAGTCTGAGAAAGCAAATAATCTTAAACAGTGGTTGGCAGTGCATTATCCTCAAATCAATATGATTGTTCCGCAATTGCCTAATTTTCCGCAGCAAGCGACAAAATTACTCGATGATATTCTTGCTGAACATCAGCATGAAAAAATCGGTTTAGTGGGTTCTTCATTGGGTGGTTATTTTTCCATTTATTTTTCTGAGCGCTACCAAATTCCCGCAGTATTAGTGAACCCAGCGGTACGTCCGTTTGATTTGCTCAGCGATTATCTTGGGGAAAATACCAATCCATATACCCATGAAACGTATGTGTTAGAACCCAAACATATGCATGAATTGAAGGCGTTGCATCTCGAAAAGATACGTTCACCAAACTTACTTTGGTTATTGCAGCAAATGGGGGATGAGGTACTTGATTATCGTCAAGCCGTTGCCTATCTTTCAGAGTGTAAGCAAACGGTGGAACCGGATGGGGATCATGCATTTGTTGGGTTTGAACGTTATTTCCCGCAGATCATTCGCTTTTTGTCTCTGGTTGATAACGCAGAGAAATAGTGCGAAAACGCCAATACACTGTTATTATCAACAGTAATTCACTGATTGAATATACCCAATCTTCTTGAATTATTTAGGGTATAGTTCAATTAATCATCTATTACCGCAGAATGACAACATGACTCAATCTAGTTATAACGCAGAGGACATTGAAGTTCTCAGTGGTTTGGAGCCTGTTCGCCGTCGTCCTGGCATGTATACCGACACCAGCCGACCGAACCATTTGGCTCAAGAAGTAATTGATAACAGTGTCGATGAAGCCTTAGCTGGACATGCCGGACACATCCAAGTGATTTTATACCCCGATCAATCCCTCGAAGTGATTGATGATGGGCGTGGTATGCCTGTTGATATCCACCCAGAAATGAAAGTCTCCGCGGTTGAACTGATTTTAGGACAACTGCATGCTGGGGGAAAATTCTCCAATAAAAACTATCAATTTTCGGGGGGGTTGCACGGTGTTGGTATCTCCGTGGTCAATGCGTTATCAAAGCGTATTGAAGTCACCGTGCGCCGTGATGGCCAAGTTTATCAAATTGCGTTTGAAAATGGCGAAAAAGTCGAAGATTTACAAGTCATTGGTACTTGTGGCAAACGCAACACTGGAACCAGTGTCCATTTCTGGCCTGATGAAAGCTATTTTGATAGCCCACGTTTCTCCGTTTCGCGTTTAACTCATAACTTAAAAGCAAAAGCCGTTTTATGCCCTGGCGTACAAATTACGTTTAAGGATCTGCTCAATGAAACTGAGCAAAGCTGGTGCTATAGCGATGGGTTAACCGATTACTTAATGGAATCGGTGGATGGCTTTGAAGCGCTGCCTGCCAAGCCATTTACAGGTGAATTCTCTGCTGAAGTTGAAGCCGCTCAATGGGCGCTATTATGGTTACCCGAAGGTGGTGAGCTACTGACGGAAAGCTACGTTAACTTGATCCCAACAGCGCAGGGCGGTACTCACGTTAATGGGTTACGCCAAGGCTTACTCGATGCGATGCGTGAATTCTGTGAATTTCGTAATATTTTGCCGCGTGGAGTGAAGCTATCTGCGGATGATATTTGGGATCGCTGCGCCTATGTTTTATCTGTGAAAATGCAAGATCCGCAATTTGCAGGACAGACGAAAGAGCGCCTTTCTTCCCGTCAATGTGCAGCGTTTGTTTCTGGTGTGGTGAAAGATGCCTTTAGCTTATGGCTAAACCAGAATGTTCAAGTTGCTGAGCAATTGGCTGAAATGGCGATTTCTAGCGCCCAGCGTCGCCTGCGTGCGGCGAAAAAAGTGGTGCGTAAGAAACTCACGAGTGGCCCAGCATTGCCGGGTAAATTAGCGGATTGTAGCTCTCAAGATCTCTCCATGACAGAACTGTTCTTAGTGGAAGGGGACTCGGCAGGTGGATCGGCGAAACAAGCTCGTGATCGTGAATATCAAGCCATCATGCCGCTGCGCGGTAAGATCCTCAATACGTGGGAAGTTTCTTCAGATGAGGTTTTAGCCTCCCAAGAAGTTCACGATATTTCTGTCGCGATTGGTATGGATCCTGATAGCGAAGATATTTCTCAGCTACGATATGGGAAAGTCTGTATCCTCGCGGATGCGGACTCCGATGGACTGCACATTGCCACATTGCTGTGCGCCTTGTTTGTGCGCCACTTCCCTAAATTGGTCAAAGAGGGGCATGTCTATATGGCAATGCCGCCACTGTATCGTATCGATTTAGGCAAAGAGACTTACTACGCATTAGACGAAAGTGAAAAAAATGCGGTATTGGAAAGATTAAGCCGTAAAAAAGGCAAACCAAACGTCCAGCGCTTTAAAGGACTGGGTGAAATGAACCCGCCACAATTGCGTGAAACGACGTTAGATCCAAATACTCGCCGCCTCGTTCAGTTAACTATCGATGATGATAATTACACAGAAACTATGTCGAAGATGGACATGCTTCTGGCTAAAAAACGCTCGGAAGATCGTCGTAACTGGCTGCAAGAAAAAGGCGATACGGCAGAAATTGAGGTCTGATCATAATCGGATGAATAAGAGTAAGGAACGTATTGAATGAGTGAAATTACTCATGACGGTGTGGAGCGTTTACCGCTTCATGCCTTTACTGAAAACGCCTATCTGAACTACTCGATGTACGTCATCATGGATAGAGCGTTGCCATTTATCGGCGATGGACTTAAACCTGTTCAGCGCCGAATTGTGTATGCCATGTCCGAATTGGGGCTGAGCAACACGGCAAAATATAAGAAATCAGCCAGAACCGTCGGTGACGTATTAGGTAAATATCATCCGCATGGTGATAGCGCCTGTTATGAAGCGATGGTGTTGATGGCGCAGCCATTCTCCTACCGTTATCCTTTGGTTGACGGTCAAGGAAACTGGGGGGCTCCAGATGATCCGAAATCCTTCGCTGCGATGCGTTATACCGAGTCTCGCTTATCAAAATATGCAGAAGTTCTGCTCAGCGAATTAGGTCACGGTACCGTTGATTGGGTACCTAACTTTGACGGTACATTAAATGAGCCGAAAATGTTGCCTGCCCGTCTGCCAAATATTTTATTAAATGGTACCACGGGGATTGCCGTGGGTATGGCGACTGATATTCCACCACACAATGCGCGCGAAGTGGCAAGTGCGCTGGTGGCACTACTGGAAAAACCAAAGTTAAATCTTGATGAGATTATGCAGTTTATTCCGGGTCCTGATTACCCAACGGAAGCTGAAATTATCTCTTCACCGGAAGATATCCGTAAGGTTTACCAAAACGGTCGTGGCTCAGTGCGTATGCGTGCGGTATGGGAGAAAGAAGATGGTAATGCGGTAATCACAGCGCTGCCTCATCAAGTTTCCGGCGCTAAAATCCTTGAGCAGATTGCAAACCAGATGCGCGCGAAAAAGCTGCCAATGGTCGAAGATCTACGTGATGAATCAGATCATGAAAACCCAACGCGTTTAGTGATCGTTCCGCGCAGCAACCGCGTGGATCTTGATCAAGTGATGACCCACTTGTTTGCAACGACAGATCTTGAAAGAAGCTACCGTGTTAACTTAAACATGATTGGCTTAGATAACCGTCCGGCAGTGAAAGGATTGGTTGAGATCCTCACCGAGTGGATCACGTATCGTCGTCAAACAGTACGCAATCGCTTAAACCACCGTTTAGAAAAAGTATTAAGACGCCTACATATTTTGGATGGTTTACTCATCGCTTATTTGAATATCGATGAAGTCATTGAAATCATTCGTAATGAAGATGAGCCAAAAGCTGTCTTAATGTCGCGCTTTAATATTAGCGATACCCAAGCCGAAGCGATTTTAGAATTAAAACTACGTCACTTAGCGAAACTTGAAGAGATGAAAATTCGCGGTGAACAGGATGAATTAGCCAAAGAGCGCGATGAGTTACAAGCTATTTTAGGCTCAGAAGCTCGTTTGAATACCTTGATTAAGAAAGAGATTCAGGCAGATGCTAAAGCTTATGGTGATGATCGTCGTTCGCCGCTGCAAGAGCGCGAAGAAGCCAAAGCGCTTAGCGAGCATGAAATTCTGCCTTCGGAGCCGATTACTGTCGTCTTGTCTGACATGGGCTGGGTGCGTAGTGCGAAAGGGCATGATATCGAGCCAAGTAATCTGAGCTACAAAGCGGGGGATAGCTTCAAAGGCGCCGCCCGTGGTAAGTCTAATCAAGCGGCGGTATTCCTTGATACCACTGGACGTAGCTATTCTGTCGATCCGCTGGAATTACCTTCTGCACGTAGCCAAGGTGAGCCGTTAACAGGGAAATTAACACTTCCACCGGGCGCGACGATTGAGCATGTGCTGATGGCGCCGGAAGAGCAGAAATACTTAATGGCGTCTGATGCGGGTTATGGTTTTATTTGCACCTTTAATGATTTGGTGACGAAGAATAAAACCGGTAAGGCGTTGATGTCGTTACCTGAAAATGCAAAAGTAATGGCGCCGATTGAGCTAAATAACGAAAAAGAAGATTTGTTATTAGCCATCACGAAAGCCGGTCGCATGTTATTATTCCCTGTATCTGACCTTCCGCAATTATCCAAAGGGAAGGGGAATAAAATCATTAATATCACAGGGGCGCAAGCCGCAAGTGGTGAAGACCTACTGGTTTGGTTAATGGTGATCCCACCTCGAGCCTCGATCACACTCTATTTTGGTAAGCGTAAACTGAAATTTAAATCAGAAGACTTACAGAAATACCGTGCAGAGCGTGGACGTAAAGGTACATCGTTACCGCGTGGTTTACATAACATTGAACGTATTGATGTTGATTCTGTGGATACAGAGTAAAAATAACAATAATTCAAGGGCTTGGTTAAAGCCCTTTTCATAAGTTAAGGAATATTATGCTAGCGCTAATTAGAGCTATCATTGTGATCATATTTACGATTTGTGTGTGTGTAGGTGGCAGTATCTACTGCCTATTTAGCCCACGAAATCCAAGACATGTGATGACGTTTGGTCGTATGTTTGGGCGTTTGTCCCATGTGTTCGGTATTAAAATGATTGACCGTGTTCCGGCTAAGGCAAAGGATTACGGTCCAAGTATTTATATCGGTAACCACCAAAATAACTATGACATGGTCACTATGTCGAATGGTGTTCAACCAAGAACCGTTACTGTGGGTAAAAAAAGCCTTGTTTTGATCCCATTCTTTGGCTTCTTGTATTGGATCACGGGAAATATTTTGATTGACCGTGGTAACCGTTCGAAAGCCCATAACACTATTTCCCAAGTTGCCGAGCAGATTAAATCTCGTAAGATTTCAGTCTGGATGTTCCCTGAAGGAACTCGTAGCCGTGGTCGTGGTTTACTGCCATTTAAAACGGGCGCATTCCATGCTGCGATTGCTGCTGGTGTGCCAATTGTGCCTGTTTGTGTGTCTACTACACAAAACAAAATTAGCTTGAACCGTTGGAATAATGGTCATGTGATTATTGAAATGTTGGATCCGATAGATACCTCGAAATACTCTAAAGATCAGGTTCGTGAGCTGTCGGAATATTGTCATGACTTGATGGAAGCTAAAATTAAAGAGTTAGATAAAGAAGTTGAAGAGCTGAATAAACGCTAATCTCCATACTTTTACTAAGTTCTATGATTTTACTAAGTTAATTGATATCGATAGTGGGAAGGTCATTCAGAACTTCCCACTATGTTATTCTGGCGATGTTATTTTCACTGCGAGACTTTTGCTCCACTATTTTCTCCGTCATATAATCCCACTCGTAATTATTACCACTCAAATTTATTATATTTTAATTATTGATACATATATTTTTAGAATTCTATGCCCTTTCGCGATATGATGGCTCGCAAATTTGTCGCAAGATAAATTATTGAATTCCAAATAGTGGTATCACCAGCACATACCTAAAAATACTCATATAAATCACTAATTTATAATGATTTATTAAAATAATTTGCTGGTTTTTTATTTAGCGGAGAATCTATGTTATTCAGTCGTTGCCGATCATTGCTGATTAGCGGGTTGGCTGTGTGCTTATTGCAGGTATCAACTTATGCGAGTGCAGAAGGAACGACCGCACTCCCTGTTCCACCCTTGCTAGAATCCCGTTCGGGACAGCCACTCTTTTTAACATTACAAAAAATCCATTGGTCTTTCGATGGTAAATATTCAGCGGAAGTTTTAGGGATTAATGGTTCTTATCCTGGACCCACTATTCGCGTAAAAAACGGAGATGACCTGAAATTAATCTATAGCAATAGATTACCGGATGCCGTTTCAATGACGATTAGCGGGTTGCAGATCCCTGGCACGCAAATTGGCGGTGCAGCGAGACAAATTTCGCCAAATGCAGATTGGTCGCCGGTGATCCCTATTCGCCAAAATGCGGCAACGCTTTGGTATCACGCGAATACTCAAGGTAAAATGGGACAGCAAATCTACAATGGTTTACTGGGAATGTGGATTATTGATGATGATTCCACAAAAGAGTTACGTTTACCAAAACATTACGGCGTAGATGATTTCCCGATTATTATTCAAGACAAACGCTTGGATAACTTTGGCGTTCCTGAATATCACACTGATGAGAATGGATTCCTCGGGGATACATTAGTGGTTAACGGTGTGCAAGATCCCTACATTGAAGTTTCTCGTGGTTGGGTACGTTTAAGATTATTAAACGCGTCTAATTCCAGACGCTATGTGATGAAAATCAGCGATGGCCGTCCCTTCGTGATGATAGCATCAGACCAAGGATTGCTAACGGTGCCTGCCAGCGTACAAGAACTTTCACTTGCACCGGGAGAACGTCGTGAAGTGCTGATTGATATGGCGAAAACGGCTGAACTGACGATTACAGCAGGGGAATCTGCCTCGTTGATGGATCGCGTAAAAGGGCTATTTGAACCGTCGAATAATTTAATTTCCACCAATGCGCTAACCATCAAAGCGACGGGATTAATGTCATTGGTGACGGATGATGTTCCAAAACAATTAGTTTTGGATGCGACACAGATTACCTCCTCGATTACTAACCGTGATATCCAACTAAATGATCCAGTAGGCATCAATGGCGTAAAATTGGATACGGGGCGTGTGGATATTACTTCTCGCCAAGGCAGTTGGGAGCGTTGGAATGTCAGCAGTCAACAGCCTCAATCTTTCCACATTGAAGGTGTTCGCTTTAAAGTGATCAACTGTAATGGGCAGCCAGCTCAGTCAGATAACTTTGGATGGAAAGATACGGTTTGGATTGATGGGCGCTGTGAACTACTTGTGCAGATGCTGCAGCCGTCTTACAACCATTTCCCATTCCTGTTTTATAGCCAAAACCTTGAAAAAGCAGATTTAGGCTCAGTGGGACAACTGGTTATTACACCTGAAGATGGTAGTAACTAATTGAAACATTAGAAAAAGCCCGCAATTAGCGGGCTTTTTTACGTTAAAGATTAGCTCAATGCTACGCGTATACCGAATGCTACTAGCACCACGCCAAGGACTTTATCCACATATTTTTGTACTTTCGCTAGCCCTTTTCTAACGGGGGCACTTTGAATTAAGCACACCAAAATTGGCCAGTAAATCACAGCAAGACCCCAAATAATAAAGGCGAACCAGAGCTTTTCTGAGAATGTCGAATCCACACTAAGCACTTGAGTAAAAATCGCTAAGAAGAATAAAGTTGCCTTAGGATTTAAGACGTTACATAAGAAACCTTGCATGAACGCTTTTTTGAATGTGACATGCTCATGTTGATTGCTCATTAAATCAACACTCTGAGCCTTTTGCGGCATCAGGCTTTTAATCCCAATCCAGATTAAATACGCCGCGCCAGCATATTTAAGAATATTAAATAACCATGGCGTGGTGGTAATCAATACGGCGAGCCCTGCCACGCAATAAGACATATGAAGTGCAATAGCAACGATAATACCGAAGGCGGTCATCATGGCTGCGGAACGTTGGTAACGCGCTGCATTCTTGATAATTAAAAAGAAATCTGGACCTGGTGAGATCATGCCAAGGGCGGCAATCGTCGCGACCATGATACTGGTCTGATACATAATGTAATCTCTTTATTTTAGGTTGAACTAAACTGAGTAATAAGGGACTAAAAGCGTTGTAAACATCGTTTAGTGCATTGACTTGAGTCGTTCGAGTATAAGGGATTGAGTGGTATTTAAGGAAGATTAAATTTAGTCGACGAAGTATGTCTGTTTCCGTATAGTGTGCACAATTTTTATATTTCGTTTCTAAGGTGGTTAGATGAATATTAGCTTAATCGCAGCAATGGCGTTCGATCAGGTTATCGGCATGGAAAATGCGATGCCTTGGAATTTACCAGGTGATTTGGCGTGGTTTAAGCGTCAAACATTGAATAAACCTGTGATTATGGGACGCGTGACTTATGAAGCCCTAGGTCGTCCTTTACCGCAGCGTGTCAATATTGTTTTAAGTAGCCAAGCAGGCACAGAAACTGGTGTTATCTGGGTTAAATCAGTTGAAGAAGCATTAGAAGCCGCGAAGGCAGTTGAAGGTGCTGATGAGATTATGGTGATTGGTGGTGGTAAGGTTTATCAACAATTCCTTCCAATGGCGAATAAACTCTATTTGACTCACGTGGATGCTGAAGTGATTGGGGATACTCATTTCCCTGCTTACGAGCCTGATGAATGGGACTCTATTTTCACTGAATATCATGAGGCAGACGAAGCGAATAGCCACGGTTTCTGCATTGAAGTTCTGACTCGTCGCGTTTAACCGTCGCTGCTCTAGTCAACAAAAATGGCACTGTTAGGTGCCATTTTGCTATCTATCATTTGGTATCTAGAGTAAACACTCACTCTTTGCGACGTTTCTGGTGAGATTTCTGTCTATGGAATGTTTTAGTTTCCCAGTGAAGTAGCGTTAAATCCCCTCCCCAGCAACAGCCAGTATCCATCGCATACACATGTTCCGGTGTAAACTTACCTTCCAATGATGCCCAATGACCAAAGAAAATGGCGTAATCTTCAGGGAATTGACTTGGTAGAGAAAACCATGGCTTCAGTGGAGCAGGAGCTTTAGCTGGGCTCTCTTTACAGATCATGTCCAGTTGCCCATTTGGAAAACAATAACGCAGGCGGGTGAGGGCATTGGTGCTGTAGCGTAAACGCGCCAATCCCATCAAACTTTCAGACCAATTGTTTGGCATGTCGCCATACATAGAGTCAATAAATAGCGGATATGCATCGCTTGAAAGCACGGCTTCCACTTCGCGAGCGCACATTTTTGCGGTTTCGAGATCCCACTGTGGCGTAATGCCAGCGTGGGTCATGACCATTTTTTGCTCTTCATCGACTTGTAAAAGTGGCTGACGGCGTAACCAATTGATGAGTTCATCGATATCGGGCGCATTGAGTAGCTCATCAAGATGGTCTTTAGGCTTATTGCGACTGATTTTGCAGTAGATACCAATTAAATGTAGGTCATGGTTGCCTAACACTAATCGTGCTGATGAGCCTAAACTTTTCACATAGCGTAAGACTTGCAATGACTCGGGTCCACGAGCAACAAGGTCACCCGTTAGCCACAATGTATCTTGCTGTGGATCGAAATTCACGCTATCGAGAAGTTCCCGCAGCTCACGATAACAACCGTGTATATCACCTACAATGTATGTGGACATAATTAATTAATCAGTGTTGGGATAGCGAGGCGAAATGCAGGAATATCAACATGAAAATGATTTCCTTGATCGCTCAGCATAACGTAATAGCCTTCCATCGTACCCATTGGTGTTTCTAAGATAGCACCGCTGGTATAGCGATATTCTTTGCCCGGTAGGATAACGGGTTGTTCACCCACCACGCCTTCACCTTGCACTTCAGTTTTACGGCCATCACTATTGGTAATGAGCCAGTAACGGCTCATTAACTGTATAGGAATTCGCCCTAAATTGCGGATACAAATAGTATACGCAAAGACAAAACGGGCAATGTCGGGCTGGGATTGGCTTTCTATGTAGACACTTTGAACTTGGATGCTCACATTGGGATCATTCAGCATAGTGCCTCCTCAGATTCTCTATTCCGATAAATTACACAGATAGTTTGCCATCTTACAATAGTGCTCAACGGAGATATTCTCAGCGCGCGTTCCCGGGTCGATACCCAGTTCGGTTAACTGCTCAACGCTGAATAAATCCCCAAGACTATTGCGGATAGTTTTACGACGTTGGTTAAATGCTTGGGTTGTAATACGGCTCAATACTTTAATATCCTTCACTGGGTATGGATTTTCCTTGTGAGGGATCAATCTTACTACCGCAGAGTCCACTTTTGGTGGTGGCGCAAAGGCAGTAGGCGGAACTTCAAGCACAGGAACAACATTGCAGTAATATTGCGCCATTACGCTTAAACGACCGAAAGCTTTGCTTCCAGGACCTGCTACTAATCGATTAACCACTTCTTTTTGCAACATGAAATTCATGTCGGAAATTTGGTTGGTGAATGTAAACAGGTGGAACATCAACGGTGTTGAGATGTTATAAGGCAAATTACCAAATACGCGTATTGGCTGTCCAGCTTGTTTCGCCAGTTCACCAAAATCGACAGTCATCGCATCTTGCTGGATGATGGTTAGCTTGTCTTTCAGCTGTGGATGGACATGCAGACGAGCAGCAAGGTCGCGGTCAAGTTCGACAACCGTCATTTTATCCATGCGGCTGCCAACAGGTTCAGTTAATGCACCAAGACCCGGACCAATTTCTACAATGGCTTGTCCTGGTTGTGGGTGCATTGCATCTACAATACTGTCGATAATAAATTGGTCAGTTAAAAAGTTCTGCCCGAAACGTTTGCGGGCAAGGTGCCCCTGATGGACTCGATTATTCATGAATTCTTTTGTGTCATTTGGATAGCTAATTTCAATGCGGTGATGAAACTGCCCGCATCGGCTTGACCCGTACCTGCTAATTCAAGCGCTGTGCCGTGATCGACGGAAGTACGGATAAATGGCAGACCAAGGGTAATATTTACCGCTCTGCCGAAACCTTGGTATTTTAACACAGGTAGCCCCTGATCGTGATACATCGCTAATACGGCGTCTGCATCGGTTAAATACTTCGGTTGGAAAAGCGTGTCTGCGGGTAAAGGACCGATTAAGGTAATACCTTGTTTACGCAAGGTTTCTAGGGCTGGAATGATGGTTTCAATCTCTTCCATTCCCATATGTCCGCTTTCTCCGGCATGAGGGTTAAGCCCACAAACATAAATGTGCGGGTTTTCAATACCAAACTTGGTTTGCAGGTCATGATGCAAAATGGTGATCACTTCATGCAAGCTTTGTTGGGTAATTGCCTCGGAGACATCTTTTAGCGGCAGGTGCGTGGTCGCTAAAGCGACACGTAATTCTTGTGTTGCAAGCATCATCACAACGCGGTCACAGTGGCTTCTATCTGCGAAAAATTCGGTATGTCCACTAAATGGAATACCAGCGTCATTGATAATGCCTTTGTGAACAGGCCCCGTTACGATGGCAGAAAATTCACCATTCAAACAGCCATCACAAGCGCGGGCTAAAGTTTCAGTAACATATTCACCATTACGAACATCGAGTTTTCCAGCTTCTGCCAGTACACTCAGTGAAACGGGAACAATCGATAACTGCCCTGCGACGGAAGTCTGTGGCTGTTTTGCATCATATTCGCGTAATGTTAGCGGTAAATTGAGAGTTTTAGCGCGTTGAATAAGCAGGTCTGGGTCTGCGCAAGCCACAAGCTCGACAGGCCATGCCTGCTGAGCGAGTTGGATCAGAAGATCTGGGCCTACCCCGGCAGGTTCACCGGGGGTGATGACGATTGGCTTATTTTGCTTGTTCATCATTAGATTGGCTTTGGCGACCATCAACGATATTCACATAAGCCGCAGCGCGTTGTTCTTGCATCCAAGTCTGCGCTTCTTCGTTAAACTTACGATTGAACAGTAAACGGTACGCTTGATCTTTCTTCGCGGCATCAGTTTTATCAACGCTGCGAGTATCTTCTAACTGAATTAAGTGCCAGCCGAAACTTGAAGGTACAGGTTGGCTGATTTCACCTTTTTTCAGTTTCATCAGTGCATCACGGAATGCAGGGTCGTAAACATCAGGCATATTCCAACCTAATTCCCCACCTTTTAATGCACTACCTGGATCTTCGGAGTTTTCTTTAGCCGCTTCTTCAAATGAAATTCTGCCGTTACGGATCTCTTGAGCCAGTTGAGTCAGTTTTTGTCTTGCTGTTGCATCATCCATAATTGGTGATGATTTCAGTAAGATATGACGCGCTTTCACTTCGGTGACGGATATTGGCTGGTGAGTATCACCAGTAACGTCATTGACACGTAAAATATGGAAGCCTACACCAGAACGAATTGGACCAACGATATCGCCTTTCTTCGAGTTTTTCAGTTGGTCAGAAAAGACCACTGGCAGCTCTTGCAAACGTGACCAACCCATGTTTCCACCTTTCAGTGCTTGAGGGTCAGCAGAGTAAGCAATCGCTAATTTACCGAAATCAGAGCCTTTTTTCAGGTCAGTTAAGATTTTATCAACTAACGATTCTGCTTTTGATAACTGTTCTGGCGTTGGGTTCTCTGGCAGTGGGATCAGAATGTGGCTTAAATTTACGCCTTTCTGAGCATTCATTTGAGAATCCATTTGCTCAGCTAATGCATCAACTTCCTGAGGCAAAATGGTGATACGGCGGCGAACTTCGTTATTACGCACTTCCGCTAACAGCATTTCCTTACGGATTTCGCTGCGGTATTTGCCCATATTGATACCATCCGCAGTCAGGCGTTTTTCCATCTGCGGTAAGGTTAAATTATTTTGGCGAGCAATATCCGCGATAGTCGCATTCACAGCTTCTTCAGGGATATTAATCTGCATTTGGTTAGCCATCTGCAACATGATGTTATCCATAACCAAACGGTCGATGATTTGCTGGCGCAGGGTTTGATCATCAGGAACTTGTTGATTTGCATTACGTGCATTCAACTTCACTGTATTGATCATATTCTGGACGTCGCTTTCAAGTACAACTCCGTTGTTGACAACCGCAGCCACTTTATCCATTTGCTGTGGCGCAGCTAAACTTGCAGAGCTTGCGAACATCAGTCCCAGAATAAGCGTTCTCCAATTCTTCATAATGGTCCTATAAAATTGACTTTTATTCCGCATATGCGGGCTAATCGTGATCGTTATGTTGTTTGTTATCAGAAAGCACGTTGATAAGGAATAATACCTTGTTTCAACATCTCCTGACTACCTAAACTATGATTGTTATTTAGGCCTCTAAGTTCCACGTTGATAGACCATTTATTGTCATATTCACTGCTGAACTTCTCATTTTGCCAACCCACAATCTTACGTTCATACCCTAAATTCACCGCCCAACAGCAGGCATTGTACTGTAATCCGACAAGCTGGCTGGCAGATTGTTGCTGTTTGGTATCGTAATAATACGAGCCGACAAAGCCCCAGTTATCACTTAATGGCCAACTTACCACGGTACCTACTTGGGAAATACCTTGTTGATATTCTGGTAATTTATATACCTTCTCATTATCTTTTTGATATGTAGCTTGGATATAGTCACGGTCAACAAAACGGTAATTGAGCTGAATCAGTCTGTCCGCATCAAAGCGATACTCGGTGACCGCATTTCCCATGGTGATGTTGCCAAGGCGGCGGTCATACTGTAAGTTCCCACTAATGCCCCAGTTTTCATCAATGTGCCACATGGCATCCGTTGCCCACAGCAATGATCCTGTGTCACTCTTATCATCAATTTTTCGCGTTGAATTCCCCGCACGAGGGCGCTCTAAATAGTAAATTTGCCCGACGGAGAAATTGAAGCGTTCAGCTAAGTTTTCATCATAAATACGGGTGGTTAAACCAGTTGTGAATTGGTTCGCAGAAGCGATACGATCTAAACCACTGTAAATACGGTCACGGAATAAGCCCGAATAATCAGATTGTAATAATGATGAGTCGTAGTTATTGATATTGTCCTGATCTTTATACGGAATATATAAATACTGAACTCGTGGCTCTAATGTTTGAACAAAATCACTGCCTTGGAATAAGTCGCGCTCAAATACCACCTTCGCATCACTCTTAAACATAGGCAGCACGCGGGTGACATTTTTATCTAAGGCGCTATTTTCTTGGGCTTTGGGGATATCTTGATCATAGTGAGTAGCAAATAGCCTTACACTGTTATTCATCTGCGCCCAACCGTTAGACAGCGGCATGCTGACTTCTGGCTCGATATGCAAACGGGTTGCATCTGGGTTATTTTCACCTACGCTGGTAAAACGTGCAGCTTGTGCGTAGGTATGGAAATCCAACATACCGACGTCATTTTGGTAATAGTTAAAATCGATTTGTGGCTCAGCTTTATAAGCACGACGGTTCGGGTCATCAACGAAGATTTGGAACTGTTTGTGAGACACTTTCATGTTCCAATTGGTATCAGAATAGCCGACGTTAAATTTCTGGGTGGCATAGCCATCAGTGGTGCTACCATACTGAGAGCTAAAATCAGTAAAGTATTGACGGTCACTTACTTTGGTGTAGTCGGCACCAAAGTTCCAGTGCTGAGCAAAGGTCCCTGAGTGGCGCCAGTAGAATAACCAGCGGTCATCGCTGTCACGGGCATCACGCTTACCATTTTCTTTATCTTTAATATAAGCACGATCGTGGTTAATAAAGTCAAATGCGATGGTCCCCGTACCTGGTGTGATTAAATAACGGAATTCGTTATTTAATTTTACGCCTCGGTGGGTCATAAATTGTGGCGTAATCGTCGCATCGTAATTTGGTGCGATGTTCCAATAATACGGCAGCGTGAACTCTAACCCGTCGTTGTTTGAATAGCTTCCCATTGGGATTAAGAAACCAGAACGGCGCTTGCTACCAATCGGTAACTGCATATATGGGCTATAGAACACAGGCACATCTGCGATACGGAAACGAGCATGCCAAATTTCTGCGACTTCTTCTTCGCGGTCAATAATCACTTCAGAGCCAGCAACGCTCCATGTATTACTGCCCGGTAAGCAGCTGGTGAAAGTCCCGTTTTCCATAATGGAATAGCGGTTTTCACCTCGCATTTTCATTTTTTTCGCGTCACCGCGACCTTGACGACCTACCATCATGTAGTTACCGTCATCAACGTCAGTGTTTTTATTATCTAAGTTTGACCACGCTGAAGGGCCTTTCAGGATAATTTGAGGGTCATCGTAATGGACATTCCCCGTCGCCGTCACTTCACGAACCGGTTCTTCACCCTCTTTTTGGGTTTGTGTCAGTTTAACGTTATCTGCTGTGAGAGTCTGGTTGCCCTGCTGAATATCAACGTTACCAGTATATTCGACAAAATTAGGGTATTCCCCTGTGACGTCGTCAGCTTGAATCTCAATCGGTAAGCTATTTTGATCACCAGAGATAATAGGTTTGTCATAAACAGGCACCCCAAGCATACATTGTGCTGCAAGATCAGCATGTGCTTGCTGGCTATAAATAGCCGCCCATACCATGGTGGCGATTATTGTGGGATAACTTTTCTTCATCATTAAATAGGGAGTCCGTCAAATGGGCACAGTCGGCAAACGCTCAAAGACTATCTTAGCCAACCCGTTTTCGCCAGTATAATATCAAAACTGGAATAAACGTAGTTAGCAACTTGTTAGGTTCTTTATCGTTATGCACAAAAGCAGAATGGATAGTATGATAATGCAAAATTGCATTCTGAGCATTGAAGAATTGAGGGATATATGCACTATTGGGGTAAAATTATTGGGGTGATACTCGCTATTGTCTCCGGTTTAGGGTTTTGGGGAGCATTAGCCGGCTTACTGATTGGGCACGGTTTTGATAAGGCTTCGGCTCAACGTAAGTTCGCTGGCGCCTTCAATAAGCGCGACAGACAAATTATTTTCTTCGCAAGTACCTTTCAAATATTAGGGCATTTAACCAAGTCAAAAGGGCGTGTCACCGAGACTGATATCCAGTTAGCATCGAACCTGATGGACAGAATGCAACTGCACGGAGAAACTCGCAAAGCCGCTCAACAAGCCTTTAGAGAGGGGAAATCCCCAGACTTTCCACTGCGTGATGTTCTTAAACAATTACGTATGGCTTGTTATGGTCGTTTTGACCTTGTTCAGATGTTTCTGGAAATTCAATTACAAGCTGCTTTCGCGGATGGAACCCTACATCCTAACGAACGAAAAGTGCTATTTATTATTGCGGAAGAGCTGGGTATCTCCCAAATTCAGTTTGAGCAATTCTTAGATATGATCCAAAGCGGTCGCCAGTTTGGTCATGGTTATTCTCAGCAGCAGTCTGGAGGCTATTACCAACAAAATAATGGCCCTACGCTGGAAGATGCCTGTAAGGTACTTGGGGTTTCCGTCGATGATGACCCAACGAAAATTAAGCGAGCGTACCGTAAGCTGATGAGTGAGCATCATCCCGATAAGCTCGTTGCTAAAGGTTTACCGCCAGAGATGATGGAAATTGCTAAGCAAAAAGCACAGTCAATTCAGGCGGCTTATGATCTTGTTAAAAAAGAGAAGGGTTTCAAATAACTTCAGTTTTTAAATAACTTAAGCTTTTAAATAATTGAAGCGCTTAAACCAGCCTAAGCGCTTCAATCAGATTAGAAATCTGGCGGGCAAGTAAAATGCATTGGTGTGTCATACTCAGGATGAGTGATATACAGCTCCTGCGCATGTAACTGCAAACGTGGTGCTAATGCCAATGCTTCTTCATGGGCATAAAATCTGTCACCAAGAATAGGGTGTCCCAGTGCGAGCATATGGACACGTAGCTGATGAGAGCGTCCCGTAATTGGCGAAAGTTTGACTCGCGTTGCCTGCTCTTCATATTCTAAAACTTGGTATTCGGTTTGGGCCGATTTTCCGGTTTCAAAACAGACTTTCTGCTTAGGGCGATTCGGCCAGTCACAAATTAGCGGTAAATCCACCAAACCCTCAGGTTTTTCCAAATGACCCCACACGCGAGCCACATAGTGTTTTTTCGGCTCCCGTTCCCTAAACTGACGCTTGAGTTCACGCTCAGCCGCTTTATGCAGAGCGACGACCATAACGCCACTGGTTGCCATATCTAAACGGTGAACGGACTCCGCCACAGGATAATCCCGCTGAATACGGCTCATGATGCTGTCATGGTGCTCAGGGGCTTTCCCTGGTACAGAAAGCAAGCCGCTAGGTTTATTGACTACAATAATATGCTCGTCTTGGTAGAGTATGTGTAGCCATGGTTCAGTAGGGGGATTATAGGGTAACATTTCTTTTATCCTTCATTCTTCACACTGTAGCGGTGTTGGCTGCTATCAGCCAGCACCGCTGTAACTCGCATAATCTCGGGGAGTGTCGAGCTATATTCTCTACTGATGCGTGACAACCACTAAGCGGATAGCGTCGAGGCGCCATGAAGCTTGGTCGATGTTGGTCATCAATTGGCGACGCTCTTCCTCGATAATATCGAGTTCTTCATCACGGATATTTGGGTTAACCGCTTTCAGCGCTTCCAAGCGAGACAGTTCCAAAGTCAGGGCTTTATCAGCGGCTTCTTTGGCATTCTCAATAATGGATTTTGCTTCTTTCTCGACCATCGGTTCAGAGAGGCGTAATACAGAATGCACCTCGTTTTGTACGGCATTGACTAACTTGCTCGCCATATGACGGTTGATGGCATTTAATTGGCGGTTAAAACTCTCAAACTCCACTTGTGAAGATAGGTTATTACCTTTTAAATCAATCAATAAGCGAACTGGGGTCGCCGGTAAGAAACGGCTGATTTGCAGCTGTTTCGGAGCCTGAGCTTCTACAACATAAATCAGTTCGGTCAGCAAGGTGCCTACTGGCAACGCTTTGTTTTTCAACACAGAAACTGCGCAGCTACCCGTATCGCCGGATAACACTAAATCCAAACCGTTACGAATAATCGGATGTTCCCAGCTAATAAACTGCGTATCTTCGCGGGAAAGCGCTTGTTCGCGGTCAAAAGTGATAGTACAGCCATCTTGCGGCAATCCTGGGAAATCAGGCACTAACATATGGTCGGATGGCGTGAGGATAATTAAGTTATCGCTCTTATCTTCTTGGTTGATCCCAACGATATCAAACAGGTTCAGTGCAAAGTTAACCAGCTCAGTCTCGTTATCGCCTTCACCAATCTCTTCGGCTAATTTATTACCGGCTTCACCGCCATTTGAGTGCATTTCCAGCAAACGGTCACGACCTTGCTCTAACTGCGCTTTGAGTGCATCGTGCTCTTCGCGGCAGGTTTTAATAAATTCATCAAACCCGTCAGTGATGGTTGGCTCAGCCATAAATTGCAGCAATTGTTGGTAATATTTATCGTAAATAGTACGACCGGTAGGGCAAGTATGCTCAAAAGCATCTAAACCTTCATGGTACCAACGAATTAATACGGCTTGTGCGGTATTTTCCAAGTAAGGCACGTTGATCACGATATCGCGGCTTTGACCAATACGATCCAAACGACCAATACGCTGCTCAAGCAAGTCAGGGTTGAATGGCAGGTCAAACATCACTAATTGGTTAGCAAACTGGAAGTTACGACCTTCTGAACCAATTTCAGAACACAGCAATACCTGCGCGCCTTCTTCTTGTGAAGCAAAGTATGCAGCAGCACGGTCACGTTCTAACAGGGATAAACCTTCGTGGAATACCGCCGCACGGATCCCTTCACGCTCACGCAGAACTTGCTCAAGTTGCAGTGCTGTAGCGGCTTTGGCACAGATAACCAGTACTTTTTCATGACGATTTGCGGTTAAGAAGCCCATCAGCCATTCAACTCGTGGGTCGAAGTTCCACCAAGTGGCGTTTTCACCTTCAAATTCTTGGTAGATTTGTTCTGGATACAGCATCTCTTTTGCGCGAGTTTCTACATCCTTTTTCGTGCCCATAATGCCAGCGACTTTGATTGCCGTTTGGTATTGAGTTGGCAGTGGCATTTTTAAAGAATGCAATTCACGGCGTGGAAAGCCTTTGACACCATTACGGGTGTTTCTAAATAACAGGCGGCTAGTACCATGTCTGTCCATCAGCATATGGATCAGTTCTTGGCGAGCGGCTTGGCTGTCATCGCCTTCAAGATTAGCGGCTTTTAATAACGGCTCAACATCTTGTTCTTTGATAAGCTCGCTGAGCAGGTTTTGCTGGTCATTCGTCAGTTTATCGCCAGAAAGTAGCAGTGAAACCGCATCGGCGACAGGGCGATAATTTTCTTGCTCGGCTAAGAACTCTTGATAGTCATGGAAGCGGCTAGGGTCAAGGAGGCGCAAACGCGCAAAGTGGCTCTCTTGACCTAATTGCTCGGGTGTTGCCGTTAGCAGTAAAACAGAAGGAACATGCTCTGCTAAGGTTTCAATCACTTGATATTCACGGCTTGGGGCAGTTTCGCTCCATTGCAGATGGTGAGCTTCATCGACGACCATCATGTCCCAGCCCGCTTCGACGAGTTGGTCAAAACGCTGTTTATTACGACGAACAAAATCTAGAGAACACAGGACTAATTGTTCAGTTTCAAATGGGTTATCGCTGTCGTGTTGGGCTTCGCTGTAGCGGCTATCATCAAACAGGGAAAAACGCAGGTTAAAACGGCGCAGCATTTCCACCAGCCATTGATGCTGTAAGCTATCTGGGACAATGACCAATACTCGCTCAGCACGACCTGCCATCAATTGTTGATGGATTATCATACCCGCTTCGATGGTTTTCCCTAAGCCCACTTCATCCGCCAGTAAAACTCGCGGATTGTGGCGCTTACCGACTTCGTTAGCAATATGCAACTGATGCGGGATCAAACTCGCGCGGATACCACGCAGACCCGTAGATTGGTGTTTAACTTGTTCGCTTTGGAATTTACGTGCACGAAAACGCAGCGCAAAACGATCCATACGATCGATTTGACCGGCGAACAGTCTATCTTGTGGCTTATTAAACGTTAGCTTGCTATCAAGGAACACTTCTCTCAGGCTGACATCCGCTTCTTGGGTGTCTAAACGTGTTCCTGTGTAGGTCAATAACCCTTTATCTTCTTGAATACTTTCAACTTGTAGCTGCCAACCTTCGTGACTGGTGATGGTATCACCTTCGTTGAACATCACTCGGGTAATTGGGGCATCACTACGTGAGTACAGTCGGTTTTCCCCAGTGGCAGGGAAAAGCAACGTCACCATACGGGCATCAATAGCCACGACGGCGCCTAACCCAAGTTCGCTTTCTGTGTCGCTGATCCAGCGTTGACCAAGAGTAAATGGCATAGGTTTAATTTAATTCCATAATTTTGATTGTTTATTTTTAGATGTTTAAGACAACTAACCGGTGTCTTTGCCCAGTGTTGATATAACGGTTATATACCAAGGGTGATGCGAAATTTTTTAATCGTTTTGCCGTTTGGCAATTATAGCTCTTTTCTCTTTCGAGTCGCGTTGCTCGAATTATGATGAGTATAGCCGATTTTCTCGCCAAGCTGTGTGTATAACAGGTCGAGATATCAAAGGGGCGTTATATTAATTCAACATTCGCTTATCGTCACCTGTTAAAAATGCGGCAATTGTAATAAGAATTGTACAATTCACGCTGTTCGTTAGGCTTTAAAACAAAAGATTAATTTGCCCTGTCAAAATGGCGTCAAAATCATCTTGCAGAAATGGCAGAATTCCATCGGCGATAGGTTTGATTTGCTTAAGAATATAGTGCTCATAGTCAGGTTTCGCGGTTACGGTCTCTAATGGCTCGGGACCTGCCTGAGTGATGATATAACTGATCCACCCCCCATTTTGATATTGCAATGGGCGCTGTAATTGCAAATTGTACTCATCGGCTTGGCGTGCGGCTCGTACATGAGGTGGCACATTACGTTGATAATCTGACAATTTACGCCGTAGGCGCTTGCGGTAAATCAAGCGATCGTCATATTCTCCTGAACGAATGGCATGAATATAGTCGCGAATAAATTCCCGATAAGGCTGGCGATAAAAAATGCGCGTATACAGCTCTTTTTGGAAGTTTTGAGCGAGAGGTGTCCAGTCTGAACGAATAGTTTCTAAGCCTTTAAAAACCATTGTATCTTGGCTTAAACCCGCATAGCGTTTTTTACTGCCTTGGTCTGTGCCTCTAATTGTTGGCATCAAAAAGCGCCGATAATGGGTTTCATACTCAAGCTCGAGCACACCATCAAGTTGCCACTCTTCTTTAAGATGCTGTTTCCACCAATTATTTACATGGTCACGCAGTTGATAGCCCACTTTTTGAGCTTGTTCATCAGTATGGGGATCTCGTAGCCAAACAAAGGTGGAATCGGTGTCCCCATAAATTACCTGATATCCTTGGGATTCAATCAATTGTTTGGTAATTCGCATAATTTCATGACCGCGCATGGTAATTGACGCGGTTAATCGTGGGTCAAAAAAACGGCATCCATCGGCACCCAAAACCCCCGCAAAAGCATTCATAATAATTTTGAGGGCTTGAGAAAGCGGGGCGTTTTTTTGCTGTTTAGCTTTATCACGACCTTGCCAAATATGGCTGACAATATCTGGCAAGCAATGGGTCGTACGGGAAAACCAAGCACCGCGAAATCCTTCAACAGAGTGTTCAGGTTCTGGGTGTGCAAGCCCTTCAATCATGCCTGCTGGGTCAATTAAAAAGGTGCGAATAATTGAGGGATAAAGGCTTTTATAATCAAGTACCAAAACGGAGTCATACAAACCCGGCTGAGAATCCATGACAAATCCACCGGGATTGAGCTGAAACTTTTGCTCACAGAGCGTTGGGGCAACAAACCCTAAGCGGTGTAGCCGAGGAATATATAAATGGGAAAAGGCGGCTACTGAGCCTCCCATGCGATCGGCGGCGAGCCCCGTGACCGTCGAGCGCTCTTGCAAGAACGCCATTAAATCGGTTTTCTCAAAGATGCGATGCACCAAAATACAGTCTTGAATATTGTAATGGGCGAGGGCGGGTTTATCGTGAGCAAAGCGGCGGTTAATTTCATCCATGCGATCATAAGGAGTATCAATCGCTTTCCCTTCGCCAAGCAGCTGCTGGGCAACGGACTCCAAGCTGAATGAGCTAAAACTCCATGTCGCCGATTTTAACGCATCAATACCATCAATAATTAAGCGACCTTCAGCAGAGGCAAAAAAGACACCTTGCTTAAAACCGTGTTCTCGCCATTCGAGTTTTTTCCCTTGCCGACCGAGCAACAGAGGGATGCCATAGCGCTCCGCATGCTTTTGTAAAACTTGCAAATCAAACTGGATCAGATTCCAACCGATGATGGCATCGGGATCGTACTGTTGCAGCCATTCGTTCAATTTTTCAAGTAATTGAGGGCGGCTGGTGGCATACACGAGTCGATGTTGATCATTCAGAGCAGGGCCTTGATCGGGTCCCAACATAAACACCACATTGTCACCGCAGCCAGATAACCCAATCGAATAAAGCTCCCCATGTTGGCTAGTTTCAATATCGAGAGAAACAGCATGCAGTGTCGGGCGATAACCTTCACAAGGTTTGAGTTGATATTTCCCCTGATGATTGCGAGAAAACCACACGGGAGCGGTAATAAAGCGCTCCATTAAATAACGCTCACAAGGGCGAATATCGGTTTCCAGCAGTTCAATGCCTAATGCTTGGCAGTTTTTATCTAGGTTTTGTAATTGACGATATTGCTGGCAATAGATGGCGTAGACTTTTTCGCGTTTGAAATCTCGCAGTTCCACGGATCGATAGCTGATATCAGCTTGTCCTTCAATTAAATGGCGTACTAGGGAAAACTTGGATTCAGGTAAAAACCCTACGGCTTGTTGATAGGGAACAATGACTTTTTGCGGTTTATTATCCGTGAGTAACCAATAGCTTACCTCGACACCATAGCGGGTATCTCGCCAATGGCGGCTAAGAATAAAGCCTTTTTCAGCGGGGGTATTTGACAGAGGCATAAAGGAAACTCGCGTAAATAATCTGCAAATTAATATACGCGAGTAGTGGGAATTTATACAGTATTATTTGTCGAGCTAATTAGAAATGCCCAATAATGCAGAAGCGTTAGTTTTGCCTTGTAACAGTGTTTCGGTATCGCCGTCATACACAATTGCACCATCAGCGACCACTAAGCTGCGAGGGGCGATTTGTAGCGAGTCCTCAATACTATGAGATACCATCAATAACGTGATGGATTTGTTAACGCAAACGTCATTGAGTAATTGCAGCATTTCACTGCGCAGCGCTGGGTCAAGGGCGGAAAATGGCTCATCCAGTAATAAAATCGGCTGATTGCGAATTAAACAGCGGGCGAGTGCAGCTCGTTGACGCTGTCCTCCAGACAATTGCGCAGGCATTCGGTCTAAACATTCGGTTAAACTGACTTGCTGCGCCATTTGTTCAACTTCAGCCATTTGCGATGCACTCAAACGTAAGTTCGGTTGTAAACCTAGCCCAATATTTTGCCTCACAGTTAGGTGAGCAAACAGGTTATTTTCTTGAAATAACATGGAAACAGGGCGTTTAGCTGGGGGTGTAAATGTATGATTTTCACCATTTAAGGTGATAGTGCCACTGCGAGGAAATTGAAACCCACTAATTAGGCTGAGCAGCGTGCTTTTGCCTGCGCCACTAGGACCCATTACGGCAACGCGTTCCCCCGAAGCTACCGCAATATCAAAATGCATATTTAGGTTATCGTATTGATAATCTAGATTTTGTAATTCAATCATGAGTTTTCCCCGATAGGCGTTCGAGTAGGCTAAACAGGCAGAAACAGAGTAACAACAATAACATCGCGGTAACCGCGCCATCATTGGTTCGATACGCGCCAATCTGTTGATAAAGATAGTAAGGCAAGGTGCGGAACTCTTCATTACCAAACAAGGCGACCACGCCAAAATCCCCAATCGAAATCACGCAAGCGAATGCCAATGCTTGTGCGATAGGTTTGCGTAATGCTCGTAATTCAATGATTTTAAATCGATTAAAACCAGTGATTTCGAGTGATTGGCATAACGGATTATAGCGTTGGGCCAGATCTCGCATTGGGTTATCCAGTACCTTTAGCGCGTAAGGGATAGCGAGTAAGGCGTTAGTCATGATCACCAACGGATAAGGAGTTTCGGGTATTCCAATGGTTTCATTGAAAAAGATAAAAAAGCCTGTCGCCAGCACAATACCCGGCATCGCCAGAATAATCAGCCCGCTTAGCTCAATAGCTTGTCCAAGTTTTAATGCATTTCTTAAACGCAGTTCACGGCTACTCCACAGCAGCATTAGCGTGAGGATCACGCACAGAACCCCAGCACAGAGTGCAATAAATAGGGAGGTGGATGTGGCTTGCCATAGGGCAGGTTGCTGTAAAACATCCAGTAATTGGCCGTTGAGCCCATCAATAATGACCGCTAATAACGGCGGAATTAATAGCAAAATAGCTGCAGTAATCACCAGCCAGTCACGTAAACGGCGAAACAGGTTATCGGCAGGATCAAACCATGATGTTTGGTGGCTAAATCCAACGGAAAAGGCATGGTTAATACGTTGGCAAATAAGCATTAATCCTACGCAACATCCCAACTGAATTAACGCAAGCAGTGTGGCACGCCCTAAATCAAAGTCGTAGCTCAGTGCTTGGTAAATCGCGAGTTCGATAGTAGTCGCCGCAGGGCCACCACCCAGAGCCAGTACTGTCGCAAAGCTGGCAAAACAGAGCATAAAAATCAGCGCGCCTGTTGGCAACATCTGACGGCGTAAATAAGGCCACTCTAAAAGGGTAAATTGTTGCCACTCATTGAACCCTAATTGAGCGGCGCTTTGACGCTGCTCAATGGCAATATTTTCAAGGGATTGCAGCAACATCCGGGTGGCGAGTGGCATATTGAAAAAGATATGCGCCAATAAAATGCCACGCAGACCATAAGGGGAAAACTGATAGTCAACACCAAGCCATAGGAACAGTTTTGCTAGCCATCCGGTTTGTCCATATACCGACAAAATACCGAAAACGGCGACTAAAACGGGTAAAACAAGGGTCATTGCACACAAGCGGAGCAAGAGCATTCTTCCCCAAAATCGCCGGCGATACAGAGCTCTTGCAAGAAAAATAGCGGGAATAATGGAAAAAATAGCGGAAAGCAATGCCTGCCAAAACGTAAAACCGATGACATGCCATAGATAATCGTCGTCGATTATCTCGCGGAGGGAAACTTCAGGTGCGAAAAACCACAACGCCCCAAAAGCGAGCAGGGCAACGACGATTAAAAGACCGGAGGCTATTGCCCCCGGTAATAAGGTTAAATTGATTAACGACTGACGGCGGTTTGCCATAAACGTGTCCACGTTTGACGTTCTTTAGCCACTTCTTCCGCGCTAAATTGCAGGGATTTAGCAGGCAGTGGTAGCACGTTATACACTTCAGGCAACGGCATATCGATAACCGGATACATCCAGTTAGTGGTTGGTAATGTGCCTTGGAATTCAGGGGTTAACATAAACTGTAAGAACTGTTTTGCCAGTTCAGGCTGCGGGCTGTGTTTTAATCTTGCCGCCACTTCGACTTGCATATAATGCCCTTCATCGAACAATGCTGCCGCGTAGTTGTCTTTCTTATCATTTAAAATTTGATAACCCGGCGAAGAGGTGTAGCTCAGGACAAAATCTCCTTCACCTTTTAAGAACAAGCCATAAGACTCACTCCAACCTTTGGTCACGGTCAGTGTTTTCGCTGCCATTTTCTTCCATGCATTAGCCGATTTATCACCGTAGATTTTCTCAATCCACAGCATTAATCCTAATCCTGGGGTGCTGGTACGTGGATCTTGGTAAATGATTTTCCAATTATTTTTGCTATCAAGCAGTTCATCCATGCTTTTTGGCGGTTGCTTGATTTTATTGGTGTCATAGATAAAGGCGAAATAACCATAATCATAAGGAATGAATGTTTTGCTTGTCCATTCGATAGGTAATTTAAGCGCATCCGTTTTGATATCTGCTGGGGCAAATAAGCCAGTTTTTTCTGCGGAATCGAGCAAGTTGTTATCTAACCCTAAGATAATGTCGGCTTTGCTTTTAGCTCCTTCCATACGTAGACGATTCAGTAGCGCAACACCATCCCCTAGAGAAACCAGTTTTAACTCGCATTCACATTGAGCTTCGAAATTCTTTTTGATTTGAGGACCAGGTCCCCATTCTGCCGCAAAGGAATCATAGGTATATACAGTCAGCGTTGGTTTTTCGGCAGAGGCGAATGCAGCAAAACTTAAGGTGGTTAAGGCAATGAGTGAGGTAAAGAGTTTATTTTTAGTCATTGTAATTCCTGCGTAAATCATAAAAAAACACAGGATTTGAGGAGGGACCGATACAATAATTTGTAGGCGGTAGCTCAAATCCCTACGCCGGTATTAGCCGGATCAGGTTCTACGGGTTATTTCTCAGCCCAAATTGGCACCCCGTTGAGACGCAGACTATTGTAATTACTTCAGACATATCTGCAAACTGTATTGATATAGGTTTACCAGTTTGGGTATGTGTGAAACAATTAGGCATCTTTCAAATTTGGTTATTGAGGTAGTCTAGTGATCGATGATGATGGCTACCGCCCGAATGTAGGAATTGTAATTTGTAATCGGCAAGGTCAAGTCTTATGGGCTCGCCGTTATGGTCAGCATTCTTGGCAATTTCCCCAAGGTGGGATTAACCCGGGGGAATCGCCAGAACAAGCGATGTATCGTGAGTTATACGAGGAAGTCGGACTACAGCGTAAAGATGTAAGGTTACTTGCATCTACCCGTAATTGGTTACGCTACAAATTACCTAAGCGTTTGGTGCGTTGGGATACAAAACCTGTTTGTATTGGACAGAAACAACGTTGGTTTTTACTTCAACTCCAATGTAATGACGCCGATATAAACGTGCAGCGCAGTAAATCGCCAGAATTTGACGGCTGGCGGTGGGTCAGTTATTGGTATCCTGTTAGGCAAGTGGTCTCTTTTAAGCGCGAAGTTTATCGCCGCGTGATGAAGGAATTCGCTCCCGTAGTTATGCCTTTGCAGGAACAGAAATTACCACAACGACCTGTTTTTAATAATCGTAGGCGCGGAGTTAAGTAAGCCTATGTTGACGCGTTTACGTGACATTGTCGAAAAGGTTGCGATGGCGACCAGTCTGACTCAAGCTCTTGAAGTTTTGGTCAATGAGACGTGCAAAGCAATGCGCACCGATGTGTGCTCGATTTACTTAGCCGATCATCCTCGCCAATGTTATTACCTAATGGCAACCCGCGGGCTGAAAAAGCCTAGCGGGATTGCTATTCGTTTAGGATTCGACGAAGGGGTTGTTGGCGCAGTCGGTCGACAATCGGAAATGTTGAACCTCGCTGATATTCGCGAACACCCGCAATTCAAATACCTCCCTCAACTCAAAGAAGAACAGCTCAAAGCCTTTCTAGGTGTGCCTGTTGTTTATCGACGTCAATTACTGGGCGTGCTGGTGGTTCAGCAGCGAGAAAAACGGTTATTCAGCGAGACGGAAGAGTCCTTTATGGTCACGCTATCAATGCAGTTAGCGGTGATTTTATCCCAAGCGCAAACAAAAGGTATTTTCGGGCAATATCGACAAAATCGCCTCAAAGCTATCCCTGTTTCTCAAGGAATTTCGATGGCTTATGGTTGGCAAGACACCTCTCAACCTTCTTTAGACAATGTGTATCAAGCGACCACATTGAATATTGATGAAGAGCGTCAACGCTTAGTGATAGCGCTGGAAAGTGCGGCGGCAGAATTTCGTCGTATTAGTAAGCGGTTTATGGCGAGCTCATCGAAAGAAAGCGCAGCTATTTTCGACTTGTATAACCACTTGCTTAATGACCCCCAACTGAAAAAGCGGTTATTTACGGCGATTAATCAAGGGGCGGTGGCTGAATGGGCAGTGAAAACCGTCATCGAAGATTACGCTTTGCAGTTCTCACGTTTACGTGACCTCTATTTAAGAGAGCGTGGCTCTGACCTTCGCACCTTAGGGCAGCGCTTATTATTTCATCTCGATGATTCACTGACACCCACTAGCCAATGGCCAGACCGTTTTATTTTGGTGGCTGATGAGCTAAGTGCGAGCGTTCTTGCTGAATTACCGCTTGAGCAATTAGCGGGTGTGATTGTGCGCGATGGTGCAACGCACTCCCACTCTGCAATCTTGATCCGAGCGATGGGGATCCCCGCGATTATGGGGGCGGATATTGAGCCTTCCTTATTACATAATCGCCATCTGATTTTGGATGGCTATCGTGGCGAAGTGTTTATTGAGCCTGAAAATTTTATTGCTCAGGAATACCAGCAAATTATTGAAGAAGAAAATGTACTTAGCTGATTAGCGGAAGGCACACTTTCTCAAGATGCAGTACTCAAAAACGGTGAGCATGTGGATATTTGCCTCAACGCCGGATTGAGCCCTCGCTATGAACAGCAAATTCATGATGGGGTGGATGGTGTTGGATTATATCGAACCGAACTGCCATTTATGCTGCACAATGGCTTTCCATCTGAGGATGAACAGAAGCAGTTATATCGGGATGTATTGCAACTTTTTGCAACGAAACCGGTGGTATTAAGAACCTTAGATATCGGTGCAGACAAACAACTGCCTTACATGCCGATCAGCGAGGAAAATCCTTGCTTGGGGTGGCGTGGGATCCGAATCATGCTGGATCAGCCTGAAATCTTTTTAATCCAATTGCGTTCTATGCTGAGAGCTAACCAAGATACGGGCAATTTACGTATTTTATTGCCGATGATCACTAGCATTAATGAAGTGGATGAGGCTATTGGGCTGATTAATCGCGCCAAAAATGAAGTGAGCCAACAACTCGGAAAATCGATTGATTTACCTCCAATTGGCGTGATGTTGGAAGTACCTTCACTCCTGTTTTTACTGCCAGAGTTAAAGCAGCGAGTTGATTTTATTTCGATAGGTACCAACGACTTTACACAATATTTACTCGCCGTCGACCGTAATAACACTCATGTGGCGGCGCTCTATGATAACCTGCACCCTGCGGTGGTGCGTTTTCTATCCATGGTACATATGGAATGTCAGCGTATAGGCCTGCCGATTAGTGTATGTGGTGAAATGGCTGGACAGCCATTAAGTGCTATGGTGCTGATTGCATTAGGTTATCGTAGTTTGAGTATGAGTGGGCGCAGTGTTCCTCGCATGAAATATTTAATTCGTCAGCTTGATCCTCAATTGATGGCTGAGTTAGTGCCTGATTTGCTCGGCGCAGAAACCAGCGAAAATGTTCGCCATAAGATTAGCGAGTTTATGGAAAGAAATGGACTTGGTGGTTTTGTGCGTGGCGGGATCTAGTTTGATCTTCTATGTTATTAATATGTAATTATATGCTGGCAATAACCTCGTGTTATTATGCGACATAATTTTTGACTCAATTATTTTAAAGTGGGGAACGATGAGTAACAGTTACTTAGCATTTCCGGAAATTGATCCCGTAATGTTCTCGATTGGCCCAGTCTCTTTGCACTGGTATGGTTTTATGTACCTTGTCGGATTCGTTTTTGCGCTATGGTTAGCGGGACGTCGCGCTTCTAAGCCAAACAGTGGCTGGACAAAAAATGAAGTCGAGAACTTGTTGTACATTGGTTTTGTCGGTGTATTTGTAGGTGGACGACTTGGCTATGTTTTCTTCTATAATTTGCCTGTTTTCTTAGATGACCCTCTGTATCTGTTCAAAGTGTGGGATGGCGGCATGTCCTTCCACGGTGGCTTGATTGGGGTTATCTGTGCCATGATGTGGTTTGCCTATCGCACGAAACGTCGTTTCTTACAAGTTTCTGATTTTGTTGCACCGTTGATTCCTTTTGGTCTTGGAATGGGGCGTATCGGTAACTTTATTAATGGCGAGCTATGGGGACGGGTTACCCTAGATACACCATGGGCATTTTTATTCCCTCATTCAAGAAGTGAAGATATCCAACTTGCGGCACAAGACCCCTCTCTGTTGCCTATTCTTGAGCAATACGGTGTATTGCCAAGACACCCATCCCAGCTGTATGAAATGGTTTTAGAAGGTATCGTTTTATTCTTGATATTGAATTTATTTGTACGTAAACCTCGCCCAATGGGGAGCGTATCGGGCCTGTTCCTTATCGGTTATGGTGCATTCCGTATCATCGTTGAATTCTTCAGACAACCAGATGCACAATTAGGTTTATTCGGTGGTATCAGTATGGGGCAAATCCTCTCGATTCCGATGATTATTATCGGTGTATTGATGATTGTCTGGGCTTACAAATACGGTAAAAATATCCCAGCCCATAAGCCCGCTAAAAACGTTGAGAGTAAGTAGCGTAGATAGCAAGTAGCGTCGATAGCAAGTCACGTAGACTGTTAATAATGTAGACAGCAAATCGCGCTAATAAGCAGTAAATTAAGTCATTTTCGGTTTGTGTTATTGATGGATATTCGATAACACAAACCGCCTGTATTTCGGAGTAAGAGAGCCACTATGAAGCCGTATCTTGAGTTATGCCAACGTATTATCGATGAAGGTCAATGGGTTGAAAACAAGCGTACTGGTGTTCGCTGTTTAACCGTGATTAATGCCGACCTCGAATATGATGTGGGCAACAATCAATTCCCTTTAATTACGACGCGTAAAAGCTTTTATAAAGCCGCTATTGCCGAGTTATTAGGGTACTTGCGTGGCTATGATAATGCAGCGCAGTTCCGTGAAATTGGTTGTAATACTTGGAATGCCAATGCTAATGAAAACCAAGCATGGTTAGATAACCCGCATCGTAAAGGTGAAGATGATATGGGGCGCGTTTATGGCGTCCAAGGTCGCTCATGGCTGCGCCCTGATGGCTCTCATCTTGACCAATTAAAGAAAGTGGTTAATAACCTGAAAAACGGCATTGATGACCGCGCCGAAATCGTGACTTTCTATAACCCTGGTGAGTTCGAAATGGGCTGCTTACGTCCTTGCATGCACACTCACACGTTTTCACTACTTGGCGATACGCTGCATTTGACGTCATACCAACGTAGCTGTGATGTTCCTCTTGGGCTTAATTTTAATCAGGTTCAATGTTTTGTACTGCTGGCGCTAATGGCGCGTATTACGGGTCACAAAGCCGGTAAGGCTTATCATAAAATTGTGAACGCACATATTTATGAAAACCAATTGCCTTTAATGCGTGATGTTCAATTAAAACGTGAACCATATCCATCTCCAAGCTTGACGATTAACCCTGAAATTAAAACCTTGGAAGATCTTGAAACGTGGGTAACAACTGATGATTTCATCTTAGAAGGTTATCAGTGCCACGAAGCAATAAAATATCCATTTACGGTCTAATGCGGGTAGATTGATATAAAGGCATAGGCACGCATAGACCCTGTAAATAATACGGTTTATGCCTTTATTTTTTATTATCTTTACGGCTCATTCGATTTTTTAAGCTGCTCCATACCTTTACACCTCGATTAACGCTTACTCTCTTTCACCCTTATTACTTCCGCTATTTCCAATTTTTGCCTTATCCCCGAAAACTATTCTGACCTGTCTCCCTTATTTTTCGGGAACACTTTTTTATCTTGGTACTTAACTTTGCGAAGCCGTTTCCAAAAGCATTTAAGAAAAATGCAAAAGTGACATTTTTTTTGGGAAGCGTTTTGAAGAAGAGAAAATGTAGGCTGTAGCCATGTGAAATTTTCTTCCAAATTTATTTATAAAGAGCGAGTGACAGGGATAAAGAAATGGCAGAGCAGGCGAGTTTGCTACAGGGAAAAGTAAAGTGGCTAAAAAGCAATGTTGATGAGCTGGGATTCACTTTAATTGAAATTCTGGTTGTACTGTTTCTTTGCTCAATAGTGGCTCTACCTGCGTTTTATCAATGGCAACAGCAAGTGAAGCGGCTACAGCTTATTGATGCTGCGAGGCAAACTGCCGAATTTATCTACAGTAACCTAATGGAAGGCATCTATTTAAATCAGCACCGTATTATGACGGTAAGTTTCACATCAAAAGAGTGGCGTTTAGTTGTTATCGATGCAGAGACTGCGCAAGAAATCAGCCAATTTAAAAGCGATAAATTTGAAAGCATTGAGCTTAAATATGCGTCTAGAGAATTAATTCATTTTTACGGTAGGCAAGGAACAAGTAGCCCTTTTCGAATTGAACTCAGTAATGAAAGTGACCAAATATCCGTGATTATTTCATCTTCAGGTCGGGTACGCAGTTGCAGCCAGCAAACGTTGGCAGGTGTTCCTAAATGTTGAATGACATTAAAAAGCATAAAACAGAAAAGGGTTTTTCTTTGCTAGAAACACTGATTGCGATGCTAATTGGCTGTTTGGTCTGCATTGCAGCGATGAATACGATCCCTATGTTATTTAAGCAACTATTTCAGGCTTTTTTTCAATATCAACTGGATAGGGAGGTCCGGCAGGTGTTGATTAATATGGAAAAAGATTTTCGTCGAATAGGTCATTGCAGCCAGTCACCTTCCAAGCCTCATTGTGAAGGAAAGGCAATAACCATCAGCGCTAAGTTCTTAAGTCGTCAGGCCAATTCTTGCATTATTTTTGCCTATGATCAGGATTTATCTGGGCAATGGGTTATAGGACAAGGCCGTTCATTACATTCTGATTTTTTTGGATTTAGACTCAACAACAATAAGCTCGAGTCTAGCCGTAATGTGACAAACTGCGATGGTACCCGCTGGCAGTCGTTGTTTGATCCTAATATGGTAAAAGTGAATCAGCTGACTTTTGAGTGGCAGCCAAGCACGAAAATTTTAGGAATATCTATGACGGTGGAAAGCATGTTATTGCCTAATAAAACGTTTGATTATCAGTCCTCTGTACTGCTAAGGAATGTGCCATGAGGGAAAAAAATGCGCAGCAAGGCAACATTGCTTTAATCATGGTAATGGTTTTAATGAGTGTTGGGCTCATACTCTTAAAGGCATTACATTACTACCAAGCTCGAGCTAGCCATGAATTAATCCGCGAAGAAAAATATTACCAATCATTTAATTTAGCAGAATCAGCATTGTCATGGGGGCTCGCTCAACATTGGAAATTGAAAGCTGAAAAGGTGAGTCCTTGGGTGTGTCAGAGAGAAACAAATCATGGGTGGGTTAGCTGTCTTAAGCATTATAAAAATAATCAATTCATTTTATCGGGTAAGGGGGAATTTTCGAAAAATCAATCGCTAACGATATATCGATGGGTTGTACCAATATGGAATGAAGGGCGTCTACAAGCCCGTGAAAATGGCTGGATAGATTACTGCCCAGTGGCAATTAAAGGATTTTGCCAATGAAGAATTCACAGCAAGGATTTGCACTGGTAGAGTCGATGATTGCGGTGGTTATTTTTGCTATCTTGCTGATAGCTCTGCTAAACTACAGCCAATATATCGCTTTGAATTTTAATCAAATATATCAAGGTTCACAGGCAATTCGATCTCTACATGGAACATTAGAAGGCAAACGCTCTTTTAATGATAAAGTTCCATTGGAAATAGGGTATCAGCCCCAGAGAGAACAGATAAAAATCGTGCATTCTGTAAGCCTTGGGGGCTGTAGTGAATCTAAGGTGTCCTTGTTCGTGGGCGGGAAACTGTATTCGATAAGTCGCTGGCAGTGCGCAAAAGGAGAGAGTCATGTTTCAGGTTTATCATTCTAACCAATTAGATCTGCTCAAAGAGCTAATTGCACACTTAATGGAGAATGACCCTCTCACTCATCCTTTTGAGCAAGAAATTGTATTAGTACAAAGCCCAGGTATGTCCCAATGGCTACAGATAGAGCTTGCTAAGCGTTTCGGAATAGCCGCCAATATTAACTACCCATTACCCGCTACGTTTATCTGGGATATGTTCCGTCGAGTGCTTCCCGATATCCCCAAAGAGAGCGCCTATACTAAACAAGCGATGACGTGGAAGTTAATGACGATTTTGCCAAATGTTATTAATGAAACTGAATTTGAGCCTCTACGTCACTATCTACAAGACGATTCAGACAAGCGTAAATTACATCAACTATCAGGGCGTATTGCCGATTTATTTGACCAATATTTGGTCTATAGACCTGAATGGATTGCGCTGTGGCAACGTAATGAATTGATTGACGGGCTCAGTGAAAATCAATTGTGGCAAAAAAGATTATGGTTATGTTTGGTGGAATATACAGAGCAGCTTGGTCAATCGCCTTGGCATCGAGCAAACTTGTATCAGAGTTTTATTGATAAGCTAAAAGCATCACCAGAGTTAGCTAAAAATTTACCGTCACGCTTATTTATTTGCGGTATTTCATCCTTACCACCATTGTATTTGCAAGCACTCAACGCGATTGCTGAACACTCAGATATCCACTTAATGTTTACCAACCCGTGCCGTTATTACTGGGGAGATATTCAAAGCAGTGCCTTTTTAGCGCGATTACAACAACGGAAATTGCGCCACTATTTGGATAAGCACGAAATTTCCCGCTTTAAAATTGATGAGCATGCAGCCAATTTATTCAACACGGAAGGTGAGCAGAATTTAGCAAACCCACTGTTAGCATCGTGGGGCAAGCTTGGGCGCGATAATTTATTTTTTATTTCCCAAATAGAGGCTGCCAATGAAGTGTCGGCCTTTGTTGATAATGGGCGAAATAACCTTCTCGAAAATTTGCAGCAAGATATTCTCGACCTTGAAAATCACGCTCAGCTAGGCGTGACTTTAGATGAGTATGAAAGTAGCTCGCAGAAGCGCTCACTTCCTCAGTGTGATCAATCCGTGACATTTCATTCATGCCATAGTGCTCAGCGTGAAGTTGAAGTTTTACAGGATCGTTTATTGGCCCTATTTGAAGAAGATCCTACATTAACGCCCCGCGATGTGATTGTCATGGTTGCTGACATCGACAGTTATGCGCCATATATTCAGGCGGTGTTCGGTAACACCAGCTCATCACACTATATTCCATTCTCCATTTCGGACAGAAAAGCGCTCCAAGCACACCCAATCTTACAAGCATTTATTATGTTATTGGATTTACCTCAAAGCCGATTTTCAACGGAGCAAGTACTGACGCTATTAGAGGTTTCAGCGTTTGCTGCTCGTTTCGATATTGATGAGAGTGAACTGAGTTTGTTAAGGAGATGGGTCAATGAATCCGGAATTCGCTGGGGGCTGGATGATGATAATGTCAAAGCACTATCGCTACCGGTTATTGGGCAAAATACATGGCAATTTGGTTTAAGCCGAATGTTGCTTGGCTATGCGATGGATAGCCGTAATGGCCCATGGAATGGTGTGCTGCCATACGATGAATGTAGTGGTCTCGCAGCTCAGCTGGCTGGGAAATTAGCATTACTCGTTGATACACTTAGAGAATGGCGAACACACTTAGATCAAGAACGCATGCTCGATGAGTGGAAAGAAATCTGCCAGCAGTTAATCGATAGCTGCTTTAAAGTCGATAGTGAAACTGAAGTTGTCTTAGCATTACTCACGACACAGTGGCATAAAATTATTGAAAATGCGTTGACCGCCAACTACCAAGAAGCCATTCCATTACGTTTAATTCGCGACGAGTTATCGGTTTGTTTTGATGATGAAAAAATTAGCCAGCGTTTCCTCGCCGGTGCAGTCAATTTTTGTACGTTAATGCCAATGCGTTCTGTACCATTTAAAGTGGTTTGTTTACTGGGTATGAACGATGGTGCATACCCACGTAATGTGCCACCACTCGGTTTCGATTTAATGGCAGAAAAAGTCCAGCGAGGCGATAGAAAGCGTCGTGATGATGACAGATACCTATTCTTAGAAGCATTAAATTCAGCGACAAAACGGCTTTATATTAGCTATATCGGACGTTCTATTCGAGATAACCAAGAGTGCAATCCATCGGTATTAGTCACTGAATTATTGGAGTATATCTGTCAGAGTTTCTGCTTAGATGGCGACCAATCGTTGAATATCGATGAAAGTGCACAGCGGCTAAAACAGCATTTGATTATTGAACATAATCGAGTGCCATTTGCGAAAGAGAATTTTGCCTCTGGCTCTCTTTATCAAAGCTTCGCGCAAGAATGGTTGCCCGCTGCAAAAAGTGCAGAGCAAGCGGCTAAGTCGTTTACGTCAATATTAAAACAACGTGAACCTATTACAGAGTTATCGTTAGAACAAATTTTACGTTTTTACCGTCACCCTATCCGTGGGTTTTTCCAGCAGCGTTTGAAGGTTCATTTCTCGATTGAAGAGACTGAACTTCCAGAAGAAGAGCCTTTCGTATTAGGTGGATTGCAACGCTATAAAATTAATGACCAAGTGTTAGATTTGTTAGTCAAAGATGAAGATCCAAATCCTCTTTATCATGCACTAAGAGCCTCGGGACAATTACCTGCAAAACAATTTGGTCAGCTATTTTGGGAGAAACAATTAAATGATATTGCTCCATTAGCTGAAAAAGTGAAAGAGTACGGCGATCGACGTGTCGATTATCCGATTGAGTGTGAAATACATGAGATCAAAATTACAGGCTTATTGCGAAATGTTCACGAGTCAGGAATATTGCGTTATCGACCTGCTTATCTTACTGCTAATGATGGTGTGCAATTATGGATAGAACATTTGTTTTTTAATGCTTTTATTCGTGAAGGTGAAAGCATCGCATTAGGGCGAGAAAACAGTGTTTGGCATTTTTCTGCCATATCCTCAGAGCGTGCAAAAGTACACTTGAATACGCTTATTGAAGGGTATTGTGAAGGAATGAATACGCCGCTAATACTGTTAAATCAGAGTGGTTGGAATTGGATTTCGGCGTGTTTTGATAAAAAAACAAAGGAATATGACTTTACGTCAGAAGATGTGCAGCAAAAGGCGTTATCGGCGCTACTGCAAAGCCTACAAGGAAGCCAAATGAAAGTGGGTGAAATGGAAGATGATTATGTATTGAGAGCTTGCAGAAGCATAAATAGTTCGTTGATTGAATCGCTGCTGAGTAATACTCGGCGCTTCTTACTGCCGATGGCAGAGTACTTAAAATAAGGGAGAGCATCTAAGAATGTTACGATTATCGAAACATATCGCTCATTTATTCTTGTTATCACTACTATTTATAGGTAGTGCTATTGCTGCGCAGCCGCTTTGGCAAGTTATGCCAGAGACTATTAATAAAAGCGTCAGTGATCCGCGAGAATATAAAGCAATCAAACTCAACAACGATATGACGGTTTTACTGGTTTCAGACCCTAAAGCGACTAAATCGTTAGCGGCAGTTTCATTACCCGTCGGGAGTATTGAAAACCCGAACAGTCAGTTAGGGCTCGCTCACTACTTAGAACACATGGTGTTAATGGGCTCTAAAAAATACCCTGAGCCAAGTAGCTTCTCTGAGTTTTTACAAAAACACGGCGGAAGCCATAATGCTAGCACTGCACCACATCGTACCGCCTACTATTTTGAAGTTGAAAATGGAGCTCTTGAGGCTGCTACGGATAGACTAGCGGATGCACTCGCTGAGCCGTTACTTGACCCCGTGAATGCAGATAAAGAACGTAATGCTGTCAATGCTGAACTCACCATGGCTCGTGCGCGTGATGGTATGCGTATTTGGCAAATTCGTTCCGAAACGCTAAATCCTGCCCATCCAAACTCTCGCTTTGCAGGTGGAAATCTGGAAACGTTGAAGGACAAGCCCAATAGCAAGCTCCAAGATGAGTTAGTGAGTTTCTACAAACGTTATTACTCAGCAAACTTGATGAATGGCGTGTTGTATGGCGACCAATCTATTGAACAATTAGCGAAAATTGCCAATGAAACCTTTGGCCGTATTCCTAATTTTAATGCTTCAGTACCAGAGGTTACGATCCCCGCAGTGACGGATAAAGAAAAGGGGATTGTGATCCACTATGTTCCCTCTCAGCCACAAAAAGCATTGCAAATCGAATTTAGTATCAAAAACAATATGGCCGATTTTCGTAGCAAGAGTGATGAATACATCGGCTACTTAATTGGAAATCGTAGTCCGGGAACGTTATCTGATTGGCTTATTTCCCAAGGATTAGCAGAAGGTATCAGCGCATCTGCCTCGCCAAATGCAGATCGTAATTATGGTTCATTCTCTATCTATGTCACATTAACGGATAAAGGGTTAGCGGAACGAGATCAAGTTATCGCGGCTATTTTTGCTTATATTGATTTGATTAAAAACCAAGGGGTTAACCAAGATTATTTTGATGAAATAGCGAAAGTGCTTAATTTATCATTTCGTTATGGCTCTATTGTCAGAGACATGAACTATATCGAATGGCTTTCTGACCAAATGATCACTATGCCTGTTAATCACGTTCTAGATTCTGATTATGTTGCAGACAAATATAATCCTACGGCGATAAAACAGAGACTTTCTGAACTGACTGCGCAAAATGCACGTATTTGGTTTATTAGCCCGAACGAACCGAGTAATAAAAAAGCTTACTTTGTCGATGCGCCTTATCAAGTTGATAAAATCAGTGAAAAGCAGTTCACAGAATGGGCTGGTTTAGAGTCAAAAATGACTTTTAAATTACCAAAATTAAACCCTTATATTCCCGATAACTTATCCCTGATTAAAACGGATAAAGCGTATAAACATCCTGAAATGGTTTATCAGGAAGGGAATATACGTGTGCTGTATATGCCAAGTCAGTATTTTGCTGATGAGCCGAAGGCAAGTATTACGTTAGACCTGCGTTATAACGATCAAGATGAAACAGCAAAATCTCAAGTGGTAGGTTCTTTACTGCAATATATTTCATCGTTAAAAATGGATGAATTACAGTATCAAGCCTCCGTTGCTGGGATGTCGGTCTCTGTCTCTCAAGGGGTTGGATTACAGTTAAATGCGAGCGGCTATACTCAGCATTTATCGGAGCTGTTTTTATCCATGACCAAGGTGTATTTAAGTTTTGAGCCAACAGAAAGAGAGTTGATTCAGGCAAAATCTTGGTACAAAGAACAAATCGAAGTGGCAAACAATGCGAAAGCATACGAGCTAGCCATGCAGCCATTGCAGCGCCTTAACAGTGTTCCGTATTTTGAACAGGAGCAACGGTTAGCTGCTTTAGACACGATCACTTTGAAAGATATTACGGACTACCGTAATTCCGTCGTTGAAGGTGCCGCCTTACAAGCATTAGTTGTGGGTAACATTACTCAGCAGCAAAGTGTTCAAACTATCCAAGATGTCAGTAAGCTGTTAAAGAGCAAAGGTAAAAATTGGTGGAGTGGTGACATCGTTGTGGTGAATAAAACCTATCTAGCCGATTTCCATAAGCAAGGTAATAGCAGCGATAACGCATTGGCCGAGTTATTTATTCCTGATGGTTATGACCGTATCGATGGTGCGGTTCTGTCTGGTATTTTATCTAAAATTGTTCAGCCATGGTTTTACGACCAATTACGGACCAATGAGCAACTAGGTTATGCCGTATTTGCTTTCAAGGTGGGGCTTGGTGATCAGTGGGGTATTGGCTTCTTGCTGCAAAGTAATGCCAAAACACCAGATTATCTCAATACTCGCTATCAAGATTTCTATAAAGTCACTTTGGATAAGCTGAAAAAATTACCTTCTGCTGAATTTGAACAATATAAACAATCGATTATTACGGAAATGAAACAGCCGCCACAAACATTCTATGAAGAGGTTGGGCGCTATGGTTCCGATTTTTCTCGTAATATTTTCAGTTTTGACTCCCGAGATAAAGTGTTATCGAGATTAGAGACTGCCACTCAAGCTGAAGTGATTGCATATTATGAAAATGCGGTTTTAAAACACCAAGGTTTAGCGATGGCATCTCAAGTTATTGGTCAGGGTGTTGATGAGACATCAGGGTATGCAAAACTGAAAAACTGGGTATTGTACCCACAAGCTTCAGATCTTCAGAAAATGTTACCTATCAAGGAAAATGTTGAGTGAATAAGGTGCAGATGAGTTCCCAATTGTTAGATGCCTATAAACTCCCGTTACGTGGACAGCGGTTAATTGAGGCATCGGCTGGTACAGGTAAAACCTATACGATAGGGATCCTCTATCTGCGTCTATTATTAGGTTTAGGGAATGAAAATGCATTCCCTCGACCTTTAAGTGTTGAAGAGATTCTGGTTGTGACCTTTACTGAGGCGGCGACCAATGAATTACGCGGGCGTATTCGTGAGCGCATCCATAAGATGCGTTTGGCGTGTTTACGTAATGGCTTGGGATTCGAATCGGAACCAGAATATCTCACACTATTAACGGAGTTACCGAGTGAAGAGCAACGCGCTTTTGCGGCGAATTGGCTATTAGCCGCTGAGCGCCAAATGGATGAAGCCGCTATTTACACCATTCATGGTTTTTGCCAACGAATGTTAGCGCACAATGCGTTTGAATCAGGCATTTTGTTTGAACAAACCATGATCCAAGATGAGTTTCCTATCCAGAAACAAGCATGTGCGGATTTTTGGCGTCGTCATTTTTATCCTCTGGATTATTCGATGACCAAAGTGGTTCATGCCGAGTGGAATGGACCTGAAGCACTTTTGAACGAGATTAAGCCGTTCTTGCAAGGGGATATTCCCGTTATTATCAATCAGCCGGAATTACCTGAAACTCTTGAAGAACGTCATCAACGTTTGATTGGTTTAATTCAGAATTTAAAAGATTTATGGACAAAAAATTCTGCTGATTTTGAAAAGCTAATTTCTGATTCTGATGTAGACAAACGCAGCTACAGCATACGTTATTTACCTACATGGTTAGAAAAAATAACCGAATGGGCAGAGCAAAGCACTGATGATTATCAGCTGCCAAAAGATATCTTAGAGCGTTTTGCGCAATCTCGATTAGATGAAAAATCCAAAAGCGGTTCAGGGCCTTCTCATGTAGTCTTTAGGTTAGTTGATGAGTTGCTTGCCCAAGCGCTGACGATTAAAGATTTGATTATTCCTCAAGCGATTAGTGAAGTACGCCAGACTATTGCTCATGAGAAGCAAACACGCGGTGAGTTAGGTTTTGATGATCTACTGACTCGTCTAGATAGAGCGCTGCATCAAGATGGCGGGGCATTACTTGCCGAAGCAATTGCTAGGCGTTTCCCAGTTGCGATGATTGATGAGTTTCAAGATACTGACCCGCAGCAATATCGTATTTTTCAGCGTATTTATCGGGAAACTGACGATACAGCATTGCTGTTCATCGGAGACCCGAAACAAGCCATTTACGCATTCCGTGGTGCGGATATCTTCACGTATATTGCGGCGAAAAAGCAAGTTAGTGCTCACTATACGTTGGAAACAAACTATCGCTCATCCCAGCGTATGGTTGAAGCTGTAAATCAGGTTTTCCATCATGCTGAAAACCCATTTATTTTTGAACAAATTCCATTTCAAAGCGTTAATTTTGCAGCTCATAATAGCCACAAAAAACTGATCCATGATGGGAAAGAAGTGAAAGCGCTTACTTTCTGGCAGCAGCAAGCTGAGGCTGTTTCCGTTTCTGAATATGAACAAGCCCTAGCACAGCAATGTGCGGCGCAAATAGGACAATATCTTGCTGGTGGTCTGCAAGGTACGACCTACTTTGAAAACAAGCAGCAGCAAACGCCTGTAGAGGCCTCGGACATCACCGTATTAGTTCGGAGTCGTCGTGAGGCGATATTGATCCGTGATGCACTAAATCAACTTAATATCCCATCGGTGTTCCAATCAAATCGAGAAAGTGTATTCGCGACTCAAGAAGCTAAAGAAATTCTCTGGCTATTATTGGCCGTATTAACACCAGAAAAAGAACGGGTATTGCGCAGTGCCTTAGCGACGGGATTATTGGGTTTAACGGCAGAAGATATTGATAGCCTAAATTACGATGAAAAAGCCTGGGAAAATGTCGTTGATGAGTTTGCTCACTATGCTGTAATTTGGCGTAAACGCGGTGTTCTTCCCATGTTACGTGGGATTATGTCTCAAAGACATATTGCTGAAACCTTGCTATCGGGTTCTGAAGGTGAACGCCGTTTGATGGATCTCATGCATATTGGGGAATTACTGCAAGAGATGTCTCTCCAGCTTGAAGGTGAGCACACACTAACCCGTTGGTTAGCGCAGCAGATTGCCCATCCTGACCATCAATCAGATGCACAACAAATGCGTCTTGAAAGTGATAGGCATTTAGTACAAATCAGCACCATTCATAAATCCAAGGGGTTGGAATATAAAATTGTTTGGTTACCGTTTGCCAGTAACTTCCTACCTCAATCAAAAGGTCTGTTTCACGACCGTGATGATTACATAGCGAAACTCGATCTTGATGATACAGAAGAGTATGTCGAATTAGCGGACGAAGAGCGCTTAGCCGAGGATTTACGTTTATTGTATGTGGCACTCACTCGCGCTATTTATCACTGTAGTGTCGGAGTCGCGCCGCTTATCAAAGGTAACCGTAAAAAAGCAGGTAATACAGATTTGCACCTATCCGCGCTGGGATATTTGCTGCAAAAAGGGCAAGAAGGTGACAGTGTTTTGCTCAGCAGCATGCTCGATGCACTCAGTAATGATGTGATTGATGTGCAACTGATAAACTCCCCTGAAATGGTAAGGCTGAATTTAACCAAAGAGACCAGCGATGAGTTATCTGCGAGAGTGGTTTCTCGACACTTTGATGATAGCTGGCGTGTAACAAGCTATTCGGGTTTGAGTTATAGCGCATCCCATGGAGAAGAAGAGCAAGCTTTATCGGCTGAGCAATTTGCTAACTCATTAGCCCCTAAGATGGATATTGAAGTTAGTCATGATGTCGAGGCACAAGAAATACAAGAAAATCAACTGACCCCCCACCAGTTTCCTAAAGGTGCTGCACCCGGTACATTTTTACATAGCTTAATGGAAGAAATTGATTTTTCAGGTGACATTTCTTCCGAATGGCTAGAAGAAAAACTGCAAGTAGCAGGCTTTGATACTCAATGGGTTCCTATGTTACAAGGCTGGTTGAATGCCATTTTGAATGTACCGTTAGCCGATGATGGGCTCTGTTTGTCGGCTATTTCAGCTCAAGATAGATTGGATGAAATGCAGTTCTATTTACCGATTGATAGCTTGCTCAGTGCAAAAGATGTTGATCGCGTTACTCACAAGTATGATCCTCTGTCAAAACATTGTCCTCCGCTTAATTTTGAGCAGGTACAAGGTATTTTAAAAGGCTTTATAGACTTAACCTTCTGTTGGAAAGGGCGGTTTTATTTATTGGATTATAAGTCTAACTATTTAGGCGAAGATGCCTCTTATTACACTCAAGAGGCGATGGCTGAAGCAATGATTGACCATCGATATGATCTGCAATATCAGCTCTATTCGCTGGCATTACACCGTTTTTTACAACAGAGGATGCCAAATTACGATTATGAAACTCATTTTGGTGGCGTTTATTATCTTTTTTTACGGGGTACGGAACGCATAGGTTCTCAAAATGGTGTCTTTTTCTATCGACCAACAATTGAATTTATCAGTGAGTTTGATGCGCTATTTCATGATGCTCAATCTAAGGAGCCACAATGATGAAAGCGTTGTTTAATCAAGCTATTGAAGTGCGTATATTCACACCTCTTGATGTGCAATTCGCTTATAACGTTGCAAATGAAGATAACCCGATTTTATTGTTAGTGGCTGCGCTGCTTAGTGCAGAAACTATGTCTGGGCATGTCTGTCTAGCGCTGGATGATATTCGTCCTGACGTGTTATTTATGGGGAGAAACCCTGAATTTACAACTCAATTGTGGCACATGATTGGGGAACCAAATCAAGCCACTATCAGAGCGGCGTTATTATCGAGCGAATCCGTGAGTGAAGTCGGGGAAGAGTCTGTTGCTCCATTACTGCTATCAGGCGATTTTCTTTATTTCCAGCGTATGTGGCAATACGAGCAGTGCGTAGCTCACTTCTTTTCAGAGACTGAATTAGCTAATGTTAGTAATGATAATATTGTTAATAATGCTAAAGTTCAGCCAATTTTAACGGCGCTATTCCCTGAATCAACGCAGATAGATTGGCAGAAAATTGCCGCCGCCGTTGCGTTAACGAGTCGAGTTTCAGTCATTTCAGGGGGGCCAGGAACAGGTAAAACAACAACGGTAGCGAAAATTTTAGCGGCGCTGATTAAGTTAGGCCATCAGCAGCAACATCGCTTACGTATTGAATTAGCCGCTCCAACAGGTAAAGCAGCCGCCCGTTTAACCGAGTCATTAGGGTATGCGATGAAACAGCTACCGTTAAATGACGATGAGCGTGAATTACTCCCCTCTCAAGCCAAAACATTACATCGACTATTGGGTGCTCAACCTGAAAGCCAGCAGTTTCGTTATCATCGAGATAACCCGCTTGCACTTGATATCTTAATTGTTGATGAAGCTTCAATGGTGGATTTGCCGATGATGGGCAAGCTTATTGAAGCACTGCCTGACTCTGCCAAACTGATATTTTTAGGCGATAAAGATCAGCTCGCTTCTGTTGAAGCGGGGGCTGTTTTAGGGGATATCTGCCGTTTCGCGAATAAAGGCTATAGTCCTGAACGAGCAGCTCAGCTGGAGCGATTGGCTGGATGCTCATTAAGTGAATTCACCTCAAATAAAGGGCCTGCTATCCGTGATAGCTTATGTCTATTAAGACACAGTTATCGTTTCTCTGCCGATTCAGGAATTGGTCAGCTAGCTTTCGCCGTCAATACCGGAAATGTGAAGCGGGTGGATGATATTCTTGCTCAGAATTTCACGGATATTCATAACTATATCCCTAGTGCCATGCCAGATAATGAAAGCGATGCCGAAGCCAAAATGAGCGAAAGTTACGCCAATATGTTACTAGATGCGGTCGGGTTTTATCAGCACTATTTATTAGCCGTTAAAGCGAGGGAAAAACCTGCTGATGTCTTACATAAATTTAATCAATACCGTCTACTTGCCGCATTAAGGGAAGGTGCTTACGGGGTTTCAGGTCTAAATGACAAACTTGAAAAATTACTTCATCGCCAAGGGTTAATTACAAAACCATATAACTTGAAGCATAAGCACTATGTTGGAAGACCGATTATGATCAGCCGCAATGATAGTGCACTAGGTCTCTTTAATGGTGATATTGGTATTATCCTGTTAGATGAAGAGCGCCAGATGAGAGCCTACTTCCAATTTCCTGATGGCACTATTCGTGGGATCCAACCAAATCGACTGCCAGCACATGAAACGGCTTACGTGATGACAGTACATAAATCTCAAGGTTCAGAGTTTGCTCATACCGCCTTGGTTTTACCTTATGTATATTCGCCGGTGATTACCCGAGAGCTCGTCTATACCGCGATGACACGAGCTAAGAACGAACTTTCATTGTATGGCAGTAAAAAAGTGTTACGTCGTGCGATAGAAACCCCCACTAAACGCCGTAGTGGCTTAGCGCTACAGTTTGAGCAGTTAAATTAATTCCCAGACATTTAAGGTACCAATATGGAAAATCAGCAACAAATGACCGCCGTGACAGTAACATTGAATGCCAAAATTGATCCTGCTCGCCGTGCAGATTTGGAAGATGCATTTGATCAAGCCATGGAGAAATTAGGCAAAGAGGGGCAAATCCAAGTCAGTGGTGGTGGCACCCAATTAGGTGAAAATGGCGAAGTTGCTGAGTGTGATATTGAATTGGCACTAAGTGATGCAAGTGATGAAAACATCAGCCTGATTATTCAAATGTTTTCGGCGATGTTAGCCCCTAAAGGCTCTCGCTTAACTATTCATGGTGAAGACGTTCAAATCGACTTTGGTGCGGATGAAGGGCTGGCGATTTATTTCAATGGCACAGATTTAGCTGATGAAGTCTATGAAAATAATGATATTAACGATCTTTTTGATCAGCTTGATGAAGCGGTCGAAGATATCGGTGGGATCCATGGTGTTTGGGATGGTCCAACAGAAACCGCATTCTATTTTTACGGTACCTCTTTTGCTGAAATGGAAGCGATTTTACGTCCACTGTTAGAGCAAAATCCACTGTGCGAAAAATGCCGAGTCGTGCAAATCGCTTAACTTAATATTAGGTCACATTAAAGAAAAACCCAGAGTATTACTTGAATATCTGGGTTTATGGACGCGAGTTAGAGATTATGGCGAACTACTCTGTTTGCCAACTTTCTGTAAGATTTCAAGCGGCTTGGCTTTTAATATCCAGCATTAAAATTTTTGATTTACGCTGATAGTTATAAAGTGCCTGCTTTTTGACTGGAAGCATCTCAATTTCTGCAGGAATAAAACCACGTTCTTGGAACCAATGAATGCTCCGAGTGGTTAAGACAAACAGTTTATCCAGCTCTAGTTGCTTAGCTTGCGTCATAACGCGTTGTAGCAGTTCTTCGCCCCGAGATGAGCTACGATAATCAGGGTGTACTGCCACGCAAGCCATCTCCCCAAGTTTTTCTTCGGGATATGGGTAAAGTGCAGCGCAGGCGATCACCAAATTATCGCGCTCAATAATCGTGAACTTATCGATTTCCATTTCGAGTTGTTCCCGTGAGCGTCTAACCAGAATACCTTGCTGCTCAAGAGGTCTGATTAGCTCTAAAATTCCACCAATATCATTGATATTCGCACGGCGAGTCTTTTCTGAGCTTTCCATGACTATCTGCGTACCGATACCATCACGGGAGAAGAGTTCTTGGATCAACGAACCATTTTCTTGATAGCTAAGTAGGTGGCTACGGCGTACACCTCGGCGGCAGGCAGAAGCTGCGCCACGCAAGAAGCGAACTGTTCCAGAGTAATAATCTCCTTCAGATTCTAATTCTTGTATCCGTGTTTCTGCCTCATTTGGGAATAGCTCAGACAGAATATTACCGTCCTTATCAGCCACCCCTTGAGATGAGCAGAAACCAATCAGTTTTTCGGCTTTGATTTTAACGGCAAGCTGAGTTGCAATCTCTTCCGAGGTGAGGTTAAAGCTTTCACCGGTTACAGAAACTGCCACAGGACCAATTAACACGATAGATCCATTATCGAGTTGAGCATTGATAGCATCTTCGTTGATGCGACGGATACGACCGCTATGGCAATAATCAATTCCATCATCGACACCTAAAGGCTGTGCAATCACAAAATTACCACTCACAACGTTAATGTGTGCTCCTTGTAATGGCGTATTGCCTAAACTCATTGATAAACGAGCCGTAATATCAAGCTGCAATGCTCCAGAAGCTTGCTTAACATATTCAAGGGTATTCGCATCAGTGACACGGGTATGTTTATGATAAATGGCGTCATAATTATGCTCAGCAAGGATGTCTTCGATTTGAGGTCGAGCGCCATAAACAACGACAATACGAATGCCAAGGCTATGAAGTAGCCCTATGTCATTGACAATGCTAGGAAAATTTTCATGCGCAATTGCTTCACCGCCAAGCATGATGATAAATGTCTTGCCACGGTGGGCATTTATATAAGGTACCGAATGGCGAAATTCATCAACCAACTCGGTGCTGCGCTCTTTCATAATCACCCTCTTAACTGAATTTTTATTCGCAATAACTGTATTTTTATTCTTTTTGGCGGGAAATATCAAGTAAAAGTTAGGACAATAAAAGTAACAAATTTATTTTTAAGGTTTACATATCTCTAAATATAAATGGATATAATCACAACAATGCAATCTGCATATCAGATTATTGCCAATAAATGTTATTCGGCAATTGAGCATCATTAACTATTTAAATTACGCAAGTATGGCGTTTATATTGCATTGAATAGATGCGTGCTGGGATATAAATAGAATAGATTGGTAATGACAAAGGATGAAGAACTAGATAGAGTGCGAATTAGTCGCTAATATATTATCTCTTGTCTTAGATATTATTAAACTTTTCAGGATATAGATTCGGAATTATTGATGAGTCATCAAGATCACAGCCCATCAAAACGTCGCCTATTGCAAGGTGCGGCGGCAGTTATGCTATTAAGTGTCAGCCCATTCGGTTTTGCTGCCAGTAGTAGCGTTGTTGCTGTTCGTATTTGGCCAGCCTCGAGTTATACCCGTATTACTCTAGAATCCAGCATTCCTTTAAAGTATCGCCAGTTTGTTTTAAACAATCCTGAGCGTATTGTTGTTGATTTAGAGGGCGTTCAATTAAATAACGTTCTTAAGAATATGGGAAGCCAAATTCAGTCTCGAGACCCTTACTTAAAATTAGTGAGAGTCGGGCAGTTTGATCCTAAAACGGTACGTTTGGTTTTTGAAGTTAAAAACAAAGTATCTCCTCGATTCTTTACCCTACCGCCAGTCGCTGAATTTAAACACCGTTTAGTTATGGATTTCTATCCGGGTAAAGGCGTTGAAACCAACGATGACCCATTATTGGCGCTCCTTGAAGATTACAACAAAGGTGATTTAGAAGAGAGCATGCCAGTACAGGCGAAAAAACCAGGGAAAGCGGGTACCGATAGGCCGATTGTTATTATGATTGACCCAGGGCACGGTGGGGAAGACCCCGGTGCGATTGGTAAGTATAAGACCCGTGAAAAAGATGTGGTTTTACAAATCGCCCGTCGCTTGAAAACGCTGATTGATAAAGATCCGAAAATGCGGGCATATATGACGCGTAATGAGGATGTCTTTATTCCATTAAAAGTCCGCGTGGCGAAAGCGAGAAAAATGCAGGCTGATTTGTTTGTTTCTATTCATGCGGATGCCTTTACCAACCGTTCAGCGAATGGTTCATCGGTCTTCGCACTCTCCACGAAAGGGGCAACCAGTAACACGGCGCGTTACCTCGCTCAAACGCAGAACGAAGCTGACTTAATTGGTGGGGTGAGTAAAAGCGGCGATGCGTATCTCGACCATACCATGTTAGATCTGGTGCAAACTGCAACGATCAATGACAGCTTAAAGTTTGGGGATGAAGTTTTAAAACGTATGGGGCGCGTTAACCGGCTACACAAAAACAAAGTGGACCAAGCTGGCTTCGCGGTATTAAAAGCCCCCGAAATTCCATCTATTTTGGTGGAAACAGCCTTTATCAGTAACTTAGAAGAAGAGCGTAAACTCAAAACCGCTAAGTTCCAACAGCAAATGGCTGAGTCGATTTTTGAAGGGATCAAAGCTTATTTCCGTAATGGGGGCGAGTTAGCTATCCGTAATTAATCGTGATATTTTTGGTGTCGAAGAAGGTGGCAAACAGTAATGTGAGTCGCCTTTTTTATTGGCTGAAAACAAGAAATTAAGTGATTAAAAATCTGTTTGGGTTTTGATATGACTAAGAAAGACAAAGAAAAGAATAAATAAGAAGAGAAAAAAGAATTGGTTGCGGGGGCTGGATTTGAACCAACGACCTTCGGGTTATGAGCCCGACGAGCTACCAAGCTGCTCCACCCCGCGACTGAAGAGGTTAAATATATCAGGAATTGGTTGCGGGAGCTGGATTTGAACCAACGACCTTCGGGTTATGAGCCCGACGAGCTACCATGCTGCTCCATCCCGCGCCTGAATATTTCACTACTTTGGGATACTACTTTGATTTTACTGCTGAACTTACTTTGACTGAATCAAGTTTGACTAAATCAAGAAATTGGTTGCGGGGGCTGGATTTGAACCAACGACCTTCGGGTTATGAGCCCGACGAGCTACCATGCTGCTCCACCCCGCGTCCGATAGCGGGCACTATACTCGGGATGAGATCTGATGCAAGTTTTTTCGTGTTTTTTTTTCATTTTTCATCAAGTGGCGTTTAAAAATCGCACAAAATGTAGTTTTTTTGTTCTTTAAAGGTTTCTAACCCAAAAATAACCCCACTAAATATTTATACCCGTTTCATTCTCAATTTGGGTTTGCTATTGTGCGCTTCATATTGGATATGTGTTAGGTGGTATAAAGATGAATTCATGGCAGAAAGGGTTAATCGCGGGCGTCTTCTTTTCTTTATTGGCAGGGTGTCAATCTCATCCAACAGATAAAGGGCAACAATATAAAGACGGTAAATTGCACAGTGACTTGCAACAAGTTAATCAAGTTAACGTGCAAGGACGACCAATAAATGCGCCGGATTTTAATCGCCAAGTGACGGAAATTCAAAATGCATCACCACGCTTATTCAACAACAATAATGAAACTTACCACGCAATAGAAAACTGGTTAATGGCAGGGGGCGATCCTGCTCAATTATCGCGTTTCAATTTGTCGGCTTTCCAAATGGAAGGGATGGACAATTACGGAAACGTCCAATTCACGGGGTACTACACGCCTGTGATTGAGGCTCGACGCTCGCCGCAAGGTAATTACCGCCATCCATTGTATGGTATGCCGTCAAAAAGCAAGGGGCGCTTACCTAGCCGTGCACAAATATATAATGGCGCGCTCAGTAACAATCTGATCCTGGCTTACAGCGATTCTCCTGTCGACAATTTTATGATGGAAGTGCAAGGCAGTGGTTACGTGGACTTTGGCGATGGTAGCCCACTGAATTTCTTCGCTTATGCAGGCAAAAATGGTCATGCATATAAAAGTATTGGTAAGGTGCTGGTTGATAGAGGCGAAGTGCCTTTAGAGAAAATGTCCCTACAGGCTATTCACGACTGGACAAACACGCACAGTGAACAAGAAGTGCGTGAATTACTTGAAAGTAATCCATCGTTTGTTTTCTTTAAACCGCAATCTTTCGTCCCTGTAAGAGGTGCAAGTGCAGTGCCATTAGTGGCAAAAGCATCAGTAGCATCGGATAAAACCTTGATCCCACCGGGAACCGCATTGCTAGCCGAAGTTCCTGTGTTAGATGGAAATGGGAAATTTACGGGTAGATACGAAATGCGTATGATGGTAGCCCTCGATGTGGGCGGCGCAATTAAAGGGCACCATTTCGATATTTATCATGGAACAGGGCACGATGCAGGGAAAATGGCCGGTTTTTATAACCACTATGGTCGAGTGTGGGTTCTGAAAAAAAGCCAACCTGTTTTTAGTGCGATGTAGCCCCTATTTACTGTTTATTAAGTTTTCGTTTTAACTAAGGTTGTTTGTGATTATGCTAGCTCAGCTTTCTGATGCGTGGATGCAGCGATTCGCTGGAATCGGGCGTTTATATGGGCAACAAGCCCTTCATCTTTTTGCACGTTCACATGTGTGTGTTATTGGCGTGGGCGGCGTCGGCGTGTGGGCTGCTGAAGCATTAGCGCGTTCAGGAATTGGCGCTATCACCTTGATAGATATGGATGATATCTGCGTGACAAATACGAATCGCCAACTTCATGCATTGAAATCAACAGTGGGGCTACCTAAAGTTGATGTGATGAAAGAGCGCATTTTGGCAATCAACCCTGAGTGTACCGTGAATGTTATCGATGATTTCATTACGGTGGATAATGTGGCTGAATACCTCTCTTTGGGATTTGATTACGTTATTGATGCCATTGACAGTGTAAGACCAAAAGCGGCGCTGCTGGCGTATTGTCGACGTTTTAAAATTCCTATCGTGACGACGGGGGGCGCAGGTGGTCAAATTGATCCAACCCAAATTCAAGTCGCGGATTTAGCAAAGACAGTTCAAGATCCTTTGGCAGCGAAATTACGCGAACGCCTGAAATCAGACTTTAATATCGTGAAAAATGGCAAAGGTAAATTGGGAATCGATTGTGTGTTTTCGACGGAGCAGTTGGTCTATCCACAAAGTGATGGAACAGTATGCGCGGCAAAAAGCACAGCAGATGGTTCAAAACGTATGGATTGTGCATCAGGATTTGGTGCGGTCACGATGGTAACAGCCAGTTTTGGCTTTATTGCGGTGTCCCATGCGTTGAAAAAGATGGTTGCAAAGGCACAAAGAGAAGTTAAACAGTAGAATTGAGGCTACGATGTAGCCTCAATGGGATAATCATTCTGCTGGGGTCATTTCACCCGCAATGTTTTTGATTGCTGTAATTAGTGCGTGGATCCCATTTTGTCGGGATTCACTGAGTTGCCCTGTTAGACCAGTTTGACTAAAAATATCTTCAAAATCAGTCTCTAAAATTTGCTGTGCATTTTTCTGTTCAACGCAGGCGAGCAAAATAGCAAATAACCCTTTCACTACACGACCTTCGCTATCCCCATAAAAATGGAATGTATCATCATCATTGAGAATAGCGCCAATCCATACACGGTTTTCACACCCTTGAACTTCCTGAGTCTGCTGCTTTTCTTCTTCTGTGAGAGAGGGTAGTTTTTTCGCGAGCTGAATGAGTAAGCGATATTTATCTTCCCACGCTTTTTGTTTGGAAAACTGTTCAACGATTTCGTGAATGACAATTTCTGTGCCAAATGGATGAGAAGCCAGTTCATGTCGAGACAAAGTCATTAGATTACCTTTTAATCATTTAAAATCGAAAGTGCAAATTTCACTGAATCAATAAATTTATCAATATCTTGCTTGTTGTTATATGGCATGGCTGAGATGCGTAAACAGCCGCTAATATTGAGTGAATCCATCAATGGTTGAGCACAATGTTGTCCATAGCGTAATGCAATTTTCTGTTCGGTCAAGAAAAGCCCTAAATCACTATGGTGAATATTGTGGAAATTGAAAGATAAAAGCGGTGAATTTTGAGTTCGATAGAAAATCGCGCCTTCGAGCTGAGAAAGCTGCTCATAGGCATAGTCTATCAGAGCACAAGTATAGGCTTCTGCTTGCGTTAAGTTTTGCGTTGAAAGCCACTCAAGCACAGCTGAAAAGGCTATTACACCCGCGATATTCGGTGTTCCAGCTTCAAATCGCTGAGGGATTGGGGCGAGGGTGAAGCCTGAAAAATCAACATGATTCAACATTTTACCGCCGCCATGCCATGGGCTCATATTGGCTAAATGCTCGGGTTTTCCATAGCAGATACCTAAACCTGTAGGCCCATATAATTTGTGCGCTGAAAAAGCGTAGAAATCTACATTGGTTTCCATGACGTTAAGAGGGTGGTGCACAACGCCCTGAGCGCCATCAACAACGATTTTTGCACCAAATTGATGGGCAAGTGTGGTTATCGCGTTAATGTCCGGCTGGTAGCCCGTTACGTTAGACATTTGCGTTACTGCAACAATTTTGCTTTTGGTGTTCAAGAGTGATTGCAGCGTATTGAGATCTAAGGTTAAGTCAGGAGCCACTGTCCATTTAACAATCTTTGCGCCTGTCTGTTGTGCCAACATCAGCCAAGGCAGCAAGTTTGAGTGATGCTCAGTCTCACTGACAATAATTTCATCACCTGCTTGGAGTTTTTCACGGAAATAACTCTGTGCAATCAAGTTAATAGATTCAGTAGTGCCACGTGTCCAGATAATGGATTTTTCGTCCGGTGTTTGGATCAATTTTGCTGTGAATACGCGACCTTGTTCGTACAAGCGAGTAATTTTTAATGCTTCAGGAGATTGCCCTCGATAGACCGAACTGCCAGAAAAGCGATAGTAATCATCAGAGGCGTTGATCATATCCAACGGTTTTAGGGCGGTGGCGGCGCTATCAAGGAAAACAATATCAGAGCCGATGGCTGGAAATTGCTGACGAAATTGAGGGGCGTTAAAGTTATCCATTATGCTGATTCTTTGATGTTAGCTATCCAACAGGTGAATGTGGCTGTGGTTATGAATGTGCGTTGATTATGATAATAACGGAAAACAGCGAATAAGTAGATGGAGATAAAAAATGTTATTCAGTTATCGATTATTAGAAATAATTTGTTACACTTAACAGGAAGATTTTTGCGCAAATTTTTGAATAATTGCGCGCCTGAAAAAAGTTAACGCACTAAATCGATGAAGGTTTGCTTTTTAACCTAATGGTTAAATTTAATTTAAGATGCGTTTTTTGGGCTTTTTTACTCGAAATCCGATGGGATAATGTTTTTTTATCTTTCATAATGGATTTTATGGCGCCCAAAATAAAAAAAGCACCGCGCTTAGGCGGTGCACTATAAAAATCACTATGGACAGACAGGGTAAATGTACAGGAAGTGAAAAAAAACAGTAGCAATCGCTACAAAGCCTGGATTAACCAGACAACTTGCAAACACAACATCACAACCACAAAGCCAAAAGTTTCAAAGTAACTAAACTCTGCAACTTTTCGTTCCGGCTTAGGAAGTGCGCATACTATAGGTATTTACTGGCGTATCCTCAAGGGACAATTTATAATGCTTCGGATGAGAAAAACTAATGCGTATAACGAAGCTGAGTCGAAGAGATTATGTCTAAAAGATTACCGCCTTTAAATGCTCTGAGAGTGTTTGATGCCGCCGCCCGTCATTTAAGTTTTACTAAAGCGGCAGATGAATTATTTGTGACACAGGCAGCTGTCAGTCATCAAATAAAAAGCTTAGAAGATTTCCTCGGATTAAAGCTATTTCGCCGTCGAAATCGTTCATTGCTGCTGACGGAAGAGGGGCAAAGTTATTACCTTGATATTAAAGAAATTTTCTCGTCTTTAAATGAAGCGACGAGAAAGCTTCAGGCCAGAAGTGCAAAAGGCGCACTAACTGTAAGCTTATCGCCAAGTTTCGCGATACAATGGTTGGTTCCTCGGCTTTCTGGATTTAACCAAGCTTTCCCAGGTATTGATGTGCGTATTCAAGCAGTTGATCGGGAAGAAGATAAACTAGCGGATGATGTGGATGTTGCCATTTTTTATGGCAGAGGAAACTGGACTGGCTTAAGAACGGACAGACTCTACGCCGAATATTTAATGCCAGTGTGTTCACCTTCGTTAATGACCGGAGGGAATCAACTGAAGAACCCAGAAGATTTAGCGAAGCATACGTTGCTTCATGATTCTTCTCGCCGTGATTGGCAAGCTTATGTTAAGCAATTAGATTTGCAAAATATTGTGAATGTGCAGCAAGGACCTATTTTTAGCCATAGCGCTATGGTGATCCAAGCAGCAGTTCATGGGCAAGGGGTGGCATTAACCAACAATGTGATGGCAAAGAATGAGATTGATGCTGGCAGATTGGTGTGTCCGTTTAGCGAAGTATTAGTCAGTAAAAATGCATTCTATCTGGTCTGCCAAGAGAGTCAGGCCGATTTAGGGAAAATAGCGGCATTTCGTCAATGGATCCTTGCACAAGCAGCCAGTGAGCAAGAAAAGCTTGGCTTTATTACCAATGACCAAGATTTGACGCATATACAATAATCAAACAGTTAAAACGAAGGTGCTATTGTGAATAGTCGTTTGATGTTAATTTTTGCAGGGATTAGTGGATTTTTTATTGTTGCATTTGGCGCCATTGGCTCTCATGCGCTTTCTCCAATTATGAGCGCTCATCAAATGGCTTGGATTGAAACAGGGCTGCGTTATCAAATGTTTCATACCGTTGCATTAATGGTGCTGGGTGCGGTATTACTGCGTAAAGTCATTTTGTGGTTCTATTGGGCGGGCGTATTTTTCTCCGTAGGCATACTTCTTTTTAGCGGTAGCCTTTATTGTATGGCCTTATTGCAGGTAAAATACTTCTCTTATTTTACGCCAATAGGTGGCGTTTGCTTCCTCGTTGGCTGGCTTTTAGTTGTTATTGGCGCTATGCGTCTAAGGAAATCGGCGTCACGCAATGAGTAATAAAATTGCATTATATTGCCGCCCGGGCTTTGAAAAAGAGTGCGCAGCAGAAATTACAGATAAAGCAGGGCAACGCGAAATTTACGGTTTTGCCCGCGTTAAAGAAAATAGCGGTTATGTTATTTTCGAATGTTATCAATCTGAGGATGCAGACATCCTTGCGCGCACGCTTCCATTTCGTGAATTGATTTTTGCTCGCCAAATGTTTGTAGTGGGTGATTTATTAAAAGATTTACCGCCAGAAGATAGAGTTACACCGATTGTGAACGCGCTTAGCCAACAGGTTGAGAGAGCGGGGGATCTGCGTGTTGAAGTTGCGGATACCAATGAATCAAAAGAATTAATGAAATTCTGCCGTAAATTTACGGTACCTCTGCGTAATGCGTTACGCCAAGAGAAAGTTTTATTGGCGCAAGAGAACTTTAAACGCCCAGTCGTCCACGTGTTCTTTATTGCGCCGGGGTGCTGCTATACAGGTTATTCTTATTCGAATAATAGCTCGAATTTCTATATGGGGATCCCGCGCTTGAAGTTCCCATCGGATGCACCAAGCCGTTCGACGTTAAAGCTGGAAGAGGCTTTCCATGTGTTTATTCCTTATGAAGAGTGGGATGAGCGCCTTGCGAGTGGCATGAAAGCGGTGGATTTAGGCGCATGCCCTGGGGGATGGACTTACCAGCTCGTCAAACGCAGCATGATGGTGGAAGCGGTAGATAATGGTCCAATGGCGGAAAGCCTGATGGATACAGGACAAGTTCGACATCACCGTGAAGATGGTTTTAAATTTAAGCCAACCTCTCAAAATATCACGTGGCTCGTATGTGATATGGTGGAAAAACCTGCCAAGGTTGCTGCATTAATGACTCAGTGGCTGCAAGAAGGCTGGTGTCGCGAGACCATTTTTAACTTGAAGCTGCCGATGAAAAAACGCTATGAAGAAGTGGCGCATATTCTGGAAAAAATGAAAGCTCAGCTGAAAGAGAATGGTATCAATGTTCTGATCCAAGCGAAACAGCTTTACCATGACCGTGAAGAAGTTACTGTGCATGTACAACGTGTTTGGTCTGCAAACCCAATGGCGCGTGAATATTATTAAGTCAAAGCTGGGTTGGTTTGAATAGCAAAAAGGTCACTTTGAAGTGACCTTTTTTTGTGTTTGCTATCTAGCTTCGTAGCGTAACTGATTCAGATTACCTTTCAAGGTAATATCTGTTTTTAATGTGGCAATATCGCGACAGATAAGCGCAATTTCTTGTTGGTTAATTAGTTTTTTCTGCCATTTTTCTTCAAGAACATCAAAGTTGGCGTACAAATTTTCAATAGTGTGGAATCGCTGAAGTAACTCAGTGGCACTTTTGGTGCCAATCCCTGCAACTCCAGGAACTTTACTGCTACTGATCCCCGCTAAACCCCAGTAATCAGGTAGTTGTTCAGGCTTGACTCCAAATTCATTCTCGATGAAAGGTACGTCCAACCAACGTTTTTGAAAGTAGTCACGGATACGCAGGTTTGGAGAGAGTAGCTGGCAGTAACCTTTATCGGTAGAGACGATGGTGACGGTATGCCCAGAATCGGCAATACGTTTAGCGAGAGTGGCGGCTAAATCATCGGCTTCATCACCTTCAGATTGCCAGCAATGAATACCATTTTCTTCAAACTGAGCAACGAGTTGAGGTAACTCAGCTTGTAAGTTTTCAGGCATAGGCTGACGCCCTGCTTTATAGTCAGGCAGTTTTTCATGACGCCAACTATGGTGGCGACCTTCTTCATCAAATACTGCCACAATATGGGTGGCGTTAGTATGGTTAATCAATTGAGAAATAGCGGATAAACAGATTTCTCCACATGGGCTCCCCTGAACCGCGTGGATACGTCGAATTAAGTTTAAAGCATCAATAATTAATAAATGGATCATAAGCCGTTTGGTCGTTAAACGCGCCTTCCTTGGCACGTAGGTGATTATTTCACAATTTCATAGCAAGGTTCGTAAGCGGTGCCACCCGGCAACTTCATACGATGCTGTTTCACGAAACCTTGGAGTAAAATGTCCATGCGTTTCATGATATCGCTATCCCCATGAATTTTGAAAGGACCATGTTTTTCAATCGCTTTCATGCCGACTTCTTTTACGTTACCCGCGACAATTCCAGAGAAAGCACGGCGTAAATCGGAAGCCAGTTTTTCTGGGGATTGACCCGGATGCAGGTTCAGTGACGCCATATTTTCGTGAGTCGGCTCAAACGGGTGCTGTAGCTCAGGGGCGATTTTAATCGACCAGTTGAAGCTGTATGCGTCACCCGTATTACGACGGCTCTCTTTCACTGCAGACATGCCTTTTTTCATCACGCGTGCCACTTCTTGCGGGTTGTCGATAATGATTTGGTAATGTTTGCTCGCTTCATCTCCCAGAGTATGGCGAATAAAATCATCAAGAACAGAGAAGTATTCCGCGCTTTCTTTTGGTCCAGTCAGGACTAATGGCAGCACTTGCTCGGTATTTTCAGGATCCATCATAATACCCAACAGATAAAGGAGCTCTTCTGCGGTTCCCACGCCACCAGGGAAAATAATAATCCCGTGGGCTAAACGGACAAATGCCTCAAGACGTTTTTCAATGTCTGGCATGATGATCAGTTCATTAACTAATGGGTTAGGTGGCTCAGCCGCGATGATGGATGGCTCAGTTAACCCGATAAAACGGCTGTCTTTATAACGCTGTTGAGCATGACCTACCGCGGCACCTTTCATTGGCGCTTCCATAGCTCCCGGTCCACAACCTGTGCAGATGTTCAGTTCACGCAAGCCTAGTTCATTACCGACTTTACGACCATACAGGTATTCATTTTCATTAATGGAGTGTCCACCCCAGCACACGATCATATTCGGATCTTCACCAATATGTAGCGCACGGGCGTTACGTAAGATGGAAAAGATCATATTAGTGAGGTGAGTGCTATTTTCTAAATCGAGATGGAACTGCTGTTTGGCATTAGTTATTTGAGCGTGAACAAACAGAATATCGCGCAGTACGGCAAACAAGTTCGCTTGTAATGAACGAATGATTTTACCGTCAACGAACGCTTTTTCTGGTGGGTTAATAAGCTCTAATTTGATACCACGTTCACGACGTAAAATGTTGATATCAAAACCTGCACTTTTTTCTAAAAGTTCTTTACTGCTGTCAGTTAAGCTTCCTGAATGTAATACCGCTAAGGAGCAGTTTCGATATAGCTGATACAAATGGCTGCTCGCCGTACGTTTCAGCATATCGACTTCAAGCTGAGACAATAGATCCATAGATCCTAATGGACTGATATGAGTAATCAAGTAACACTCCTTTGCCCAATTGGGCTCTTGACGCGTGAATTACATTGAAAATGATTTAAATAGCATTCTCTTAAATTACACTGATTTTCAATTTAGTAGGTACTTATTGCCGTGCCAAACGACCCGTGTCAGGCTCGAATTGTTCATTACTGCGCCATGGGTTGATATCAAGCCCACCTCGGCGAGTATAGCGTGCATACACAGATAATTTCTCTGGTTTGCACAGTATTGTTATGTCGTTGAAAATGCGCTCCACACACTGTTCGTGGAATTCATTATGATGACGAAATGAGACGAGGTAACGTAATAACGCTTCACGGTCAATTTTTGGACCACGATAATGAATTTGTACTGATCCCCAATCAGGTTGGTTGGTTATCAAACAATTTGATTTCAACAGGTGGCTGACGAGGGTTTCTTCGACAACCTCTGGTTGAGTGCAATCGACCAAATAGTCGCGATTAAATTCATAGTTATCGATGTCAATCTCTTGCTCATCAATACAGACACCTTGGAATTGGTGAATGGCTTGCTGAGTAAAGTCATCAAGTTTATAAAGTGTAACCTTAACCTCGCCATTAGCACAGCGGCTTAGGTCATTTTGCAAAACGCTTCGCACATTTTCCCACGTTTCGAAGCGAGTCTGATTGAAACTATTGAGATAAAGCTTGAAGCTTTTTGATTCCACCAAGTTTTCACTTGTGGCATCTACACTGACGGAGCCTATCGCTACTTGAGGAACACCACGGGTATTTAGCCAAGAGAGTTCATACAGTGTCCAAATATCGGCGCCGTGGAATGGCAGTGTATCAGCATGAATATCCAAAGGAACGCGATTAAGGCTACGCGGCACCGCTTGCAATAAAGCGGCATCATATTGGTCATGATAAGCCGTCTTTTTCCCGAGAGTTAAATTATCGAGAGCGGGGTTATTTTGATAGTGAGACATAGTGATCCTTATCTTTTCGGCGTGTCAGTGCTGAACATTGGCAAACTGAGTGCATTTTATTCGTTTGTTAACTTCTGTCATAATACCACTTATCCATAATATTGAGCCTGCCAATTTGAATTGGTTTTAATAATGTTATTTCTCACAATTGAAAAACGATGAATACAATAATCTCTGATTTAATTAAAAATTTTACCAGCCAGTATGTGGCTAAGTGGCAAGAAGCTACGGGGCTTCCACCGGTGTCTGCTGAGCTGTATGGGGTACCTTCTCCTTGCATCGTTCGTACTGGTGATGATGTGGTTTATTGGGAGCCTAAGCCGTTTCCATTAGAAGAGAAAAGTTTAAATAATGTCGCTAATGCGCTAGATCTCCAATTACAGGACGATATTCACGCTTTTTATACCTCTCAGTTAGCAGGAGATATGAGCGCGACGTTGGGTGATTTATCATTGAATTTGGTGCAAGTGTGGAGCGAAGAGGACTTTATTCGCTTACAGGAAAACTTGATTGGGCATTTAGTGACTCAAAAGCGCTTAAAGTTACCACCAACGCTGTTTATTGCCACGTTAGACTCTGAATTAGAAATGATTTCTATGTGTAATTTAACAGGGGAAATTATTGTTGAAACGTTTGGAAGCAAGCAACGACAAGTTATTGCAGAAAATCTTGCGAGCTTTATTCAACAACTGAAGCCCGTTATATCATCTCAGGGGTAAGTGATTTATGGCATGGTGCTGTAGGTTATCGCCTACAATTTGGTTAAGCCATATCTTAATAATTTTTCACATCATCGAAATGAGAACTATTTAACTTTTAATTTCATAGCGTTACTATCCATTTTAAGTTTTTTATCATTTTTTGAATCATCTGAATGTAGAACACTAGGTTGTTTGCTTAATGGATTTAATACATTCTTATCGGGCTGGACAGGGTAGTTGTTTAGCTTTTTTACATATAAAAAACAAGGAAATGGATAACCTGGCAGAGCGGTTGGTCTGCTAAATTTTTATCTAACAGGATGTTAGGCGGCAGGAAGTCGCATTGCAGGATGCAAGTCAATTGATAGATAAGTAGCCAGTTAGTTTTAACTGGCTACTTTTTTTATTTCTGAGCTGAGTTTGAGTATTGGGTGAGGGACTCAATAATATTTTGGGACATGGCTTCTCTCAGTGCTTCGCGCTTACGGAATTCGGAACGTCTCTGGCTTTTCACTGATTCGATATCACGCATTGGCTCTTGAAGTGGTAATTGATACCAACCTTCGGCATTTAAAACGCCGCCACACTCTTCCCAAAAAGTATCGTAGCTAGATTTTAAATGCTGGCTTTTGATATGGCTATTATTTGAAATCCCGAGAATAGATTTGATTTGGAAATAAGCAGCTACCGCATAAATAGCAGACATTAAAAGATTTTTAGGCCTCATTGCATGCATCTGTTTCGTAATGGATTTCACTTGCTCTACGCTCTGTTCTGTCGATGGCCCTTGTAGGGAACAGACATAAAGCTGACCTTGTTCACCAAATGAAAAGCTCATCAAATAGATTTCATCACCCGTTTCATTGAGTAAATGGATGGAGAGATCCCCTTCACGTGGATATTGAGAATAGATCATTTTTAATTGGGCAAAATCACCGGATTTTAGCTCAATATTCGCGACCGTTAAGCCGTCTCGTTTATCCGAAAACATGGCGGTGATAGCTTCAGGCGTAAAGGTTTTTTCAATTAAATCTAACGTATAGCTTGCAGTGGATAATTTCTGTTTACCACTCCACGTTTTATGCAGGTATTTGTTAATCGGTCGCTCAATAAATTGAGGTACGCCATCGATGGTCGCTGATAGCAGGGCGCTTTGGTATGTATCGCACATCGATTGATATTGCTGATATTGTTGTGAAGGCAACTTAGCAATACGGAGCTTTCTTTTTAGCTGTACATATTTGTTAGTGAAAGATTTCCATGTCTTGTTTTGTTGGCGCCACTGTTTTAATAGTCCCATAGATAAACCATCTTTATGTTAATAATGAAAAAAGCAAACTGTGCATAAAAACATTCAATAATAAAGGCAGAATATACAACAAATGATAAACAATTATTAATTGTTTTAGTCAATGTGAATAAATGGACGTAGATACATAATTTGGAGACGCATGATTGCTTTTTGCTTGTCTCATCCCCATGTTTGCGACAACACTGTGTCCAAAAATACGGTATATTTTGAATTATTATCTTTGAATAGGTTTTAGTATGAATATTGAGCAGCGCATCCTTGAGAAACTCAGTCATCTTGAAATAGAGATGAGAGCCAAATCCTTATGGGAAGAAGTTCCTCCAAGTCCAGACGCGTTTGAGAGTGTGGAACCTTTTGCCATCGATACGATGGAAGCCGCCCAATGGCTTCAGTGGATTTTAATCCCTCGACTGACAGCAATGATTGATCAAGGTGCCATGTTGCCGAGCAATTTTGCTATCGCACCGTATTTTGAAGAGATCTACAAAGACGATGAAGAAGGGCGCTTTATTGCATTCCTCGATCATTTGCGTGAGTTAGATAGCTACTTTCAATTCACTGTGATGGGCGAATAACGGATGCTGGATATTATCTACCAAGATGAGTATGTGGTTGCTGTTAATAAACCAGCAGGCATGTTGGTGCATCGCAGTTGGCTCGACAGCAAAGAGACGGTGTTTGTGATGCAAACACTGCGTGACCAAATTGGGCAGCATGTGTTCCCAATCCACCGTCTTGATAGACCAACATCGGGTGTGTTGTTGTTTGCATTATCCAGTGAAGTAGCAAGGTCACTCGCCGAGCAGTTTGAGCAGCATACCATGGAAAAAGTGTACCATGCGATTGTGCGGGGCTACGTTACAGAAGGGGATAGATTAGATTATCCGTTACTTGAGGAACTCGACAAAATTGCGGATAAACACGCCACTAAAGAGCCTCGGTTACAAGAGTGTGTCACCCATTATAAACCCTTGGCGACAGTCGAGTGTTCAGTGGCAATTGGGCGTTATGATACAGCGCGTTTTAGCCTTGTTGAGCTTAAGCCTGAAACTGGACGCAAACACCAATTAAGACGTCATATGTCCCATTTACGTCATCCCATTATTGGGGATAGTAAACATGGAGATTTACGTCAAAACCGCGGTGTGAGTGAGCATTTTTCAGTCTCTCGCTTGATGCTGCACGCTAGCCAGCTAATATTTATTCACCCTATAACAGAAGAAAAAATATCGTTAGTCGCGGCATGGGATGCACAATGGCTATCATTAGTTGAACAATTTGGATGGGGTGATACTGTCTCAAAGCTCGATATTAATGTGATTGATTATCCTGTTTGATAGACTTTTATAAGGAGGACGTAGTGTCCAAAATCGGAATTTTTGTCGGAACAGTGTATGGCAACGCATTAGCGGTTGCGGAAGTGGCGCAAGAGCTCTTCGAACAGCAAGGTCATGAAGTGGCAGTGTTTGAGGAGCCAACGCTAGCGGATTGGCAAGTCTATAATGCGGGGGAAGGCGTTGCTCTGGTGATCACTTCCACTACCGGACAAGGTGATATTCCCGATACCATTGCGCCTCTTTTTTATGAAATTAAAGATGTTGTCGGCTATCAACCTGAATTGAAATATGGCGTGATTGCCTTAGGTGATAGCAGCTATGAGAACTTCTGCGGAGCGGGTAAACAGTTTGATGAGTTATTAGCTGAGCAATCTGGCAGCCGTATTGGCGATGTGTTGTTTATTGATGCCACTGAAGTGGAAGAGCCGGAAGAGTTCGCCAAAGTGTGGTTACAATCTTGGGCGGATTTGCTGTAAATCGCGAGCCTTATGCATCTGCACTGTAAACAGGTCGGCTTACAGTGCAGTGAGGAATTGGACTATTTACGAGTAAGTTTCTCGAGATCCGCTTCAATTTCTGCGATTTTATTGGACACAACGTGTTCTAAATGACGCAGGTCATCCAAAATTTTGTGTTTTAAATCAACATCTGTTTGGTCGTTTTGACAAATTTGGTCTAGTTCTTCAATCACATAACGTAAGTTAGTATTGATTTCGTTAATTTCTTTGAAGTTGTTGCTGCCATCAGTTGCTGCAACAGTTTTACGCTGGCGTGGGTACTTAAATTTCACGCTTTTAGCGAAAAACTCGCCTTTATCTTTGCGAAAGTAAATTTTTAAAATATCGTTATTAGCTTCTTGGCGCAGGGAATAGCGGTCGATATCTTGCGGATTGCTGATACCTAAACTTTTCAAATTATCGTACATGTTAGCTCGCTTAATCGTAAGGGACTGTGTCGATGACTTTTAGGGTTATAAATAAGGGCTATAAACAAGGCAGTCTCTTTTTATAACCATTTACTGAGCCCTAATTGCTTATAAAATGATGAGTTACAAAACAACCATCTAATAATAGCAGCTAATTGACCAAGGGCTGTAAATTCTCGGTCATATTATGCGCGATTAATCCAGTTTGACCAACCTCTGTTTGTAATAGAATCTGCTTTATTATTTGCGTTATCTATCTATAACCCAGAGGCTTCTGCTGACTTAACGAGAGATTTATGCTTGAGGTGCAGGATTTTCCATTGTTAATCAATAGATCAGCGGAGCAATGACTCAATGGGACACTCGGCTACCCGATTCGCTGATGGACATGCGCTTCGGGGTAGCTTCGCGTTTTACACCTTACAACCCTTAAACTATAAGGGGAGGTGAGAGAGTTTAGAATTTGATTAGTAATTGATTCGGTAACTTACAAGTAAGTCACTGATCTATACTTACTCATCAATACTTCTTAATAACTCATTGATACCGACTTTACCGCGGGTTTTTTCATCGACTTTTTTCACGATCACGGCGCAGTACAGGCTGTAGCTACCATCTTTGGACGGTAAGTTGCCAGAAACAACAACGGAGCCCGCAGGTACGCGACCATAGAAGATTTCACCCGTTTCACGGTCATAGATCTTGGTGCTTTGACCCAGATAAACGCCCATAGAAATCACGGAACCTTCTTCAACAATCACGCCTTCAACCACTTCAGAACGTGCGCCGATAAAGCAGTTATCTTCGATAATTGTTGGGTTTGCTTGTAATGGCTCCAGAACACCACCGATGCCGACGCCACCAGAAAGGTGAACGTTTTTACCAATTTGGGCACAAGAACCGACTGTTGCCCATGTATCAACCATTGTTCCTTCATCAACATACGCACCGATGTTGACGTAAGATGGCATCAATACACTGTTTTTGGCGATATAAGCCCCTTGGCGTACGGCTGCTGGTGGAACAACACGGAAGCCTTCACGTTCAAAGCGAGCTTTGTCGTAATCTGCAAATTTCATTGGAACTTTATCAAAATAGCGGCTTTCAGCGCCTTCGATGACTTGGTTATCATGAATACGGAAAGATAATAAAACTGCTTTTTTCAGCCACTGGTGAGTGACCCAAACACCCGCAATTTTTTCTGCAACACGCAGTTTACCGCTATCTAATAAAGCGATGGTTTCCATCACGGCTTGTTTGACTGTTGGCGTGACAGTATTCGGGGTAATGGATGCGCGATCTTCGAATGCTTGCTCAATAATTGTTTGTAATTGTTGCATTAATGCTGTTTCTCCTTCAATGATTCTCAGTCAGGTAACATGCCATAAATTAGACTGGCACTATATTTTATCCTTCGATTTAAGGGCTTCTGTCAACCTTTCTGATAACTCTTGTTGCATATTTTTATCTAACGCTTTGTGTTCTCTATCTGCCAATACAAAAAAGTCTTCTACTTTTTCGCCAATAGTCGTGATGCGGGCGCCATATAAAGAAATCTCCATTTGAGCGAAAATGTGCCCCACTTTGGCGAGCAATCCGGGTTGGTCAAGCGCGAATAACTCCATGTAGGTACGACGGTCATTATTGGAGTGTAGAAAATTCACTTTGGTTGGTACGCTGAAATGACGTAGCTTCGCAGGAAGAGTTCGCGGTTTTGGTAATGGAATTTCAGGTTGTTGAACTGCCAGTAACAGCGCCTTACGAATGTGTTCATATCTATCTTTCGAAAGTGGCGAGCCATTAGGTTCGAGTACCACGAAAGTATCCATCGCCATATTATCTTTATTAGTAAAAATTTGAGCGCTATGAATGCTGAGGTTGCGTCTATCCAGCTCACTGGCAACGGCTGCAAATAAATGCGCTTTGTCGTGGCACCAGATAAAAATTTCTGTTCCGCCATGTTTCTGTTGAGTACTGATTAACACCAAAGGCTGGGTTAAATCATGTTTGAGCAGGTGATTGGCGTGCCAAGCCAGTTGAGTCGGCGTGTGGCGCAAGAAATAATCCGCATGGCAGCGTGACCACAGAGTGTTGAGCTGCTCTTCATCGATGTGCGATTGTCGAAGTAGCGATAGCGCTTGGTAACGATGATGACGAATGCGTTCACGAAGATCGGGCGTGCTTTGCATGCCTTGGTTGAGTTGATGTTCGGTAGAAAGATAAAGCTCACGGATCAAACTTTGCTTCCAGCTATTCCATAACGTGCTGTTGGTGGCACAAATATCGGCAACGGTTAGGCACATCAGGTAATTCAAGCGCGCTGTCGATTTAACTTCCCCGGCAAACTGTTTGATCACATCCGGGTCTTGAATATCTCGGCGCTGGGCGGTCACGGACATCAATAAGTGATTTTTCACCAGCCATGCGACAAGCTCGGCATCTTTGGTTGTAAAATCATGTTGAAGAGCAAATTCATAGACAAATTCAGCACCGAGATCGGAGTGATCCCCTGAGCGCCCTTTGGCAATATCATGAAACATCGCCGCTAAGCGTAACAGCTCTGGCTGTAAAATCTTAGGATAAACACTGACACATAGCGGGTGCTCTCGGCGGTTCTCTTCCTGAGTGAAACTGTCGATTTTTTGCAGAACGCGAATGGTATGTTCATCTACGGTATAGGCGTGGAACAGGTCGAACTGCATTTGCCCGACAATATTGCTCCAAAATGGCGTATAGGCGCTGAGAACACTGTGTAAGTGCATCGGGACAAAAGCCCCTTTGATAGCTCTTGGATGGCGCAAAATTTTGACAAACATGCGGTGAGCTTCAGGAATTTCGCATAAGGGGACTTTCAGATCGCGCCGTGCAAAGCGTAATTGACGTAATGTGGTGGAGTAGATCCCTTCAATATTGGGGTTGCGAGCCATTTGATAAAACATTTTCAAAATAGCGTCTGGCTGCTTAATAAACAGCATTTCGTCAATCACATCGATTAAGTTGCCACGCAGTTGAAAATATTCATCAATAGGGCGCGGTTTTTCATTAGGATTTAATGCCAAGATAGCTTCATCAAACAGTTGCAGCAGCATTTGGTTCAATTCCCTAACGCGGCGAGTGACGCGATAGAAATCTTTCATCATACGCTCAACTGGTTGGTTCCGCTCGCCGGTGTAACCTAATGATTGTGCGACACTAAATTGACGGTCAAACAGTAGTCGGTTGTCATAGCGCTTGACCACTAAATGCAAGGCAAAGCGGATTTTCCATAAAAATGATAAACACTCTTTAAGCTCTTGGCGTTCTTCTTCGGTGAGGAAACCAAAGCCAACCATTTCATCGACGGTTGTCGCACCAAAATGACGGCGGCCTACCCACAGTAAGGTATGAATATCCCGTAATCCGCCGGGGCTGCTTTTAATATCTGGCTCTAAGTTGTAGCTAGTGCTGTGATAACGCTGATGGCGTTCTTGTTGTTCGGTTAGTTTCGCGGCAAAAAAGGTCGCGGATGGCCAAAAGTCATCACTAAAAATAGTTTTCTGTAAGCTTAAGAATAGGGCGATGTCACCACATATTAAGCGCGATTCAATCAGATTGGTCGCCGTGGTTAAGTCTTGTTTTCCTGCTTGAATGCACTCTTCCAATGAGCGAACACTGTGCCCGATATCAAAACGCAAATCCCACAGTAAGGTAATGAACTGACCGACTTTAGTGGCAATCTCTTCAGGAAGCGGTTGCTGGCTGAGAATTAAAATGTCAATGTCTGATAGCGGGTGTAGCTCATGACGACCATAGCCTCCGACGGCAATCAACGACATCTCTGAACATTGGTCAAAATGGTAACTCTGCCAAAGCTTGGTGAGTAAGGCATCAAGATAGTCACTGCGGGCGCGGAGTAAATCCACGACATTTTGCCCTTGGTGAAATGCAGATTCTAACCAAGCATCAAATTGATCAACGTGTTGCCGAAGCGTTGAGAGTTCAAGATCGGAAGGCTGGAATTGAGTGGGAGATAAATAGCTGTTTGAAGGTGCCGTCATCATCATCTGTCCGTGTTGAGAGCCATACAGAAATTATGATCAGCTTACGTTTTTTTAGGGGGGATGAACAGAAAAACTAAGCTCCCCCAAGGAGGAGCTTGAAATACGATTATTCGTTGATCAGAACCGCAGAAATAAATGGCTCTTCTTCTTTACGCAGAGTTAAAATTTCACAGCCGTTGTCAGTCACCGCTAAGGTGTGCTCGTACTGTGCAGACCAACCACGGTCTTTAGTTTTGACTGTCCAGCCGTCTTTCATGGTACGAATACGGAAATCACCGGTATTTACCATTGGTTCGATAGTGAAGGTCATGCCTTTTTGCAGCACAACGCCGCTGTCATCTGCATCATAATGCAGCACTTGTGGCTCCTCGTGGAAACCTTCACCGATGCCGTGACCGCAATATTCGCGAACTACTGACAGGTCTTGTTTCTCAACAAACTCTTGAATGGCTTTACCGATAGTGCGTAAACGGATACCTGGTTTAACCATGCGGATTGCCAGATACAGACTCTCTTGAGTCACTTGGCACAGGCGCTCACCTTGGATAGTTGGTTTACCGACGATGAACATTTTAGAAGTATCGCCGTGGAAGCCATTTTTGATGACAGTGACGTCGATGTTAACCACATCACCATCTTTCAGAATTTTATCGTCGCTTGGAATACCGTGGCAGATAACATCATTCACAGAAATACAAACAGACTTAGGGAAACCATGGTAGTCAAGGCAGGCTGGGATCGCTTGTTGTTGCTCAACAATGTGTTTGTGGCAAAGGCGATCCAATTCACCTGTACTGACTCCCGGCACAACATGCGGTGCGATCATTTCTAACACTTCAGCTGCTAGGCGACCAGCAACCCGCATTTTCTGAATATCTTCTTCAGTTTTGATAATAATAGCCATGAGTTCAGTCCATATATGTCAGCAAGGAATTTGCGACATGTTAAAAAAAGGGTTTGGAAATGGGCAATTGTTGCGACATTTTTACCGTTGATGCTGAGTATGGTAACAGTCACCGCATTTTCTGCCAACTAGTAGGCGATATGTTTAGATGCCCACAATTCGATTAAAAACAGATAATGGAGCACAGGGTAAGCCAAGCCTTAGGCGTGGTTTGTTCAAATTGAGCTTTCTAGAGCACAAATTGTCAAAAATGCCAGTCGATTTTTGATGGTGAATTTTTTGTCTTGACCATTTTTCGCTATCGCTTTGTTGTTGCTCCATATTTGCACGGAGGCTCTTTTGTGACGGGAAAAATTCATTGATATTTGAATAGTACACTTAGTTTTTATCAGCGAAAAAAACAACAATTATTGGATTACAACTGCATTTTATGGTATAAAGCGCGCCGGCAATCCATATTTTTCTCTTTATCTCATTTTTTAATCTAATTTGGATTAGTGAGTGAATCTTAAAGGCATCGATTGGATGTGCGTAAATTAAAACTCAATTGTGTAATAACACACACGAATCGGCACGTGCGCCGGGGTGCTCTTATGCGTTTAGACGCAGCTATAGAGTCGGTAGCATGGGATTCGTGGAGGCATAACCCCAATTACTTATATACAGAGGTATAAAATGGCAACTGTTTCCATGCGCGATATGTTACAAGCGGGCGTTCACTTTGGTCACCAGACTCGTTACTGGAACCCTAAAATGAAACCTTTCATTTTCGGCGCTCGTAACAAAGTTCATATCATCAACTTGGAAAAGACTGTTCCAATGTTCAACGAAGCTCTGGCTGAGTTGACTAAAATTGCTTCTCGTAAAGGCAAGATTCTGTTTGTTGGTACTAAACGTGCTGCAAGCGAAGCCGTTCAAGAAGCTGCTGGAAGCTGTGATCAATATTTCGTAAACCACCGTTGGTTAGGTGGGATGCTGACTAACTGGAAAACTGTTCGTCAGTCAATCAAACGTCTGAAAGATCTGGAAGTTCAGTCACAAGACGGTACTTTCGACAAACTGACCAAGAAAGAAGCGCTGATGCGTACTCGTGAACTTGGTAAGTTAGAAAACAGCTTAGGCGGTATCAAAGATATGGGCGGTTTACCAGACGCTCTGTTCGTTATCGATGCAGACCACGAACACATTGCTATCAAAGAAGCTAACAACCTGGGTATCCCAGTATTCGCTATCGTTGATACTAACTCTGATCCAGACGGTATCGACTTCGTTATCCCTGGTAACGACGATGCAATCCGTGCAATCAAACTGTATCTGGGCGCTGTTGCAAACACCGTTCGTGAAGGTCGTTCACAAGATCTGGCTGTTCAAGCAGAAGAAAGCTTAGTAGAAGCTGAATAATAAGGCAAAAGCCCTTATTAACCAGGTATTGCTATATATTGGTTAGAAGGGGCCTACTTAGGCCCCTTTTGTCTCTGTGAATCAGAATTATCCTTGTGGGAAAGTCCCGTGAGGCATATCGAGGAATAAATCACATGTCTGGAATTACCGCTGCATTGGTAAAAGAACTGCGCGAACGTACTGGCGCAGGTATGATGGAATGTAAAAAAGCATTAGTTGAAGCTAACGGCGACATCGAATTAGCAATCGACAACATGCGTAAATCAGGTCAAGCGAAAGCAGCTAAAAAAGCAGGCCGTGTTGCTGCTGAAGGCGTTATCCTGACTGAAGTTTTCAACGACGGTAAAACTGGTGCGCTGATCGAACTGAACTGCGAAACTGACTTCGTTGCTAAAGATGCTGGTTTCTTAGCATTCGGTAAAGAAGTTTTAGCTTCTGTTGTTGCTGATAAAAACGCTGACATCGACGCTCTGAAAGCAAAATTCGAAGAAGCTCGTACAGCTTTAGTTGCGAAAATTGGTGAAAACATCAATATCCGTCGCGTTGCTATTCTGGAAGGCGCACAAGTAGGTAGCTACCTGCACGGCGCTCGTATCGGTGTTCTGGTTGCTGGCGAAGGCGCAGATGAAGAACTGCTGAAACACATCGCTATGCACATTGCTGCAAGCAAGCCAGAATATGTGACTCCAGAAAACGTTCCAGCTGACGTTGTTGCTCACGAGCACCAAATTCAGTTAGACATCGCTATGCAATCTGGTAAACCACGCGAAATCGCTGAAAAAATGGTTATCGGTCGCATGAACAAATTCACTGGCGAAATCTCTCTGACTGGCCAGCCTTTCGTAATGGATCCAAGCAAATCTGTTGGTGACTTACTGAAAGAAAAAGGTGCTAACGTAACTAACTTCATCCGCTTTGAAGTTGGTGAAGGTATCGAGAAAGTTGAAACTGACTTCGCAGCAGAAGTTGCTGCAATGAGCAAGTAATCAACGAAAAGGGCCGCCGATTGGCGGCCTTTCTTTAATACACTGCATATTTCAAGCTGCATGCATTCGCCTCCTTTGGTGTAGCGACTCAACTTCCTGCAACTTGAACTATTTTTGTGTAGCATTCTGTATCAAATACATTTTTCGGCATATAGAGCGAGATTCTATATGTATGACTCCAATAATGACCTGTTAGGACACAACTCATGGCAACCAATGCAAAACCCGTTTATCAGCGTATTCTGCTTAAACTAAGTGGCGAGGCTCTACAAGGTGCAGAAGGTTTTGGTATCGATGCTAGCGTTTTAGATCGTATGGCTCAGGAAATCAAAGAACTTATAGAACTGGGTATACAGGTCGGTGTGGTTATTGGTGGTGGTAACTTGTTCCGTGGTGCCGGTCTGGCACAAGCAGGCATGAACCGCGTTGTTGGTGACCATATGGGTATGCTGGCAACCGTGATGAATGGTCTGGCAATGCGTGATGCGCTGCACCGTGCATACGTAAACGCAAGACTGATGTCTGCAATTCCACTCAATGGTGTGTGTGACAACTACAGCTGGGCTGAAGCTATCAGCTTACTGCGTCACGGCCGTGTGGTTATCTTCTCTGCGGGAACAGGAAATCCATTCTTCACAACGGACTCAGCAGCTTGCTTACGCGGTATTGAAATTGAAGCTGATGTTGTACTGAAAGCCACAAAAGTTGATGGCGTTTACTCGTCAGATCCTGCCAAAGATCCTGATGCCGTTCTGTATGAAAACCTGAATTATCAAGAAGTTCTTGAGCGTGAATTGAAAGTTATGGATTTAGCTGCATTTACGCTAGCACGCGATCACAACCTGCCAATTCGTGTTTTCAACATGAATAAGCCAGGTGCATTACGCCGTGTTGTGATGGGTGAAAACGAAGGAACTCTGATTTCTCACAATTAATACTCAGAGACATGACCTGAGTTTGAATGTATTATCTAACATAAATTCAGACAATTTAAGCGAGGCTGCTTTGCGGCCTTTAATAACAAGTTCTTAAGGGTTGATAACGTGATTAACGAAATCCAAAAAGATGCTCAAGACCGTATGGAAAAGAGCCTTGAAGCACTAAAAAGTCAAATCAGCAAAGTTCGTACTGGCCGCGCTTCTCCAAGCCTGTTAGACGGCATCTCTGTTGAATATTACGGTTCAGCAACGCCTCTGCGTCAATTAGCTAACGTGACTGTTGAAGATTCACGTACATTAGCAATTTCTGTTTTTGACCGTAGCATGTCACCTGCAATTGAAAAAGCGATCATGGCGTCTGACTTAGGTCTGAACCCATCTTCAGCAGGTACTGTTATCCGCGTTCCACTTCCTCCATTAACGGAAGAGCGTCGTAAAGACTTAATCAAAGTGGTTCGTGGTGATGCTGAGCAAGGTCGTATCGCAATTCGTAACGTCCGCCGTGACGCGAACGATAAAGTTAAAGCTTTACTGAAAGACAAAGAAATCAGTGAAGATGACGAGCGCCGTTCACAGGATGACATCCAAAAGCTGACTGATAACTTCATCAAAAAAGTGGATGAAGCATTAGCTCAGAAAGAAGCGGAGCTGATGGAGTTTTAATCCATCTTGATAATAAAGCCATCTGAACACATTTTTTAAAAGTGTGCTTTAGCATGGCTTTATTATTTATCATTTCTATTAAACAATCCTTTCTTATCGCTAAGCTGATATAATCTCAGTATTGAATTAATACAGAGTATCTGATCACTATGAAACGTCTTACTATCCTGGGTTCTACAGGTTCAATCGGTACAAGTACACTTTCTGTTGTTCGTCAAAACCCTGATAAATTCCAAATTCTTGCATTAGTCGCAGGTAAAAACGTGACTGAGATGGCAAGTCAGTGCCTTGAATTTAATCCTAAATATGTCTCAATGGCTGACGAAAGCGCAGCGAAAGCATTACGTACTATTTTGACGGAAAATAACTGCAAAACAGAAGTTTTATCTGGTACAGAATCCGCTATTGAACTTGCTGGATTAGATGATGCGGATCAAGTGATGTCTGCTATTACTGGCGTGGCGGGGCTACTCCCAACGTTGTCAGCAATCCGCAAAGGGAAAAGAATATTATTAGCGAATAAAGAGTCTTTGATCACCAGTGGCCGTTTATTCTTTAATGCGATTCGAGAGCACCAAGCGACAGTTTTCCCGATCGATAGCGAGCATAATGCGATTTTCCAAAGCTTACCTGAAGAGATTCAATTGAATTTAGGCTTTGCCGACCTGATGGCCTCAGGGATTTCCAGCATCGTATTAACAGGGTCTGGCGGACCATTTAGAGATACACCTTTATCTTATTTTGACCAAGTGACACCTGATGAGGCATGTAATCATCCTAACTGGTCAATGGGTCGCAAAATCTCAGTAGATTCCGCGACTATGATGAATAAAGGTCTAGAATATATCGAGGCCTGCTATTTCTTTAATGCGAACGAAAAGCAGATGGAAGTGATTATTCACCCTCAATCTGTGATCCACTCTATGGTTCGTTACCGTGATGGGAGTGTTATCGCCCAGTTAGGAACACCGGACATGCGTACACCAATTTCGTACAGCATGGCCTATCCTCAGCGTATTATGTCGGGTGCTAAGCCATTGGATTTCACTACGTTATCTTCGCTGACTTTTGTGGAGCCTGATTACCAACGTTATCCTTGCCTGAAACTGGCTATCGATGCATGTCACCAAGGGCAAGCGGCGACGACTGTATTAAATGGTGCGAATGAAATCACTGTCGGTGCATTCTTAGAAGAGAAAATTCGCTTTACGGATATTGCAAAAATCAATCACAAGATTATGGATAAATTAGATTTTTCGGAACCCACGTCTATTGATGAGGTCTTAGAAATCGATGCTTGTGCTCGTCGTGAAGCAGCTCAGCTAATTGCTCAAGAATTTTAATCTTGATATGTGATTTATTTAGTTGCTGATAACTATAATATATCTTTAATATGTGGCGTGTTGAGAATAGAAAGCTTATCAACAATAAGCATATTAAGGATGTGTCTTATCAGCAATTATAATCATAAGAGTTATGATTGAGCCGGATTTCCCAAGTAGTACAGACAAGGATTAACATTTAATGAACTCTAGTGGTGAAAATCTCTCTGATTCTATGATGCCTAAGCATGTTGCCATCATTATGGATGGTAATGGGCGATGGGCAAAACAGAGAGGAAAATTCAGAATTACTGGTCATCGAGCAGGTGTTGAATCTGTACGTAGTTCTGTGCGTTTTGCAGTAAAGAGTAATATTCGTTCCCTGACACTTTACGCATTCAGCAGTGAAAATTGGAAAAGACCAGAAAAAGAAGTCAGTTCGTTGATGGATCTGTTTGTTTTTGCATTAGATAATGAAGTCAAAAACCTGCATAAAAATAACGTAAAACTGAAAATTATTGGTGATGTTAGTCGCTTTAGTGAAACCTTAAGAAAAAGAATTGATAAAGCGGAAGCATTAACAGCAGGTAACACCGGTTTACAGCTGAATATTGCCGCTAACTACGGTGGACGCTGGGATATTGTAAATAGCGTTAAACAAGTTTATGAAAAAGTGAGTCGTGGTGAGTTATCTATTGATGACGTAACTGAAAGTACGATTAGCGACCATGTTTGTATGCATGACCAAGAGTGTGTTGATTTGGTGATCCGTACAGGTGGAGAACATCGCATTAGTAATTTCTTGTTATGGCAGGTTGCTTATGCGGAATTTTATTTCACCAACGTTTTATGGCCAGATTTTGATGAAATGGTGTTTCAGGATGCAGTCGATGCTTTTAGCAAGCGAGAACGGCGCTATGGTGGAGCAGAATCAGATGACGAACTCGTCAAATAAAAGGGGATGGATGTGCTGAAGTATCGTTTACTCACTGCGGTGATTTTAATTCCAATTGTTATTGCTGCACTTTTTTTACTGTCCCCAGCAAATTTCGGTTTAGTAGTGATAGCTGTCTGTGCGTTGGGCGCATGGGAATGGGCTCAATTTGCTGGATGGCATTCACAAACTAAACGCATCGGTTTAGCGGTTGTATTTGCGGCGGTATTACTCGCAATTCAATTTTCTTTACCAGACATGACCGCTCTTTCAAGTTCTCCGTTTATTTTATATAGCCTATGGGCGGGTTTAATCTGGTGGATTGCCGCCATTTTATTGGTTGTGACATACCCAGCCTCTGCCTCATGGGGTAAATCGGTCATCATTCGCTTACTGTTTGGTGTATTAACTATCGTGCCTTTCTATAGCGGCATGATGGTATTAAGAACCATTGGTTACCAAGCAGATACCTCTGTAGGGGCATGGTGGCTGCTCTACGTTATGTTATTGGTATGGGGTGCAGACTCCGGTGCTTATGCGTTTGGACGTACTATTGGTCGCAATAAAATGGCACCAAAAGTTTCTCCAGGTAAAACATGGGAAGGGTTAATCGGTGGTTTAATTACCGCTGGAATTATCTCATGGTTATTTAGCTTATATGCGCCAATCCCAGCAATGCCAGATTATTTACTAGTGACTTCAATTATTGTTGTTGTAGTATCTGTGTTTGGTGACTTAACAGAGAGTATGTTTAAGCGCCAATCCGGTATTAAAGACAGTAGTCATTTAATTCCAGGTCACGGTGGAATACTCGATAGAATTGATAGCCTAACTGCGGCAATCCCTGTATTTGCAGGGCTGAATTTGTTAGTTTTTAACGGTTTTGGTCTTTAGGAAGATTAATGGGATTTATTTGGAGCTTAGCGGCGTTTATTATTGCGATTGGTGTGCTGATTACGGTGCACGAATTTGGGCATTATTGGGTCGCGCGCCGTTGCGGTGTTTACGTTGAAAAGTTCTCTATAGGGTTTGGTAAAACGCTATGGCGTAAAGTCGATAAACATGGGACAGAGTTTGTTTTAGCGCTGATCCCGCTTGGTGGCTACGTCAAAATGCTCGATGAGCGTGTTGGTGAAGTAAGCCCAGAACGCCGTCATTTAGCTTTCAATAATAAGACTGTTGGACAACGTGCCGCCATTATTAGCGCGGGGCCTCTTGCGAACTTTTTGCTTGCTATTGTTGTCTACTGGATTGTCTTTATGATTGGGATTCCATCTGTTCGCCCAGTCATTGATAGCATTAAGCCAAATTCCATTGCTGCTGAGGCAAATTTTGAGCCTCAGATGGAACTAAAATCGATAGACGGTATCGAAACACCTGATTGGAATTCAGTTCGTTTAGCGCTAGTGAGTAAAATTGGTGATAGGGAATTTACTGCACAAGTTTTACCTCAAGGATATAATGAACCGGTTTCTAAAACAGTGGATTTAAGCGCATGGCAGTTTGACCCTGAAAAGCAGGATCCTATTTTATCAATAGGGATTATGCCAGTGTCTGCGAAGGTTGACCCTGTCATCCATAAAGTGACGGAAGGCTTAGCGGGCGAGCGTGCCGGTTTAAAACCGGGAGATAGAATTATTAGTGTCAACGGAGAGCTACTGGATACTTGGAATCCAGTGACGAGAATAATCCGAAATAATCCGGGGACACCATTAAAATTAGCCGTGCAACGTGATTCGACATTGATTGATTTAACCTTGGTTCCTGATGTTCAGGAAGGTAAAAAAGGTGAGCGTTTTGGCGTTGCAGGTGTCGAACTAACTGTATTACCGTTAGCTGATGAATATAAAATAGTGCAGCAATACAACCCTGTATCTGCACTGTTTCAAGCTAGCGACAAGACTTGGCAGTTGATGAAACTGACAGTCAATATGATGGGTAAACTGGTTGTTGGGGATGTCAAACTCAATAACTTGAGCGGGCCGGTATCTATCGCAAAAGGTGCGGGGGTTTCGGCGGAGTCAGGCTTGGTATATTATCTGATGTTTATTGCGCTGATTAGCGTGAACTTAGGCATCATCAATCTATTTCCATTGCCTGTGTTAGATGGGGGGCACTTACTCTTCTTATTAATTGAAAAAATTAAAGGGAGTCCAGTGTCTGAGCGAGTACAAGACTTTAGTTTTCGAATTGGTGCAATGGCATTGATTCTGTTAATGGGACTTGCACTTTTTAATGATTTCTCTCGCTTCTAATTTTGTAAGCTTGGGACCAGTAAGGAATACGCATAACAACGATGGCGATGAAAAAGTTGCTCATAGCGTCGCTGCTTTTAGGTAGCGCCACTGCATACGGTTCAGACGGATTCGTAGTTAAAGACATTCGTTTCGAAGGTCTACAACGCGTCGCCGTTGGTGCAGCATTATTGAACATGCCTGTCAGGGTCGGGGATTCAATCGATAACGAAGATATCAGTCGTTCGATTCGTTCGCTATTCTCTACAGGTAACTTCGAAGATGTTAGGGTCCTGCGTGATGGAAATACGCTGATCGTTCAAGTTAAAGAACGACCAACCATCGCGAGTATCACTTTTACAGGTAACAAATCTGTAAAAGATGACATGCTAAAGCAGAACTTGGAAGCATCCAATGTCCGTGTGGGTGAAGCATTAGACCGCACTAAAATTGCGAATATTGAAAAAGGTTTAGAGGACTTTTATTACAGTGTTGGTAAATACAACGCGACAGTAAAAGCGGTGGTCACGCCATTACCACGTAACCGCGTGGATTTAAAATTTGTGTTCTCTGAAGGCGTGTCTGCAAAAATCCAGCAGATCAACATTGTGGGTAATAAAAACTACTCAACAGCGGAATTGGTGAATAAGCTCCAATTACGTGACGATGTGCCATGGTGGAACCTGGCGGCTGACCAAAAATATCAAAAACAAAAATTGGCGGGTGACTTAGAAACCCTGCGCAGTTTCTACCTTGATCGTGGTTATGCACGTTTCAATATCGACTCAACGCAAGTGAGTCTGACACCAGACAAGAAAGATATCTACATTACGATTAATGTCACTGAAGGAGATCAATATAAGATTTCTGGCGTGGACGTTAATGGTAATACGGCAGAGCATTTAGCGGATATCCAAGAGCTGATCACTATTACACCAGGTGAGTTATACAATGGTGCGCAAGTGACTCAGATGGAAAACCAAATTAAAGACCTGTTTGGTCGTTATGGTTACGCTTATCCGCGCGTAATGACTCAGCCTGAAATTAATGACGCTGATAAGACAGTTAAGCTGCATGTTAACGTTGATGCAGGTAACCGTTTCTATGTTCGCCAAATTCGTTTCCAAGGCAATGATACCAGTAAAGATTCCGTTTTACGCCGTGAAATGCGCCAAATGGAAGGTGCTTGGTTAGGTAACGATTTAGTTGAATTAGGTAAAGAGCGTCTGAACCGTACTGGTTTCTTCGAAACTGTTGATGTTGAAACTCAGCGCATTCCGGGTAGCCCAGACCAAGTTGATGTTATCTATAAGGTTAAAGAACGTAACACTGGTTCAATGAACTTTGGTGTTGGTTTCGGTACTGAAAGTGGCGTTAGCTTCCAAGTTGGTGTAACTCAGGATAACTGGTTGGGTACAGGTAATGCGGTTGGTATTAACGCGAGCCGAAATGACTACTCAACAAACGTAGAGTTTTCAATGACAGACCCTTACTTCACTGTAAACGGTGTGAGTCTGGGTGGACGTATTTTCTATAACGACTTTAGTGCGAAAGATGCGGACTTATCTGGCTATAACAACAAAACGTATGGTTTAGATAGCACATTAAGCTTCCCATTCAATGAAAATAACTCCTTCCGTATTGGTGCGGGTTATGTTCATAACGACCTGTCTGACATGCGTGCGCAAGCTGCAATGTGGGACTATCTACAATCTATGGGTGAAAACCCACCGGTGACTAAAGATGGTCGTAACAAAGAAAGCTTCAGAGCTGATGACTTTACGCTAAACTTAGGTTGGACATATAACTCCTTAAACCGTGGTTTCTTCCCAACATCGGGTAACAAAACCAGTGTTTCAGGCAAAATTACTGTCCCAGGTTCTGATAACGAATACTACAAACTGCGTTTTGATACTGCCCAATATCTCCCATTGAATGATGATGAAACATGGGTTGTGTTAGGTCGCGCGCAGGCGGGTTATGGTGATGGTATTGGTAGCAAACAAATGCCATTCTATGAGAACTTCTATGCAGGGGGTTCTAGCACTATCCGTGGTTTCCGTTCAAATAACATCGGTCCGAAAGCTGTATATCTGAAGAATGTAGATGGCAAAGATGGTCCTGAGCCAGGTAGCCCATCCAGCGATGCGGTTGGTGGCAACGCGATGTATGCAGGTTCATTTGAGCTGATTACACCAACGCCATTTATCGACGAAAAATATGCGAATACGATCCGTACATCTCTGTTTGTAGATGCGGGAACCGTATGGGATACCAACTGGAACAGTATTAACCCAGCATGGCGTGCAGGTATGCCTGACTACGGTACAGCAACTAACGTCCGTGTTTCTACGGGTATTGCTTTACAGTGGATTTCGCCACTTGGGCCTCTGGTCTTCTCCTATGCGCAACCTATCAAGGATTACGAAGGCGACAAATCAGAACAGTTCCAATTTAATATTGGTAGAACTTGGTAATAATTCAGTCTCTATCGAAATCAGCCCTCATAAAATAATGAGGGCTACCAAAATTTCCAGCCATAAGAATGGGTTAAGGAGTTTAGTGTGAAAAAATTGTTGTGTGCAGCGGGTGTAAGTATTGCTTTAGCAATGTCTGCGGGTGCGTATGCTGAAAAAATCGCTATCGTTAATGTTGGCGAAGTTTTCCAGAACATGCCTGCTCGTGAAGCCGTTGCTAAACAGCTTGAGAGTGAATTCAAAAGCCGTGCTACTGAACTGCAGAATCTGGAAAAAGATCTGCAATCACGCGTAGAAAAACTGCGTCGTGACGGCGCGACTATGAGCACTAGCGATCGTGAAAAGCAGGAAAAAGAATTAATCACTAAACGTGACCAGTTCGCTGAAAAAGCTCAGAAATTTGAAGAAGACAATCGTCGTCGTCAAGCTGAAGAGCGTAATAAAATCCTGAGCCGTATCCAAGATTCTATTAAATCTGTTGCAGCGAAAGAAGGCTATGATGTTGTTATCGATGCAAACGCAGTTGCGTATGCAAAAGATGGTATCGATATCACCAGTCAGGTTCAAAAACAGGTTAAATAATAGATGTCTTCAATTCGATTAGCTGACCTTGCTCAGCAGTTGAATGCACAGTTACACGGTGATGGCGATATCGTCATCACCGGTATTGCACCGATGTATTCAGCGAATAATCAGCAGATTACTTTTTTATCTGATAGCCGTTACAGCGATAAGTTGGCAGATTGCCAAGCTGCTGCTGTGGTATTAACTGAAAAAGATCTGAGTGCTTGTAAGGTTGCTGCACTGGTTGTAGATAATCCTTACCTTGCTTATGCGCACATGGCGCAAATTATGGATACCACTCCAGCCCCTGCTGAGAATATCCATGCGTCAGCGGTCATTGCTGATGATGCCCAGCTTGGTCAGAATGTCGCAATTGGCGCGAATGCCGTTATCGAAAGTGGCGTTGTGCTAGGTGATAACGTTATGATTGGTGCAGGTTGTTTTATTGGTAAAAATACCCGCATTGGTGCAGGCACCCGTTTATGGGCGAATGTCAGTGTTTACCATCATGTTGAGATTGGGGAAAGTTGCTTAATCCAGTCAGGCACAGTGATCGGTTCTGATGGCTTTGGTTATGCCAATGATCGTGGTAATTGGATCAAGATCCCACAATTAGGTACCGTGATCATCGGATCTCGTGTTGAGATCGGTGCGTGTACAACAATTGACCGTGGCGCATTAGATAACACAGTCATTGGCAATGGCGTTATCATCGATAACCAATGCCAAATTGCGCACAATGTAACAATAGGCGATAATACCGCAGTTGCGGGTGGCGTCATTATGGCTGGTAGTTTAAAAATCGGTCGCTATTGTATGATTGGCGGAGCCAGTGTTATCAATGGTCATATGGAAATCTGTGACAAGGTTACCGTAACAGGTATGGGAATGGTCATGCGACCAATTACTGAGCCAGGAGTTTACTCTTCCGGTATTCCTTTACAGCCGAATAAAGCATGGCGTAAAACCGCAGCTTTAGTCTTAAGCATCAATGAGATGAATAAGCGTCTAAAAACACTTGAACGTGAATTAGATAGCCAAAATCAAAAAAATCAGTAATTATTTGGTAATTCAAGCTAAAATAGTTTCTTGAGTTACATTTTTTCCGGCCTGCCTGTTAACTCGCTATTGAGTTAAAGCGGGCCGATTCATTAATTAAATAGTATTAATAGACAGGAAGAGTATTTCGATGAGTGATAATCATACTCTGAATATAGAAGAAATCTTAGAACTACTTCCGCACCGTTACCCATTCCTTTTGGTTGACCGTGTATTGGATTTTGAAGAAGGTAAATCTTTGCGCGCGGTAAAGAACGTCTCTTTTAACGAGCCATTCTTTCAGGGACATTTCCCGAGCAAACCAATTTTCCCAGGTGTTTTAATTTTAGAAGCAATGGCTCAGGCTACGGGTATCCTTGCATTTAAAAGCGTAGGCAAACTTGAACCCGGCGAGCTGTATTATTTTGCAGCGATTGATAACGCACGCTTTAAACGTCCAGTTCTGCCAGGAGATCAAATGATCCTGGAAGTTGAATTTATCAAAGAACGTCGCGGTGTTGCACGTTTTAAAGGTGTAGCAAAAGTTGATGGAGAAGTGGCCTGCGAAGCAGAAATGATGTGCGCCCGTCGTCGTGAGGTCTGATATGATTGACAAAACTGCCTATGTTCATCCCTCATCTATTGTAGAAGATGGAGCTGTTATTGATGCCAATGTACGCATTGGTCCTTTTTGCTATATCGGCGCTAATGTTGAAATTGGTGAAGGTACTGAGCTGAAATCTCACGTTGTTGTAAACGGACACACGAAAATTGGTCGTGACAACGTTATTTTTCAATTTGCTTCGATTGGTGAAATTAACCAAGACCTGAAATACCAAGGTGAGCCAACTCGCGTTGAGATTGGCGACCGTAACCGCATCCGTGAAAGTGTGACTATCCACCGTGGAACCACACAAGGCGGTGACCTAACTAAAATTGGTAATGATAACTTACTGATGGTTAACGTCCATATTGCGCATGACTGCATCATTGGTAACCGCTGTATTATCGCGAATAACGGAACGTTAGGTGGTCACGTCACTCTTGGTGATTTCGCTATTATTGGTGGCATGACTGCGGTGCATCAATTCTGTCAGATTGGTGCGCACGTAATGGTCGGTGGATGCTCTGGTGTTGCACAAGACGTACCTCCATACGTTATTGCACAGGGCAACCATGCAACTCCATTTGGTTTAAACCTTGAAGGTTTAAAACGCCGTGGTTTTGAAAAAGAATCTCTGCACGCTATTCGTAACGCCTACAAAACGTTATACCGCTCAGGGAAGTCTTTGGAAGAAGCACGTGAAGAAATTGCTGAAATGGCAAAAACTGACGAACACGTCAAAGTATTTAGTGATTTCTTAGAAGACTCAGCACAATCTAAGCGCGGAATTATTCGTTAATTTTTGCAGCTGCAGATGAATACAAGAAAAGGCCTTTAATAAGGAGCGAATTTTGGTGAATAGCAACCGCCCACTTACTATTGGCCTTGTTGCCGGAGAAACCTCTGGTGATATCTTAGGCGCAGGACTTATCCGCGCCTTAAAACAACAAGTCCCCAATGCCCGTTTTGTCGGTGTTGCAGGTCCTCTCATGCAAGCAGAAGGTTGTGAAGCTTGGTATGAAATGGAAGAGCTCGCCGTCATGGGGATTGTTGAAGTCCTTGGTCGTTTACCTCGTTTATTATCCATCCGTAAAGATTTAACTCAGCGTTTTACTGAGTTACAACCTGATGTGTTTGTTGGCATTGATGCGCCTGATTTCAATATCACCCTTGAAGGTCGCTTAAAATCAAAAGGCATTAAAACCATTCATTATGTCAGCCCATCTGTTTGGGCATGGCGCCAAAAGCGCGTATTCAAAATTGGTCGTTCCACAAATTTAGTCTTAGCATTTCTCCCATTTGAGAAAGCATTTTATGACCGTTTTGATGTCCCTTGCCGTTTTATTGGGCACACCATGGCGGATTCAATCCCCTTAAACCCTGATAAACAGGCTGCGCGTGAACGTTTAAATATCCCCGTAACTGCAAAATGTTTAGCATTGTTACCGGGAAGTCGCCATTCTGAAGTCGAAATGCTTAGCGCTGATTTCTTAAAAACCGCTACACTATTAAGTAGCCACTTTGCCGATCTACATATTGTCGTGCCTCTGGTAAATCAGAAACGCCGCCAGCAATTCGATGAAATAAAACAACAGGTTGCTCCAGAGTTGAATGTCCATATTTTGGATGGACAGGCTCGCGATGCAATGACCGCAGCAGATGCGACATTACTTGCTTCTGGCACCGCGACCTTAGAATGTATGCTAACCAAATGCCCAATGGTAGTGGGTTATCGCATGAAGCCTTTCACATTCTGGCTTGCCAAGCGCTTAGTCAAAACGCCTTATGTTTCTTTGCCAAATTTATTGGCAGGGAAAGAAATCGTGAAAGAATTACTCCAAGAAGAGTGCCAGCCACAGCAGCTTGCAGACCAGTTACTTCCATTGTTGGAAGGTGGAGAGCAAGTAGACGCGCTGAAGGAAACTTTCTTACAATTGCATCAACTGATTCGTTGTGATGCAGACCAACAAGCCGCTGATGCTGTATTAGATTTGGTTAGAAAATAATGGAATTTATATACCCGAAAGCCAACTTAATTGCTGGCGTTGATGAAGTGGGGCGTGGACCTTTAGTGGGCGCTGTAGTGACTGCAGCGGTTATTTTAGATCCTAATAACCCAATAGCAGGACTTGCTGACTCGAAAAAACTTAGCGAAAAAAAGCGTGAAAAGTTGTTCGATGAGATCAAAGAAAAAGCACTGTGTTGGTGCATTGGCCGTGCAGAACCTGAGGAAATTGACCAACTCAACATATTGCATGCGACTATGTTGGCAATGCAAAGAGCGGTAGAAGGCCTTTCAATTCAACCAGAATTCGTCTTAGTGGATGGCAACCGCTGCCCTAAATTGACCATGCCATCACAGGCTGTTGTCAAAGGTGATAGTTTAGTCCAAGAGATCAGCGCTGCATCAATTCTGGCTAAAGTGATTCGAGATAGAGAAATGGTCGAGCTTGATAAAGCTTTCCCTGAATATGGTTTTGCGAAACACAAAGGCTACCCTACAGCGTATCATTTAGAAAAATTAGCTGAGTTTGGCGCTACCGAATTTCACCGTAAAAGCTTCGCGCCTGTAAGACGTGCGTTAGACATTAAATAGTCGGCATAAGAAAAATAGGTATAAAGTTAATGGCTTCTCCTCGTTTTATTCATCTACGTGTTCACAGTGACTACTCCATGATTGATGGGCTGGCGAAAACCGCTCCATTAGTGAAAAAAGTCGCCGCCATGGGCATGCCTGCATTTGCCATCACGGATTTTACTAACCTTTGTGGGTTAGTGAAGTTTTATGGTGCGGCTCATGGTGCAGGTATCAAGCCGATCATTGGGGCTGATTTTTATATGGAAAGTGAGCAACTTGGTGATGAGGTTGCTCACTTAACGGTTCTGGCTCGCAACAACGAAGGCTATCAAAACCTCACCTTACTCATCTCCGAAGCTTACCAAAAAGGTTATGGCGCAATTGGTCCCACGATTCATCGTGACTGGCTCGTCAAACATAAAGAGGGTTTGCTCCTGCTATCAGGCGGTCGAAAAGGGGATGTGGGGCAGTTTTTACTCCGCGGTAACCAAGCACTAGTGGATGAAAGTTTAGCGTTCTACCAAACCCACTTTCCTGATGCTTACTATCTTGAGCTTATTCGTACTGGGCGACCTGATGAAGAGAGCTACCTACATGCTGCTGTCGAATTAGCAACTCAGCGTGGTCTGCCTGTAGTGGCTACCAACGATGTCTGTTTCATTGAAAGCAGCGATTTTGATGCCCATGAAATTCGTGTCGCTATTCATGATGGATTCACGTTAGCCGATCCGAAGCGTCCAAAAAATTATAGTCCTCAGCAATACTTACGTACTGAAGAAGAGATGTGCGAGCTGTTTGCCGACATCCCTGAAGCATTAGAAAATAGTGTAGAGATTGCTAAGCGCTGTAACGTCACTATTCGTCTTGGTGAATATTTCCTACCGAAATTCCCGACAGGGGATATGGAAACGGAAGACTTTCTGGTTATGCGTTCAAAAGAAGGTCTGGAAGAGCGCCTTAAATTCTTATTCCCAGATGAAAAAGTCCGAGCAGAAAGACGCCCTGAATATGATGAACGTTTAGAAATCGAACTCAACGTTATCAACCAAATGGGATTCCCTGGCTACTTCTTGATCGTAATGGAGTTTATTCAGTGGTCGAAAGATAACGGTGTTCCTGTTGGTCCAGGGCGAGGCTCAGGTGCGGGCTCTTTAGTGGCTTATGCACTAAAAATCACTGACTTAGACCCACTTGAACTTGACCTGCTGTTTGAGCGTTTCTTGAACCCTGAGCGGGTATCAATGCCAGACTTTGACGTTGACTTCTGTATGGAAAAACGTGACCAAGTTATTGATCACGTTGCTCAAATGTATGGGCGAGACGCGGTATCCCAGATTATTACCTTTGGTACGATGGCAGCAAAAGCTGTTATTCGTGACGTGGGACGGGTGCTGGGGCACCCTTATGGTTTCGTTGACCGAATTTCTAAACTCGTTCCCCCTGATCCGGGAATGACCCTTGAAAAAGCCTTTGAAGCAGAACCGCAGCTGCCTGAAATTTATGAAGCAGATGAAGAGGTTAAAGCGCTAATCGATATGGCGCGTAAGCTTGAAGGGGTAACGCGTAACGCCGGTAAGCACGCCGGTGGGGTAGTTATTGCACCAACTAAAATTACGGATTTTGCACCGCTCTATTGCGATGCTGAAGGCAATAACCCCGTTACACAATTCGATAAAAACGATGTCGAATATGCTGGCTTGGTAAAATTCGACTTCCTAGGTCTGCGTACGCTGACCATTATTAACTGGGCATTGGAGATGATCAATGCCCGTCGAGCCAAGAAAAATTTAGAGCCGATTGATATTGCAGCTATTCCTTTACAGGATAAGAAAAGCTTCGACATGTTGCAGCGTTCAGAAACCACGGCGGTATTCCAATTAGAATCCCGAGGAATGAAGGATCTGATTAAACGCCTGCAACCGGACTGTTTTGAAGATATGATCGCTCTGGTGGCGTTATTCCGCCCAGGTCCGCTGCAATCGGGGATGGTAGATAACTTTATCGACCGTAAACATGGTCGTGAAGAGATCTCATATCCTGATGTAAATTGGCAGCACGAATCATTAAAACCTGTTCTAGAGCCAACTTATGGTATTATCCTATACCAAGAACAGGTTATGCAGATTGCTCAGGTTTTAGCCGGTTATACCCTCGGTGGCGCGGATATGTTGCGTCGTGCGATGGGTAAAAAGAAACCTGAAGAAATGGCAAAACAGCGCTCCGTTTTTGAGGAAGGTTCCATCAAAAACGGGGTAGATGGTGAGTTGTCGATGAAAATCTTTGACTTGGTGGAAAAATTCGCCGGTTATGGATTTAACAAATCACACTCCGCTGCCTATGCGCTGGTTTCGTACCAAACATTATGGCTAAAAGCCCACTATCCGGCTGAATTTATGGCTGCAGTAATGACTGCGGATATGGATAACACGGAAAAAGTAGTCGGACTGGTTGATGAATGTTGGCGTATGGGCTTGAAAGTATTGCCACCAGATATCAATAGTGGGTTATATCACTTCCATGTGAATGATGAAGGTGAGATAGTTTACGGCATCGGCGCAATTAAAGGCGTTGGAGAAGGCCCAATCGAAGCGATTATTGAAGCTCGCCAACAAGGCGGGATCTTTAAAGAAATTTTCAATCTTTGTGCTCGAGTGGATATTAAAAAGATTAACCGCCGAGTGATGGAAAAGCTGATCATGGCAGGGGCATTCGATCATTTAGGTCCTCACCGAGCGGCGTTGATGTCATCCCTTGAAGACGCATTAAAAGCGGCAGATCAGCATGCGAAAGCAGAAGCTATCGGGCAAGGGGATATGTTTGGGGTGCTTGCAGAAGCCCCTGAGCAGGTTGAAAGTTCTTATGCGAGTGTGCCGAAGTGGCCTGAGCAAGTTGTGCTAGAAGGTGAGCGCGAAACTTTGGGGCTCTATTTGACAGGTCACCCAATAACGCGATACTTAAGTGAGATAGAGCGTTATACAAATGGTTTGAGATTGAAAGATGTGAACCCAACCCCTCGTGGTCAAGTGACAACTGTGGTAGGTTTAGTGCTCTCTGCCAAAGTGATCACAACCAAACGTGGAAACCGAATTGGGATTTGCACACTCGATGATCGTTCCGGTCGTCTGGATATTATGTTATTTTCAGATGCGCTGGATAAATACCAACATATGTTGGAAAAAGACAATATTTTAATTGCCACCGGTCAGGTCAGCTTTGATGATTTCAATGGTGGTAATAAAATGACAGTGCGCGAATTGATGGATATCGGAGAAGCAAGGGAAAAGTATGCGCGCGGCCTTGCAATTTCACTGTCCGATAAACAGATTAACGATCAATTACTGAATCGGCTTCGTAATGCGCTTGAACCTCACCGTTCAGGCACGATACCGGTTCACTTGTATTATCAGAAGGATGATGCCAGAGCTAAGCTTAAGTTTGGCGTTGTTTGGCGTGTAACACCCGTGGATCCCCTTCTGAACGACCTTCGAACTCTGCTGGGTAGTGAGCAGGTAGAATTAGAATTTGACTAAAATAGGAATATTATGAGTCTGGACTTTCTTGATTTTGAACAGCCGATTGCTGAATTAGAGGCGAAAATCGATTCCCTAACTGCAGTTAGCCGTCAAGATAACAACTTAGAAGTCAACCTGGATGAAGAGGTTGCTCGTTTACGTGAAAAAAGTGTTGAACTGACACGTAAGATTTTCTCTGATCTGGGGGCTTGGCAAATTGCTAAACTCGCTCGTCACCCTCGTCGTCCATACTCTTTGGATTACATTTCTCGCATTTTTACAGATTACCAAGAATTAGCGGGTGATCGTGCGTATGCCGATGACAAAGCGATTATTGGTGGTTTAGCTCGTTTAGATGGGCGCCCTGTGATGGTTATTGGTCATCAAAAAGGTCGTGAAACGAAAGAGAAAATTCGCCGTAACTTTGGTATGCCAGCACCAGAAGGCTACCGTAAAGCACTGCGTCTGATGGAAATGGCTGAGCGTTTTAACCTGCCAATTATTACGTTTATCGATACACCGGGTGCATATCCGGGTGTTGGTGCAGAAGAGCGCGGTCAATCCGAAGCGATTGCGCGTAACTTACGTGAAATGTCTCGCTTATCCGTTCCGGTGATCTGTACCGTGATCGGTGAAGGCGGTTCAGGTGGTGCGTTAGCGATTGGTGTGGGTGATAAAGTGAATATGCTGCAATACAGCACTTATTCCGTTATCTCACCAGAAGGTTGTGCATCTATTCTGTGGAAAAGTGCTGATAAAGCACCATTAGCGGCTGACGCGATGGGTATTACGGCGCCTCGCTTGAAAGAGCTGAAGCTGATTGATAGCGTGATCCCTGAACCTCTGGGCGGCGCTCATCGTAATTACGATGAAATTGCGGAATCTCTGAAAGCACAAATCACGCAAGACTTGAATGAGTTAGAAACTCTGGATGAAGAAGCATTGAAAAATCGTCGTTATCAACGTCTGATGGGATATGGTTACTGCTAATTAGCTAACCTATTAAGTGTAATCCAGCCTATTTTGAAACGGGAGTCGGTTTAGCCAGCTCCCGTTTTTTATGGCTCATACTTTAGTTTTCATTTTTATTAATCAATGTTCAGAACCTTAATTATCCAAAGTGCTATATTCAAAATCTGACGACGACCAAAACGTATACCATAAAAGACGTCGATGTAGGGTGCACAATTTCTTTTAACGTCACCCCTCGCGCACTAAGTGGTACGCCGAATACGGGGATTGAAGCTCAATCGAATAAAGTCACAGTAGAAAAAATACTGGAGTCATCCAAAATACGGATATTTAACGGCAACCAGATAGGGGATCGTTCCGGATATGGATACAATATGGAGATAGACTATGCACACCTTGGTTATGGCCAGCCTAGGTCAATAAGCACTCATGAATACCTAAAAAGAAGTGGTTATAGAAAGAAATCAATGCATTATTCTATTGGTGGTAAGACTGAAATTAATTCACCAGTAACTGATGATGGCAGTTCGATTAAGTTTGGGACTAATGCAGTTAGCAGTATTGGAGACACCATTTATATGACTATTGTCATTCAGTTCGAAAACGGAAACTCGGTAAGAGGTACATCGGCTGACATAGAACTAAAGCGGTAATATTGCATTGTAGTGGTACCGTTAATTTTTTCTTCCCCGCTTAGGCGGGGTTTTTCTTGCTAACTCGATATCTTTTCCCTTGCACCCCATTTACATCTGAATATCCTTAAATATTGATGCAGATTTTTCTTGTGATTATGTTCGGTATATTATGTTCTAGCGCTAGAAAAATCGTAAAAATAATGGGGAAGGGCAGGTTAATGGCCGAAAAATCAGCAATTATTGTTGAGCACGTTTACAGTAAAATAAAAAACTATCAAAAAATTCTGGTTGGATTCAGTGGTGGCATTGATTCTACCGTACTGTTGCATGCCCTTTATCAAATCAAAAATAGCATAAATCCTTTACTCCAAATCCGCGCAATTCATATTCATCATGGTTTAAATATTCAAGCGGACAAATGGGAAGCTCACTGCGCTTCATTATGCCAACAATGGGATATTCCGTTTATTTGCCAGCATGTAACTGTAGATAGCGCTCAGATTGGTGTTGAAGCGGCTGCAAGAACTGAACGTTATCAGGCATATCGTGATGAGCTACTCGAAGATGAAATTTTGGTGACGGCTCAGCATCTTGATGACCAAGCAGAAACCTTTATGCTGGCACTTAAACGCGGAAGCGGCCCCGCAGGGCTTTCCGCGATGCCGGAATCACTTTCTTTTCAAGCAAAAAGTGGAAAAACAGTTCTATTACGTCCTTTGCTTTCTATTTCTCGCCATGAATTAGAAAACTATCGAACGGAACATCAACTTCCTTGGGTTGAAGATGATAGTAATCAAGATGACCGATATGATCGTAACTTCTTGCGTTTGAATATTATGCCAAGATTATCTGAACGCTGGCCTCATTTTGCGAATGCAGTTTCCCGAAGCGCATTATTATGCGCAGAACAAGAAGCATTACTGGATGAACTGCTACAAGATTCCCTTGATGACATTATTGATTATCGCGGTGGATTATACATCGATGGGCTTATCCATTGTTCAGTAGCCAAGCGTAACGCCTTGATCCGCAGATGGATTGGTCTTCACCAACTTGCTATGCCGCCATTTAATCAATTAGAACGAATTTGGCAGGAAGTGGCACTTGCCCGGCAGGATGCAGAACCTATCTGTCGCTTGGGTGATGTGGAAATTCGCCGTTATCAAGGGGCTCTGTGGGTGGTTAAGCGCATTAATAGCCTGATGGGAAAACAGTATCAGTGGAATTATCCAGAGGCTTATCTCTTACCTGAATCACTGGGAACACTGGTTGTGATGGATGGAGAAGGGCAGATCCGCCCACCACAAGAAACGGAAAAAGTGACAATTCGCTTTGGATTGCAAGGCTCACTAAATATTGTTGGTCGCCATCATTCACGCAGTAGTAAAAAGATTTGGCAAGAATTGGGTGTTGCTCCATGGATGCGAGAAAGAACCCCGCTGATTTACTATAACGAAACACTAATTTGTGCCGTGGGATGTTTTATTACTCCTGATGGATTTGTGGGAGAAGACACTGTTGGGATTGCTATTGATTGGCAAAATTCCGAACATTGGATAAATACCAATGAGTTTTCCTGCGAATAAGCTGCATAGACTACCCAAAAAGTAGAAACCCCTTATGACTGTGACTATCATAAGGGGCATAGAAGAAACTCAGAAAAACGAGTATTAGTGGGAGTGGTCGACAACGATAGTGCCGATTTCAGGATGACTGAAGGATGAGATAATATCCAGTCTTAGCTCCTTAGTGCCTTCCTGTGTGATCAGGACGAGGTACTCAATTTTTTTTCGTAGGAGCAAATCACTGGCTTGCCCTTCAATATTCTCGCCGTCATTAAGCTTAATTTGCAGCTTTAATTGACGCTGGCATGCGATTTCTAGATATTCGTAATCATCACAATTGATTGGTTGATATTCATTATCTGTAGACATATTCCCTCACCACTGTGTTAGTGGCGGTTATTGCCGCCTTGAACATGTTTGTATTATCTAAAAACTCTAGCATTTATCGACTAAGCATTATCGGCTAAGCATTTACCGATGAAATAAAAAGCTAAATCAAAAGTGCTTGGCTCGATAATAGCATAGTAATTTAATAACTATAATCAGTGACGTGGGAAAAGGAAAATTCTTATTCACTAAACTGATATCTTTAGCTGGTTATTTATCCGATTGTAAACTTTTGCATACCTTATTTTTTTATTGGTTGAGATGTTATGATGTCTTAATAAGCGAAACAGTGATAATTGAATGATCTGAAGGGAATTATAATGAAGAAAGTACTTTTATTAGCTCTTATTTCAGCGGGTGCTGTGGCATTATCCGGCTGTCAAAGTAGTGTCAATGAAGCAAATTTTGCGCCTGTAGACCATGTTTATAGTGGTGTACTTCCTTGTGCGGATTGTTCGGGAATTGAAGCAACACTATTAGTTAATCCAGATGGTAGCTATGTTGAGCAACTGCTTTATTTAGAAACCCGTGAAGGGAACCAAATGTTCCATGAAACAGGTAACTGGTCTAGCACGGAAAATGTATTAACATTAACTAACTCAAAAGCAGAACGTACATACTTTGCACAATCTCCTGATAACCAGTCAATCACACTGCTAGATTTAGAAGGCAAGGCGATTGAGAGCTCAATGAACCATACCTTAAAACAGGTCACTCCAAGTAAAAAGCGTGGCGAATATCGTTATATGGCGGATGCCGCTGTATTTACTGAATGTGGTTCTGGGCGTAAATATGCAACGTCAGGTATTGAGCTAGAGAAAGCCTATAGTGATACCGATGTGGATGGCGGTACGCCAGTGTATTTAGAAGTGGATGGTTTCTATTCAATTCGCCCATCAATGGAAGACGGTCAATTTGATTCTGCATTTATTCCTACAGGGAATATTCAGTTTGATAAAACCCGCTCCTGCAAATAACCTGAATTCGTTTTGGTTATATTGTAAAAAGGCTTAGTGGTAATAAAAAAGCTCAGAGACAGTAAAACTGAACTCTGAGCTTTTTATTTAGGCTAACGTAACGGTTATTTAGCTAATTTTTCTTTTAGGAAGCTAACTACGTTATCTAAACCAACTAGTTGTTTGTCATCACTGCGGCGTGATTTATATTCAACTTGGTTAGTATCTAAATTACGATCACCAATGACGATAGTGTACGGAACACCAATCAGTTCCATATCGGCAAACATCACACCCGGACGCTCTTTACGGTCATCAAAAATAACATCGATGCCTTGTGCTTTCAGGTCTGCATACAGTTTTTCAGCAACTTCTTTAACGCGATAAGACTTATGCATGTTCATTGGCAGGATAGCAACGTGGAACGGTGCGATAGCGTCAGGCCATACAATACCGCGCTCATCGTGGCTTTGCTCAATCGCAGCTGCAACAATACGTGTTACACCAATACCATAGCAACCCATTGTCACGATTTGGTTATGACCTTCTTCATTCTGCACAGAGGCTTTCATTGCTTCAGAATATTTTGTGCCTAACTGGAAGATATGGCCCACTTCGATACCGCGTTTGATTAACAGGGTACCTTTACCATCTGGACTTGGGTCACCCGCTACCACATTACGCAGGTCGTAAACTTCCGGCAGTGGGAGATCACGTTCCCAGTTGATGCCAAAGTAGTGTTTACCATCAATATTAGCACCTGCACCAAAGTCACTCATCACCGCAACGCTGCGGTCAATGACGATTGGCATTGGCATTTTCACAGGACCTAAAGAGCCAGGACCTGCGTTAACAGCTTTACGGATCTCTTCTTCTGATGCAAATTGCAGTGGGCTTGCCACTAATGGGTGTTTTTCTGCTTTAATTTCATTAAGTTCATGGTCGCCACGAATTAACAGAGCAACTAAAGTATGACCAGAGTCTTTCTCGGCATGGACAATCAGAGTCTTAACTGTTTTCTCGATTGGCAGATTGAACTGTTCAACTAATTCAGCAATCGTTTTTGCATTTGGTGTATCAACTAAATGCATCTCTTGGCTTGGTGCTGCACGTTGAACACTTGGCGCAACCGCTTCAGCAAATTCGATATTGGCTGCAAAATCAGATTCAGTGGAGAAGACAACATCATCTTCGCCGCTTTGTGCTAAGACTTGGAATTCGTGAGAAGCGTTACCACCGATAGAACCGGTGTCTGCCTGTACTGCACGGAAATCAAAGCCAATACGGGTGAAAATTTTGCTATAAGCTTGGTACATTGCATCGTAAGTTTCTTGCAATGACTCTTGGCTTGTGTGAAACGAGTATGCATCTTTCATGATAAATTCACGAGAACGCATTACACCGAAACGAGGACGAACTTCATCACGGAATTTGGTTTGAATTTGGAATAAATTCAATGGTAATTGTTTGTATGAAGTGATCTCGTTACGCACTAAATCAGTGATAACTTCTTCGTGGGTTGGACCTAAAACAAAAGGACGTTCACCACGATCTACAAAGCGCAGTAACTCAGGGCCATATTGTTCCCAACGTCCACTTTCTTGCCATAAGTCAGCAGGTTGAACGACGGGTAAAGATACCTCGATAGCGCCTGCATTTTCCATTTCTTCACGAACGATGTTTTCTACTTTACGCAGAACACGCACGCCTGTGGGTAACCAGTCATACAGACCAGAAGCAAGTTTACGGATCATCCCTGCACGCAGCATCAGCTTGTGGCTGATAACTTCTGCATCCGCAGGGGTCTCTTTTAGAGTTGAGAGCAGATATTTGCTAGTACGCATTGTATAGGTTCCATTAGAACAACAAATTATGGTAGGGCTTATGCCTACCCAATAATTTAAAGCTGCTAAGCAGCGGAATAAACAGCTAGTCTACCAGTGACGATGCTTTGTCAAAAGAGGTTAACGCGATTTTTCATTACGTTCGATGGCAAACACTTCAGTGATATTATTAGTCACTCGCCAGCGTACATTGAAATCTAATAAATGAACCGCATAATCACGGGCTTCATTGGATTGTTTCTTATAGGCAGGACGTGGGTCCTGCTTTAATACTTGCTCAATAAAAGACGCTAATCCAGGATAGTGAGATTGGTATTTATCACATTCAAGCTGAGCTTGTGTGCTAAATATAACCTGCATATCTTCTGAGGGTGCTTCTTGAGCATAACCTGCTTTGGCGGTTGTGATAGCTTCAGCAAAAGGTAGATACGGTTTGGTATCTATCACTGGTGTGCCATCAACTAAATCTAGGCTACCGAGTTCAAGGATGACTTGGTTGTTTTCGATAGTCACATCTTTTAATTCAACTAACGACATCCCAATCGGGTTTGGTCGAAATGTTGAACGAGTGGCAAACACACCCATTTTATCGTTACCACCTAAGCGGGGAGGGCGTACTAGCGATTTCCAGCCACCTTCTATCGTTTGGTGAAAAACAAACAACACCCAAATATGACTAAATTGAGTTAATCCTCTAACGGCATTGGGGTCATTGTATGGCGGATGTAAATGCAAACGCCCAAAGCCGTTTTGAACCAGCCCAGGCTGGCGAGGAATAGCAAACTTTTCTTTATAAGGGGATTCGATATGCCCGATAACATTAAATTGAAAAGATTGCATAAGTTGATTATTCAACAATTTTAAGTGCGCTACCTTCACATACCGTTGCTTGGTAACAACCCGGTGCTGATTTGGTTTGGCACTGATGTAATAACACTGCATCTGCAGCGATATAAGCGGCTTGCGTCAACATACTGTTTTTAGCTGAATCAAGGTTAATCGGGGGACTCTTTGCATTTTTTCTGCATGACTCACCAGATACAATACCTAAGTCACGAAATGGCATTCCTAATAATTCTTCAGGGCTGTTCATTAATTTAATGTTTTCTGCGCTGACATCTTCTTCAGTTTCGACAGGTAAAGGTTTCGATAATTTCATGCTCGAAAACCCTTTATTCATGCTTGGACTGGTGTATTGATTAATTCCGCACCCAGCTAAAACAAATGTAGCGAGGGCGAGCAAAAACAATCTCATAAATATTACCTTTTTATTATCTGCGCTAGCGCATTAATTATGTAATCGGTTTAAAGCTAATTTATTTGAAACAAATCGGTTTAATGCTTGTCGGTATGATACAAAAAAACTAGGTGACATAAAGTCACCTAGCATTTTATACACATTTTTTTTAAGAGAAAAGCTTACCAGCCTTTAACTGCTCCACCATCGAAAACTTCGTTGGCCTTTTCTGCCACTTCATTAGATTGATATGCTTGAATAAACTTCTTCACATTCTCGCTATCTTTATTATCTTCACGAGCCACAATAATGTTCACATATGGAGAATCTTTATCTTCAACAAACAGACCATCTTTTGCTGGAGTCAGTTTTGGTGTTGCACTGCTAGCCCAAGTTGTGTTGATGATAGCCAATGCAATTTTTTGATCATCCAGAGCACGTGGTAACTGTGGCGCTTCTAATTCAACAAATTTTAAGCCTTTTGGATTTTCAACAACATCCAACACGGTAGGCATTAAACCTGTGCCATCTTTTAACTTAATCAAACCTTGTTTTTGCAGTAACAGTAATGAACGACCTAAGTTAGTTGGGTCATTTGGCAGCGCTACTTGTGAACCGTCAGCCAATTCATCAATGGATTTAATTTGTTTAGAATATCCTGCAATTGGATAAATGAAGGTATTTCCAACAGGAACTAATTTGTAGTTACGGTCTTTAATTTGCTGATCCAAATAAGGTTTATGCTGGAATGCGTTAGCATCAATATCACCTTTGCTTAATGCTTCGTTTGGTAGTACGAAGTCATTGAAAGAAACTAATTCAACATTCAGACCATATTTTTCTTTAGCAACTTTTTGTGCAACTTCAGCAACTTCAAACTCTTTGCCCATGATCACACCGACTTTGATGCTATTTGGATCTTTTTGTTTTTCACCACAGCCAGCGAGAGCTAATGTTCCTAACAGCGCGCCAACTACTGCAATTGATTTTAACTTAATAGACATAATTTACCCCTTTAGACACTATTTATAGCACCTTAACTACTGTGTAGCGTTTTTTGGCGCTGCTATTGTTTCTGACTATCTAGATTACGGACTATTTATGCGACACTTTTTTCATTAGATATTCACCCGTGAACTGAATGATGAATACTAAGACAATCAATAGAACCAGAACGGTATTCATAACTAATGGATTATAAGTATAGTACCCATATTGCATTGCAATTTGTCCTAATCCACCGGAACCCACTGCACCGCCCATTGCGGAATAACCGACTAACATAATTAATGTAATGGTTGCTGCGTTAATTAACCCCGGTAAAGATTCTGGCAGTAATACTTTGCGAATAATCTGTAACGGAGTTGCACCCATAGCGCGTGATGCTTCAATTAAACCATTCGGCACTTCTAATAATGCGTTTTCAACCATGCGAGCAATAAACGGAATTGCGCCAACAGTTAATGGAACAATCGCACCTTCAATACCAATCGCAGAACCTACAATGAATTTGGTAAAAGGGCTGATCCAGACTAATAAAATAATAAACGGTATTGAACGGAATATGTTCACGACAGCAGAAATAACGCTATACAGAACGGTATTTTCCATTACTTGCCCACGACGAGTGACATAAAGTAGGACGCCTGTCGGGATACCTAAAATAAAACCTAAAATTGCAGAAACGAAAGTCATGATAATGGTATCAATCGTTCCTGAAATAAGCAGTGAAATCATTCCCTCAGACATAACCTAAAACCTCAACTTTCACATGGTGCTCTTTCAAAAATGTAATAGTGGACTCAATGCCATTTTCTAAGCCGTGTAATTCAGCCAGCATTACACCGAATTTAACGCCACCGGCATAATCAATCTGAGAGCTTAAGATATTAATATCGATATCAAATTTACGTACGGCCATTGAGATTAATGGCGCATCCACCGATTGCCCTGTGAATTCCAGTTTCAATAACGGAGAGAGATCTTTACCCGACTCTGGCTGCAAACGTTCTTTATAGTCATCAGGAATATCAATAACTAACGTTGACTTAATAAATGCTTGAGCAACTGGCGTTTTAGGGTGAGAGAAAACTTCACTCACTTTATCTTGCTCAATAAGCTGACCGCCACTGATCACTGCCACTTGGTCACAAATACGTTTCACGACATCCATTTCATGGGTGATCAATAAGATGGTTAAACCTAAGCGACGGTTGATATCTTTCAATAATTCTAAAATAGAGCGCGTCGTTGCTGGATCTAATGCACTTGTTGCTTCATCACACAGTAATACTTTTGGTGAGTTTGCTAAGGCACGGGCAATAGCCACACGCTGTTTTTGACCACCAGAAAGGTTTGCTGGATAAGCATCTTTCTTTTCAGATAAACCGACTAACTCTAATAATTCATCAACGCGCTGTTTAATGGTCTCTTTCGGTGTATTGTCTAATTCTAATGGCAACGACACGTTATCAAACACAGTGCGTGAAGATAATAAGTTGAAGTGCTGAAAGATCATGCCAATTCTACGGCGTGCTTTTGTGACTTCTTTCTCTGGCAGAGACGTTAAATCTTGTCCATCAACAATGACTTGCCCTGATGTTGGACGCTCCAGCATATTCACACAACGAATTAAGGTACTTTTACCTGCGCCGGATGCACCAATGACACCATATATTTGACCAGCAGGAACATGCAGGCTGATATCAGTCAGCGCCTGTATATTGCGGTTTCCTTGCTGGAACACTTTATTAATATTTGAGAGCTTTATCATTCTATCTTCTATTCTCTGACGAATTATATTCAAGATACTGTATCTAACTTGTATTGGATGTTAAGGCGTCTAGACGTCTAAGTCAATAAAGTTTGATGGATTTATTCTATTCTCATTTCATTTCTTTTCATGAGATACTAAAAACCATTTCAGTTTGAGGAGTAAAGCAGTGAGCAAAGGCATTCCAGCAATCTTTCTAGATAGAGATGGCACAATTAATATCGACCATGGTTATGTACATCAAATTGATGACTTCGAATTTATCGAAGGCTCAATTGAAGCCATGATTGAACTCAAAAAGATGGGATATGCATTAGTTGTCGTGACTAATCAATCTGGTATCGGTCGTGGTATTTATACCGAAGACCAGTTTATGACACTGACTGAGTGGATGGATTGGTCTCTAGCTGACCGCGGTGTTGATTTAGATGGTATCTACTTCTGTCCTCATCACCCAGATGCAACAGTAGAAGAATATAAGCAAGAATGTAATTGCCGCAAACCAAAACCGGGAATGCTTTTAGATGCCCAGCAATTTTTAAACATTGATATGACTTCTTCTATTATGGTTGGCGACAAACTTGCAGATATGCAAGCGGGTAAAGCGGCTCTTGTGGGTACAAATGTGTTAGTAAAAAGTGGCGAACCTGTTACAGATGACGCTATTGCGAGTGCAGATTTGGTGATTAATAGTCTTGCAGACCTGCCAAAAGCCTTAAAAAGCATCACAAAGTAACCATTTTGGGTGATAAATCAGCAATTGGAAATTATTTTAAAAAAAACACTTGCGAGATTTTTTGAGCTCCCTATAATGCGCATCCGTTGTCACGACAAACCGGCTCGAAGAAAACCTCGAAGCCCCGTGATAACAGAGGTGAAGAAAGAAAATAGTTGAAAATAATCGCTTGACTTTCTAAATAAAAAACGTAGTATACGACACCTCGCGACAACGACCTAAAGTCGATAATCAAAAGATTAAGTCGCACCGCTCTTTAACAATTTATCAGACAATCTGTGTGGGCACTCACAGGACACTATCAAAAAAATATTTGATTTTAAGTCTTGAAGAGTGACTAACACGTTAATTCATATATATGAACTAATAGGTAATTTGGTTTCTTCGGAAATCAAACGACAGTAACATTCTTTGAGCATCAAGCTTTTTAATTGAAGAGTTTGATCATGGCTCAGATTGAACGCTGGCGGCAGGCCTAACACATGCAAGTCGAGCGGTAACAGGGGAAGCTTGCTTCTCGCTGACGAGCGGCGGACGGGTGAGTAATGTATGGGGATCTGCCCGATAGAGGGGGATAACTACTGGAAACGGTAGCTAATACCGCATAATCTCTTAGGAGCAAAGCAGGGGAACTTCGGTCCTTGCGCTATCGGATGAACCCATATGGGATTAGCTAGTTGGT